>CAZFJW010000010.1:7689-24482 GCA_964519355.1 uncultured Gammaproteobacteria bacterium | reverse complement strand
TCAAAATTGCAACAGGACCCGGAGTATACATTCGCGCTATTGCACGTGACTTGGGGAAGAAATTAGGTACAGGAGGATATCTCTCAGCACTTAAAAGAACACGAGTTGCAACGTTTGATATTGATTCTGCTTTGGAACTTGATGAATTTAAATCTTAAGCTGCTGGCTTGGGGGGTGTTTGACCGGATACCGGCATTTTATTGATTACAGCACTTGGAAGCTCTGGCACAACTTCACCAGACAATACGTTTTCTGGAATACCCAAATCACGGGCAGCCATAGCAGCCAACTCTTCGAGTATCGCCATTTCAGGTATCTCGGTGGCTAAAACACCTGTATCAATTCCTGTTTGTTCAACACTTGGTCCTTTTGCTTCTGTCATTTTTTAAATTGTATATCCCTAACTTGCTCGATTATATCACTTTCTCTTGCTGATGTTGCAAAGTCTCTCAATGCCAGAGACTTGTCACCGAGACTAAAATCTGTGCTGGATATCCCTGACAAATAATGGTGATGTGAGGGAACTATAATAGTTGCGTGCTTAACGCTTCCCCTTGCAACATCTCTATACAATCTTCTGGAAAGATCTGGCGGAAAATTTCTCTGAGGCTCAACAAAAACTTCTACATCAGTCCGTATATTCCCATTTGGAAGAAATACTCTGCCTTTTGAATCGACAAGGAGAGTATTGCCATTCTTCGAGGCAATCATATCTATTCCATTTCTAACATCCCACTCAAGAACCTGCCCAGCACGACCAGCAGTTGTCTCCTGAACATAATCTGGGATTTCAATTTTATATCCAGCTCTTTCCAAAGCCTTGATTACTGCGACTTCAGACTTTACACCACTCCAGAATTGCGAAAGTTGCCTCTCTTTCAATGCGGGCCTTCTTGCCAGATATTCCATCAACGCAATTCGTGGAAAAACTGCGTTAGCGTATGCTGGATCCGTACCAGATCTTCCGGCAGCAATAATATGATGAGCATATGCATGCTGCATTTTTGCAGATGCCTCTCTTAATGGTTCTGACTCTTTGCCCTCAGCAAAATCTCCCACACCTTCAGGAATTCTCACAGGTCCAAATGTAATATTCATAACTGAGTCGAGTACACTTTGTGGAATTTGCGGGTATTTTAATTGAAGCTCTTTTGAATATTTGGGAATGTTTCCAGCCAAAGTCTCATACTGCACAGCAGGAAGAGTATTGTCTCTTTTCAGATCCTCGCTCGCCAGAAACCTTGCAATGTTTTCTAGTTGAGGCGGGGTATTTCCTGGACGCACTAATACATCGGCAAATTGTGGCACTTCACCAACTTCTGTCATACATGAAAGAGTAATATATTTAGGAGATATATGTAAAGCTGTGAAAAATAAAAAAACGATTTATATGACTTTTGTGAAGTGAGAATTAAAAATTTGATCTAACCAAGATTTAGAACATGACTTCTTCGTCAGCTCTTTTGTAGGAATGGATTTCGTGGTTTTGGAACCAGAGATCAATTTCATATCGTGCTTCTTCTTGATTGCCAGATGCGTGAATAAGATTTTTTACCGATCGCTTTTTTTGGTTTGCAAGAACGGGTGAATCAACAGAATAGTCTCCTCGGATAGTTCCTGGTGCTGAGAACACTGGAAGTGTTGCTCCCACTAATTTTCTGACATTATCAACTGCGTGATTGCCTTCCCATACCATTGCAACTACTGGTCCTGATGTTAGAAGCTCCATATTCCACATATTTACGATTTTTCCAATTTCTAGCGGAACGTCTGTTCCAAGTTCTGCCTTTGGATCTTTATTATATTCTGCATAAGTTTTAAGAGTTTTTTCGCCAATTCCTGTTAGGAGTTCTGTTCGTGAATCAGGATAGTGCTTGCCGACAAGTTCTTTATCAACCCAAATCATTTTCATTGCAACAATTTTGAGTCCAGTTTTTTCAAATCTTCCGATAATTTCACCGACTAATCCGCGCTGTACGCCATCTGGTTTTACGACTACGAGTGTTTGTTCCATAAAGAATATACTACTTGGAATGACCTAAAATGTCAACGAAGAGTTTGGACAACTAGCCCATTCTTATCTTGATTTATCTACTATAAGATAGTATAATTCTTCAATGACTGAGCAATCCCCAATTAATTTCACAGCATTCAAAGAGCGCCGAGAGATGCCAGAAAGACTCCTAATACCCTTCCAGGCAGCAAGGAAATTAGTTAACACTGAGCCTCCACTTACATTCAAGTCTGTTGCAGGACTCATCTTGAACGGACCTCTTGAAAATATGGATGAAGGCATGGTGTTATTCGAGCAAGGAGATCACACAAAACAACATTATGAGCTGATACTAAAAATTGCCCAGTTCAGAAGCGATCTTGTCGAACTTATAGCAGATCATGGTCAAGATCTACTTGGTGAGAAAAAACCTGAAGCACTACCACTCCTTATGGCAAGTGGCCATTTTTTTGAAGATCATGTTCAGGAACAAATTCATGAGAATCCAGTATTCAGTCAAGATCCACAATGGAATAAACTTTTACACAACTGCCTTCAACTGCATGAAGTAGGCGGCGTTATCGTTTTTCCATCATTTGATCCTGACACTCGTGCTGTTGTAGCCGTAGGATCAGCACATAATGAAAATTTTTCTTTTTATGAACATAAAGGTGTTGCGCTTGAGCAAAGAATTCATGCACAACGAACCAATATAGGTCTTGCAAACACAATGGTGCGCCCCAACAAGGCTTGACTTTAAATTCCTATAGTAATAGAATCTCTGAATGACAAAAATTGAACACTGCACCCCACTTCTTGAACCTATAGGCATAGCCGATACTCTTGTGGGGCTTTTTCATGCCGGAACAATGAGCCGTACACTCATGAACGCCCAAGACGCAGCAAAAAAAACAATTGACGAAACGGGATCAATAATCCAATCCCAAATGAGCGAAGAGGCCCAGCTCAAAATTGCAGCCGAAAAAGAAGCATTGGCCCAGTATGCAATCGCCCTCCTTAAAAATGGTAATATGGCAGCAATCCCAGCACTCATTACGTCAGGAGAATGGTCAAAAAGAACCGAAGAAGTTCAAGCTCAAATTGATCAGATTAAAGGATTACCTGCTCAATCAAGAAGCGACTGGGAGGTTTTGGAAAAAATTACAGCACAAATTCTAGAACGAGGTGGAGAAATTCTTCTTCCTAGTGAAAACCCAGAACACACTCCAGTCCTTGCACGATTTAGTCCTGCTCAAGATTTTGGGATGGAACTCGCCAGCATCCCATATGAACCAACGATATCATTCACAGACGAACCAGCTCTAACATCATTTGCTACACGAATCCATACAACTCACAGTCCTCTTGAGGCAGTTGTAGCAACACTATGGCTTGACCACGGAGAACTTCTTACATACGCACGTGGTATCACTCAAACTTCCCAAGAGTCTGATCAGTCCTAACTGGGTGAAGCCCTGTGTAACAACCTCCGCAAAGACCGTTTTCTTGAAACAATGTCTCACGTGGAGCCGGTACAAAATCCTCCCCCCGAATAGCAGCGACAAGATCTTCCATTTCAGCATACCCAACCGAATCAAATCCTAATTCTTCAGCAATTTCTCCATCACTCTGTTTGCGGTATGCAATAAGTTCGTCTCGTGATTTTGCCATATCAACACCTAAAAAACACTGATCTATAATTTTAGGACTTCCACTTCTGATATGAATTTCTGCTGGAGGCGCCATGCCCATAAATTTGGGATAGTTAATTAAAACCTCACGCAGCTGCCGTGCCGTTGTTGAACGGACTATCGAGTCATCAATAACTGCTACTTTTTTCCCCGATACAACCGGCGGATTTACTCTTTGCTTGATTCGGGATGCAACATCACGCTCTCCTGGCTCAATAAAAACTCTGCCCACATATGAATTTGCTACAAGACCTTTGCGCACATGAGTTCCCATTTCTGCTGCATAGCCATCAGCATATGCTGAGCCTGAATTTTGAACAGGAACCACAACATCAGGAATAAAACCATTTTCAATATCACGCCTTGCGAGTCTTCGGCCAAGGTCTGATCGGATCTCCCCAACCCATCTTCCGTTAATTTTACTGTCTGGACTTGCTATATAAACGTATTCAAAAGAACAAAAAGACTCTATCCCACGTTCGGTTCTGGGATCTTGATAAAAAGTTTCGACTCCATTTTCATCTATAGCAACCCCCTCACCGGGCTTTATATCACGTTCAAAATATGCGCCAATTGTCGGAAATGCATTGGGCTCAGACGCAAGAACAAAACCCTTATCTCCTGACAATCTACCCAAAGCCAAAGGACGAACGCCCATATAATCTCTCATCCCAAAGAGTCTCTTTCCATCTGAAATAACAAGACTAAAAGCAGGCTCTGTTTGGCTAACCGCATTTATAATTTTGTCCTCTGACGTCTCCCCCTCTCCTCTTATAATAGTCTGGTACAAAGCCCACGAGTCACTATGCATATCGCCATGATATCCCAATTCTCTTGCGCGCTCGGCAATTATCCTGCCATTCGCAAGTGTTCCATTATGTGCAAGAAAGAAATTACCTTGAGCAAAAGGCTGTAGAGCATGCTTGCTTAAAGTCCCTTGAGTTGAATATCTATCCTGACCAATTGCAATAATTGGTTTAATTGCTTTCAATTGTTCGATTGCGTCTTTTGGCAATGCATCTTTGACCCATCCATCTGCCTTGTGATCCACAAACTCATATCCGTCAGTCACAGCCATTCCAGCTCCCTCATGCCCCCTTGGCTGCAGTCCATAAAGAACCACTTGTGCCATTGCAACAACGTCTGCATCTTGAGAATACACTCCCACGATTCCACAATTGTGTGTTATGTCTTGTTCTGTTTGTGAATTTAAAAATTGTTGACCTTCAAATTGAGCGGCATTTCTCCCAGTGTCAAAAGAAAAACCAGACCCATCTTCAATACGTGCCATAAGTACAAAAAAACCCGCGCAATGCGGGTTGAAAAACTATATTCTTACCAATACACTTATTCATTTTTTATTTGTGCCCTTCATAGTGTTATCAATAGTAGAAAACTTCCATGCAATAGATCAAGAGGGCTTTACTATATCGCAGTGATACATTATTCATTTCGAATATTAATTGGATCAAACCAATTTGCCAAATATCTTGTCTTGATATTCTCATTCGTGTAAAATAAAGCATGAATCAAAACAAAACTGCATTTCCAAATTTTCCGCTCGCCGAACTCCATTCTCACCTTGCAACATCGATAAATCCTGCAGTCTATTGGCAAATCGCACACGCACAAGGCTTCAAACTTCCTAAAAAAGATTTTCATGAATTTATAGATTACGTCATGTTGTCCGAGCGTAAAAAAATGACATTGAATGAATATTTTGAGAAAATTTATCACCCCCTCCTTGACCCTCTCTCCTCGGGCACCTTTGCAGTTGACCAAGCAGTGTACGAAATTATGTCTGGAGCATATCGAAATAATATTACGCTCATTGAACTGCGCAATAATCCAATGAAGCACAACAGAGAAGGAGAACTCGACCTTGACCATATAATTATGGCAAGTCTCAGAGGAATGGAACGGGCACTGCTGGAATATCGAAAGTTAAGAGCCGGAATAATTCTTTGTATCGGACGGGAATTTTCAGTGCCGAAAAATGAGATCATAATTGAAAAAGCAATAAAATACCACAGAAGAGGAATTGTTGGTATTGACGTTGCCGGACCTGCAGCAAAGTCTTTTAGAATGAAAGACTATAAAGATCTTTTTGCCAAAGCTAAAAAAGCTGGCCTTGGAACAACTGTTCACACAGGAGAAGTAAATGATTCAAATGACATTTGGGAAGCACTTGAATTCGTTGCTCCTACTCGAATTGGACATGGAATAAAGACAGCATATGATAAAAAACTTATGAAAGAGCTTGCAAGACGCGATGTCGTTCTTGAAATTTGCCCCTTTTCCAATCTTGTAACCAAAGCTGTAGAAAATGTCGAGGAACTTGAATTTATAATACGAACTTTTCTTGAAAATAAAGTCAAATTTTGTATCAATACTGACTGGCCAGAGGTCATTGAGGATGCTCATCTATACAGGCAATTTCAATTTTTGCTGGAAAAAAACATCATGACAAAAGAGGAACTTGAGAATTCGAGCAACATTGCTTTCGAGTCTACATTCATCCCTCCAGGCGGATTTGATGCATATTTATAATTATTTTTGAAAAACAGCTAACGCCTGCATGTTATTAATTTTTTATTCTGATCATTTTTCTTGATACTGTATGCTTTGTTTACTTTTAATAGATTCCCTCTTGCTCAATTTTTCAAACCATGTCTCCTCTTTTAAGCACTCATATTATTCCAAAAGTTTTTTTTCTGACGCAATGACCGCATATTTTCAAGAGCATTCATACAAAGCCTTATTCTCATAGGATCATCACCAAAAACATCATCGTGCATTCCTCGCACTGAATAGAATCCAATAAAAGGAGATGGATCTGTCCCTTGAGCTTTAAGCTCGCCCAGCCTTTCAAGAGTCTTGTCTACGGGAAAATATTGATCATCCACCGAAGCCATGACAGATATCATAACTCCACTTTCCGCAGCACTTCTCATAAGACTATTCACATCTGCCCCTGCAAATGCCTGAATTTCTTGAATTGTTCTTTTTGGATTGGGTAAAATTGTCGACAATAATTCATTCCGTGCTTGACGCATTGTAGGATCAACTTTTGGATCAGCTGGAATAAGACTCCTTTGTTTTTGCATTTTTCTAATAAACTTTTTCGAAATTCCCAGAGTTGTTTCTTTACCCATCCCGCTTGGATTAAAAAGAACTACATTTTGGATAAGATCAGGCCTGAGAATTGCTGCGATAAGAGATCCCGCAGCTCCTCCGGACTTTCCAATAAGATCTACTTTACCCACACCCTTCCTCTCTAAAATTTCAATAA
The DNA here is from genome assembly GCA_964519355.1 of uncultured Gammaproteobacteria bacterium. Lineage (GTDB taxonomy): Bacteria > Patescibacteriota > Microgenomatia > Levybacterales > GWA1-39-11 > CAZBEA01. Next base: position 17,506 of record CAZFJW010000010.1, on the reverse strand, counting down.
TTTGCTGGGCACGGCGAACGTCTTCTGTATATTGACCTTCAATCTTCTCAGTATTTCCACCATAGCGCCCGGCAGGATGTAATGCGAGAAGTCTCCTCTTGCATTTGCTTATCTCATACATATTTCTAATACGAGGAATATTAAGAACTGCAAATCCTTGCGCTAAAACCACAGGTGGCCCAGATGGCTCACCATCAAGAAACGGAATATCATATACATTTGCCGAGCCAGCTTTTAAATCCAAACGCTCTACCAACCCATCTACTTTTTCCTTATAATCCCTAAGTCCTTGGTCAAATTCCAGCGCTGCATGTGTCTCTTCTTTTGGAACCCGTTGACTATTATCCAATTCACTATTCACAGTAATTGAAGTATACCAAAAAGAAAATTAAGTCTTAAAAAGTAAGGTTATGAAATTAATTTTTCAAACCGTGTGGGGTCATCGAAATCACCGATGAGCGCGAGGGAATAATTTTTCGTATCAAGAAATTCTTTTGCAACCGCTTCTACTTCCTCAACAGTTACTGCATCAATTTTTGCCATCTCTTCTTCAGGATTGAGCATTTTTTCCTCCAAAAGCTCCTGCATGGCATAATATATCGCGACAGATCTTGTGTCTTCCAACTCGAGTACAAAATGTCCCTTCATATACTCTTTTGCCTTGTCTATCTCATCCTTTTTGATATCCATTTTTTCTGCAACTTTTTTCATTTGTGAAAAAGTTATAGAAATTGACTCATTGATTCTCCCTGGATCAACACCTGCAAAAGCAGCCAAATATCCTGCATCAAGATAATGATCAGTATGTGCTCTCACATAATATGCGAGTCCTCTTTCCTCCCGAACTTCTTGAAAAAGCCGAGATGACATTCCTCCACCCAAAACTGTTGCCAGAACTTCCAGGGGATAACGCTTTTTCTCATCATTTAATGAAATCGTTCGAACCCCTAATGCAAAATGTGCTTGTTCAGTCTTTTTATTTTTAATAGTAACAATGGGCCAATTTTGACTCTCCTTAATTGGTGCAAATCCTGTAATATCATGTCTTCCTATTCCCCCAAAATACTTTTCAATTTGAGGCAGAACTTCTTCTTCCTTGAAATTTCCAACAACAACTACTGTCATATTATGAGCACTGTAGAGACTCTTCATATATGAGAGAAAATCCGCCCGTGTAATGCTTCGTATCACATCTTTTGGTCCTGAGATATCACGGCCAAGAGGTGTATCTCCATACATAAGGTTTTCATATATGTCCCCAATTTTTCGCATGGGACTATCCTCATACATGTTAATTTCCTCAATAATTACGCCTCGTTCTTTATCAATTTCTTTCTCATCCAAAAGCATATTTGAAAGAAGATCTGAAAGAATGTCTAAAGATAAATCAATGTGCTGTGACGCAGATTTTATGTAATACCCCGTGTATTCTTTGCTTGTAAAGGCGTTACTTTCTGCACCGATTGAATCAAAAAGTGTTGCAATTTCAAGTGCTGTTGGATGTTTTTTTGTACCCTTGAATGCCATGTGCTCAAGAAAATGAGAAATACCATTATTACTTTTTTCTTCATATCTTGAACCTGCACCGACCATCACAAGGACTGTTGCCGAAGCTACTCCATCTGTCGGAACTGTTATTACCCTGAGCCCATTTGAAAGAATATTTTTATGGAAATTCATTAGAAGAATATTGTACTTTTTTCAAATATTGATTGCAAGGAAAAAATAGGAGTATAATTCCGCTTAGTACCTCAAGATGCTGTCTTTTTTAAGGGTGCGAGGTTGACTTGCACATACTTAAACTGGACGGTTTTTCTTTTGGGAATGCTCGTTTCATTCTATTCGTTTGGGAGGACGATGTGATCGCTAGTCTCATGTTCGAAGGAAGGCGCGAGGAGCGCCCTCCATAGACCCATCCGTGGATCTGCCAGGTCAAACGCTCAACATAAGGAGTCGATTTGTCCAACAGCACTCACGGAACAAAAAGAAAGTCGGCAGCTCACAAGGCAGCCAAAACGGGTCAGCCAGACCCCCGGAATAAGATTTCCCGCAGGGGACATCCCGGGACCACAACAAGACCCGCCAGTGCCCGACCTCAGAACATCACCGCATACTACTTCGGTAGGACGTGGAAATGACAATGAGGCATAAAGCCGATCTTCAATTCGGTTCGGGACCGCCGAACAACTGGCCCAGAAGGCCACTCGACCGTCGCTCAGCGCACGCGCTGGGAGACCAACCTGTTCGAGACGGGCTTGCTCGTCGCGACATGCACATCGGCCCCGATGGCCGCATCACCAGCAGCGCTACAACCACGACAACGAGGTGAATCGCATGGTCATGACAAGTCTCAATTGGCACAAATCCAAGCTGCACGGAAAGCGTAAGAGGCGTCAAGCCTCACGCAAGACCGCCCAGCCCGGGACGATCATGGCCTCCGGCTCCGCTCTGCGGGTCGGCCACCTCTTCGATCGCGGCAACACCGTTGCTACCATTGTCGGCCTGTCTGGCCGGCGCAACTTCTAGTACAGGAGAAAACCGATGCCAGACCCAGGCCAGCGTGCCAAGCAACTCAAGCAGCGCACTGCTGCCAAACTCACGGCTGCAGCCAGCGCTCCGCGCCAAGAAGTGCACGACGACAGTGACCAGCCGACCATAACGTCGGATAACAACACTGACTACCGCGCACGGAAGAACAGGCCACAGCATGGCAACGGCCATGGACGGCAGAAGTAGGAGTCTTCAAATGACTCGCGGCAGCCATCACCAACGGATCTCGGTCACCCAAGCGGGTGGCTCACGCACCAAACTGCGCCCCAAGCACGGCCGCGGACACAACGTTCCGCTGCCCAACAAGGGACGCAAGAAGAGCCGCCGCAGCGGCTCACAGGACCGCTAAGGCGGTAACGAGCACTAAAACAGGAGCCCCGGCATACAAGCCGGGGCTCCTAAGTCAACTCTTTCCTTGAAAATTTATCTACTATAAGATATAATATACGTACATGAGTATCGAATCTCAAATACGTCATTTCTCCGGAGAATTAGAAAATTCAGCAGAAACACCCGCTCTAACTGGTGATGGTTCTTTTGTGCCTAAAAGAATTGACGCGCTTGTTATCACCATGCAGGGATCTTTTGTAAACACTCTTCCCCCTGAACAGCAAGATACGGTTCTTGAGGGAACAGCGGATTTACTCAAGGGAATTGAACGGCAACACAACGGAAACTGGTCAAGAGTTAACATCCGTGAATTAAAAGATGATCTCACCAACCCGCATGGAGATAAAAAAACAACCCCGCTTACACCATTCGCACAAACGTTAAAAGCTCAGGGCATGCGCCCACAAATGGCTGGCCGTGCACTTATGACGACAGCAGCCGAGGCGATTTGGCTGCTTCAAAAGGACCCGGCACTCTTGGGTGATGATAAAAATAAACCCTCACCCCGAGCGATCCATACGGGTGCACAAAAAACCGGTTCTCCTCAATTCTTAAAAGGAATTGGCCGAGGAAGATAAATAGTCTCAAAACCTAAATACTAACTCCAGTCAGAAGATTCAAAAATATTTTTTGCATTTTCAACATCACTGCCATACATAACTGTATATCGCTGTTCGCCTTTTTGAACTGGAGCTCTTGGATCCTCATGTCCAATTACAGCAAATGGAATTTCCCGTGCCTCCATTAGATCAAAGAATGGATTCATACCGTTTTTTCGAAAATGTCCCCAGAGACCTGCATCAATAATTGGTTTTGAAACTCTTGCAAGAAGTGCATTCTCACCCTTCACGTAATCTGTTGCAAATTCCCGTGTTACTTTTCTTAACGCCGCAAGTCTTGCTTCATATGTCAGGGCACTTATCATTTGTTCCTTTAATTCTTCAAAACTTATACCATTTGCAAGACTAATCCTTCTCCCCCAGCGCCTCAGCGTTCTTTTGGAATTATATTTTGTGTGACCTTCTGCTCCCGCATAAAAAGCTGCATCTTCATATGACATGTGGGGATCTTGATTCATAATAGCCTCAATCTTTGCAGTGATTCCCCCTCTTCCTCTTGATCTTCTCCTTCGTGACTCAAGCGTAATAGGCTTTTGCCCCCAGGCTCTTTGCAGATCCTCAAGTGACAAGCCATTTCGAATGTCCTCGGGACTTCTTTCATATAATGCTCTTATTCCATCTGTTCTTCTATTCTGAACCGCACTTGAGGTCACGCCAAGATCACCAGATAATGTGCAAATTGGAACCTCTGAAAATGCAGACGCTGCGACAATATCAATTGTAGTATCCCACGAATCAGGACTTACCCTCTTCCCGGGAATTTCAGTATGAACTCCTGCCTCAAAAGCCTGAGCCACAAAATTTTGATACTGTTGAAAATCTACGCCGTTTTCACTATTTGCCATATGGGGACGAATTATAATCTAAGACTGATAAAATTCAAAGCTTGAAACTACATCTTCTCAACAGTTTTAATTCCCAGAAGATAGAGGCCGTTTTTGAATACTTGGCCTGTTGAACGGATAATATGAAGTCGGATATTCTGCCTTTCATTTCCGATAATTTTATTTTTTTCGTAGAATAAATTGAATTCTTTTGCCAGAGAATATAAATATGTGCATATATCACTTGGGGAAAGATTTTTTCCAGCCTCCTCAACAACAGCTGAAAATTGACCAAGAACACGAAGGAGTCTTGTCTCTGCTTCGTCAAGATTTAAATCATCAATATTTTTACTCAAATCCACTTCACGAGCCTTATTTAAGATACTCAACGTCCGAACATAGCTATATAGTAAATATGGTCCTGAATTGCCTTCAATACTAATAGACTCATCGAGATTGAAAGTAACGTCTTTGCCAAGTCCTGATTTTAAAAGAGAATATTTGATCGCCCCAACACCAATTTGATCAGCAGTTGTTTCGTCAATTCTTCCATCTCCTTTTGATCTCTCCCAAATCATGCTCTTTACATCATCAAGAAGTGAATCACCCGTTATGACGGTGCCTGATCTTGAAGACATCTTTCCTGTTGGCAGACGTACCATTCCATGTGAGATATGACGAGTTCGCTCGGCAAGCTCTGGTCGTATCATGGAAAGCGCTTTCAAAAGTACTTTAAAGTACTCATTAATTTCATTTCCTGTAACAATTACAGACAAGTCGTATGGAAACTCTTCGTATTTAAATGGAGCAAGTCCCAATTCCTTTGCTTCGTATGTAGGCAGTCCTTGGGAATTTATAAAGACTCGCGTATGCAGTCCGGAAATTTCTTTTGGGAAAATCACAGATCCTTGGTCTTCTTTGAATAATTTATTCATGAATTGGCGCACAATCATTATTCCCCTCGATCCCGTCTCTGATTCAAAATAATACCGCACAAATTTAGTTCCAAGCCTGTCATACAGCGAATCTAAATACTCAAGACTCCATTTTTTAGTTGTGTCATAAATTGAATAAAATTCTGGATCTTTATTGTAAATTTTTCCATTTATATCAATAATTTTTTCCTTTGCATCATTTTCATCTTCGTACGCCTTTGCACCCAGTGCGTATGCTTGACCCAAAAATTTTGCCCGGTCCCCGAGTCCCGAATGAGAAAGAGTCTCAAGTGATATATTTTCAGACTCCAATTTTTGTATTATCCCGTATACTGCCTTTGCCACATGAAGCCCCACATCTCCCTGATAACATACCCGCCACACCTCTGCGCCTTGTGCCTCAAAGAGACGGGATAGTGATTCACCAACTGCATTACTATATAAATGTCCTATGTGAAATTCCTTCAAAGGATTGGGGTCGGTAAATTCGACCATAACTTTTTTTGCCTGTAGAGAACTTCCAAATCCAAAAGAATCCCCCTCTTTTTGTATATTTTGAACTAAATTCTTCAGAGCACCTTGTGATATATAAAAGTTAATAAACCCTGGTCCTGCAACTTCAGCCTTTGATAACATTTCAAGGTTCAAACTATTAATTTCAACAAGAATTTTTTCAGCGATCTCACGTGGATTTGTCATTGCCGGATTATTATTCTTAAATTCGGCATTTGAATTCAAGACTAGTGCAATATTCGATGAGAAATCTCCATGATCAAGATCTTGGGGAATAACAATTTCCGGCTGAACACTCACACCAAACGCATTGTGTACAATCTCTGTAAGTTGTTTTTTTAAGTCTAAATTCATACAAGTATCATACCAAAAATAGTACTCAAATACTTTCATCTTGACAAAGTGTTGTACTTGGATTATAACTCGGCTCATATGGCAACAAATGAATCAAGCCCCCATCATGGCGGAGCCTTTGATGCCCTCCAGCAAGAAGCAGAAAGTACAGGCAGAATTATTCCCTCAGGATTATCCGAAGAAATTGTAAATTCACGAGCAGATGCTCTTCGCGCTAACGCTCTACCTGGTCTTGAAAAATATGCAGATCTTTTGGTTTTCAATCAAGCAGCTCGTGCGCTCGTTCCCCCAGAGCCTCCTGTTCCCGCCGAAAGTCCTTCCCCCTCTCCCAAACTCACACCCGAAGAATTAAAATACCGCAACCGATGGAAGAAAATTCTAGGTCCAGTACTCAAGAATTATGATATTTCATTTGAAAACTCAGGACTTGACCGAGCAATCGAGCTGCATGAACAGGGCTATGGACTGCTTGTCATGTATCCTCATTTTGGCCAAACAGATCCCGTACATCTTATGAAAGCACTTGCTGATATTCCTGCATTTTCAGACTCACGGATGATAACGCCCATTGCCTGGCATCAAACATATCCTAAAATTCATCTTCTCGACCGTGCTGCCAAAGCTGGTATTCATGCATATCCAATTGTTCGTCCGAAGTCCCTGGAAAGAGCAGAAAAAAAGGGAAACCCCGAAGGGCTTAAATTAAATGATGGAATGAGTGATTTTATGACCGCATCTGTAGACCTTCTCAAATCAGGCGGTATTGTCTCACTTCCACCACAAGGAACACGAGATTCCAAACTTAGAATTCCAGATGATCCAGTATTCGGAACCTTTTTCTTTAACACTGCAATTCGCCGCAAATTTACAAAATTTGCAATTCACCTGGTAGGACTAGGAATTCGAACTGCATCAGATTATAAAAAGGTGGAAGGTCTAAATTTGCTCAGAACTTATGATGTATATCACGGAGGAACATACACTGCAGAAGAATTATGGGAATTAGTTGAAAAAGATAAGAGAGCACTCGATCCATGGGTGATAAATCAATTATCCGGCCTTGTCTATACTGACTATCTGCCAGAGGAGTCAACCCAAAAAACAAAAAACCCTACCGAGCAATAATTTTGAATTCCGGAATGGTATCTTGAGTAAATCTCCCGACAACAATTCTTCTTTGAACATTAGGCGTCATCTCTGCCATTGTACTTATTCCCTGCCTATCCAATTCCTGAACTGATGATTCCCAATCAACCAGCTCTGTTGGTCCCACGGTCATTCGATCAGCGATTTTTTCTGGATCTTGTATTATTACACCATTTAAAAGCCATTTCATCCTTGGCTGGTCCATGGGGACTGAACGTAAAAATTCGCCCCATTCCTCAAGCATCGGATTCATCAGGGCACAATGCGACCCAAATGAAATCGGAAGATCAATTACTTTTCTATCAATTCTCCTCTTAACTTCTTCCACCAATTCATTCTGACCACTAAAAATCTGGACAGATGGAGAATTTTTATTTGACACAGCGACTACTCCCTGCATTTCTTCACTTACCTGAGCGCAAACTTGCGCAAGTCTTTCATAGCCGCCTGAGAATCCTTTTACATACACCATCTTTCCTGGGTTTTGACGGGCAGCACGTTCTGTTAATTCTCCTCTTTTCTTTGCAACAAGCAGTGCCGTCTCAAAAGGAACCATTCCTGATATCGCAAGAGCTGCACACTCTCCCGCGCTCTGCGGCAAGATAAATTCTGCATCATTCGAATTTGGAAATTCTTCACGAAATGCACTGTATTTTGCAACATAAATAGTGGTATTTGCTAAGTGACTGAAAAGGGTTTGCTCTACCTTTTTTTGATTTTCGGGAGTCTCCTCAAAACATAACTTTTGTATTGAAAATCCCGGAATTGCATGTGCGAGAACAGATTCAGCGGTATCAAAAACTTTATGAAAAGCAGGTGACCGATCGTACTCATGAAGAAAAACTTCGCCAATACTTGTCCCGCCTTGTCCCGCTATTCCAATTGCATATCGCATTGGAAGCGGTTCTGTCTCGTGAGTAACTGCTTCATGAGAACCTGCCATAGTAATCGATATGATAGAAGGCGCGGGAAATTTTATCAAGTGGGTGTTTTGACTGAGTATCAATTGATTGTAAATACTAGTCTAACTTGAGGGTTTTTAAAAATTCTCTAAACTCATTATTAATACTTGGATTGGCAAGGGCAAATTCAACAACAGTTTTCATATATTCGAGTTTGTTCCCTGTATCATAATATTTCCCATCTTTTATCTCATATGCAAGGACCCTCTTTCCATCATTGAGCATAAGTTTTAAAGCATCATTGTAATAGAGTTCATCACCTTCATTTAGATTTCCAAGCGCTTGATCAAGATAACCAAATATATCAGGTGTCAAAATAAATCCTGAAACAGTTGCAAGATCTGATGGTGCCTGCTCGCGGCCTGGTTTTTCAACAATTACTTTGGCATCGATCAGCCCTGGCTCTATTTCTTCTCCGCCAGCAAATCCATATCTGTCGTAATCCTCATCTGACTTTGCCTTAACCGATGCAAGAACAGAACAGCCATATTTATCATACACATCAATCATCTGACGAAAACGTGAGACTGGCTCTGACTTAATAAAATCATCACTCCAGGTATAAAGAAATGGCTCATCCCCGATAATTGATCGCACATTCATAAGGGGCGTGCCATTTCCGTAAGGACCTTTTTGTCTCACATATATAAAATTTGCCATTGAGGCAATTCTTTCTGCCTCTTCCAAGAATTTTGCTTTCTTCTCGCCTCCCATTCGAAGATTTTCAACAAGTTCCATTGACGGTCTATCAAAATGATCTTCAATTGTTCGTTTATGAGAACCTGTAACAATAATAATATCTTCTATTCCTGCATCGACAAGCTCTTCAACAATATATTGAACAATTGGCTTGTCAACAATCGGCAGCATTTCTTTGGGCATTGCCTTGGTTTGGGGAAGAAATCGGGTTCCAAATCCTGCTGCGGGGATAACTGCTTTTCTTATTTTCTTCATAAAAATCGTTCTCTTTAAAGTCTAGTGCGACCGAGAATCCTTGTCAAGGGAGTATTGTAACATAGAGTTTTTTAGACTAAAATCACTTTCCATGAGAGAGAAATTATTAGCAGTAGGTGGTGCGATTGGACTTACAATTGGTGGCACTGCTGCATGCACCCCGCCCGAATCTGAATTTATCAAAGGTACAGTTGTTGACATGCGAACAGAACCAGAGGAGACCCATATTGAACAGCGAACCATGTCTTTATCACCCTGTCCTGAAGGAACTAGTCACCTATCAAACGCGTGCGCTCCTGAATTGTATGATGTTTCAGTTCGGGTTAGAGATGTTTTTGATCATGTTCTTGTCTTAAAAGGACCTGAGGGAGAACTATTTGATGTATATGTATGGCCACGAGTAGAAAAAAAGGCTGTAATTGGCCAATCTATCAGAATTGATCCCCGCTATGGATCTCTAACAGATAATAACAATCAAACGGAGATCTTAAGCAAAACCCCTGTAAAAGAGAATTAAGACTTACTATTTACATATGGAGGCTTCGTGTGATAAAATTACGTTCATGTTT
>CAZFJW010000010.1:0-7589 GCA_964519355.1 uncultured Gammaproteobacteria bacterium | reverse complement strand
TAAGACTTACTATTTACATATGGAGGCTTCGTGTGATAAAATTACGTTCATGTTTACATTCCTGCAGGAAGTGCGAACTGAACTACTTAAGATCAGTTGGCCCTCACGAAAAGATACGATCGAACTAACAATCGTCGTTCTGGGACTGAGCGCTGCAGTAGGAGTATATTTGGGTGCAGCGGATTACCTCTTCACTCTAGGACTTGAATATTTAGTAAAATAAAAATATGGAAAATAACCCACGATGGTACATCGTACATACATATTCTGGACACGAGAATAAGGTCGCAAAGACTCTTATGCAGCGTGTGCAGGCTATGAACATGGAAGACTACATCCTTGATGTTCTCGTTCCAACCCGCGAAACAATCAAGGTTCGCTCTGGGAAAAAAGAAACAATTAAAGAAAAGATTTTCCCAGGATACATTCTTGTTAAGATGCAGCTTACTGACGAGGCTTGGATTTTAGTTCGTACAACTCAAGGTGTAACTTCATTTGTCGGAGCAATGAACAAACCAACTGCGGTCCGAGATGAGGAAGTCGAAGCTATTATTCAATTCGTAGATCAGAAAGAACCAGTATTTAAATCTGCCTTCTCAGAAGGAGAAGCAGTCAAAATCAACGATGGTCCTTTCTCAGACTTCTTGGGAACTGTTGAGTCAATAGATGAAGAAAAAGGCAAGATTAAAGTATTAGTAAGTATTTTCGGACGAGAAACACCAGTAGAACTTGACTTCCTTCAGGTTTCGAAGATATAATCGTCAAGTTAAAATTGTAGGAATACATTCATATGGCAAAAAAGATAAAGACATTTATAAAACTCGCTATCAAAGGCGGCGAAGCTAATCCAGCTCCACCTGTTGGACCAGCTCTAGGTCAGCATGGACTCCCAATCATGGATTTTGTGAAAGCTTTTAATGAGCGAACCATGGAACAAAAAGGAACACTCCTTCCTGTTGTTATTTCTGTATATGAAGATCGAACCTTTTCATTTATTGTTAAAAAACCACCAGTCTCAGAACTTATAAAAATGTCACTTAAAATTAAAAGCGGATCACAGCGTCCTGGACGAGACATCGTTGCGACTTTGAATAAAAGCCAAATTGAAGATATTGCCAAGGCTAAAATGGAAGATCTCAATGCAAATGATATTGATGCAGCAATGAATATAGTTCGAGGTACTGCCCGCTCAATGGGTATTAAAACAGAATAATATGGGAAAAATTAGAGTAAAAGTTATAGGCGAAGAAGATTCTGAGCCAAAAAAGAAAAAAACATATGAAGAACGCAAAGCTCTTCGTGCTGACGCTGTAAATGATACAGAAGTAGAAGTAAAAGCTGTTGCAAAGGAAGAGGAAGACGATGAAGTTGCTGAAAAAGTTGAAACCGCACCAAAAGATGATTCTGCAGAAACCGAGTCTCCAAAAAAAGTCGAAGTAAAGACTGTTGAAAAAGAGGAGAATTCTTCAAAAAAAGAATACAAGGCTCCAAAAAAAGCTGAAAAGAAAGTACTTTCAAAAAGATATGCTTCAAATTTCCAAGTTATTGATAAAAATAAAACCTATTCATTAAATGAAGCAGTCGTTGTATTAAAAGAATTCAAGGGCTCAAAATTCGACGAAACAGTTGAGCTTCACATAAATGTTAAAGAGGAAAATCTCTCGGGAACCATCAATCTCCCACACGGAACTGGAAAAGAAGTACGAATTAAAATTGCAGATGACGAACTCATTGCGGAAATTGAAAAAGGGAAAGTAGATTTTGATGTCTTAATTGCATCACCTTCTATGATGCCAAAACTTGCAAAAGTTGCCAAAGTCTTGGGACCACGAGGACTTATGCCAAATCCAAAAAATGGAACAATAACTGATGATCCAAAACCTATTATTGAAAAACTGTCAAAGGGCCAAATCAGATTCAAAACAGAACCAAAAGGAACAGTTGTTCATTTGGCAGTCGGAAAAGTCTCATTTGAAAAAGATAAGCTTTCAGAGAATATTGCAACTGCACTAAGTTCTGTTGGAGCTAGTAAAATATCAAAAGTCACCCTCAAATCCACCATGTCTCCAGGAATCAAACTCCTGGTTAGCTAGTATCCTCATTTATTGAAATAATACCCTATGGAAAGAAAGTTTCGTTCCGTTGATGAATGGTTTCAGTCAAGAAGTACTTTTGGCATGCAGGCGCGTGATCAAGAATTGGTAGATTTTGTATCAGGAATTCATGCTGCAAGGCTTGCAGAGAATGGTCAGGAGCAAGAAATACATGGAAATGGACTCGGACTCTTAAGAATAGACACTCAAGCAGCTACACATAGAGTTCATAGCTTTTTAACAGAGATCATCAACGCCTCATCACCGCTTGCAAACGAGGCCAGAACGGCAATTGGTGCTATGTCATTGACCGGAGTCTCTCCTGACGAATACGAAAGTCTTCCTACACCCACAGTCCAAGCAATGTTTCAAAGAGGAAGAATTGCCCCACACAATCCAAGACACAGACTTGATAATGCTCGAATGAGAATTCGGGGAATGGGCATGATGAGAGGAGAACTAACAAAAATACTTGAACCTTCGAAAAAAGAACTTGGAACCAAGCTCGACGTTCATAGACGAACAGCGCTCTACCAGCCCGATCTCAATCCGCATGAACCATTCCGTGAATTTGAGGAACCCGAAGAATACGATTTTCTTCATCCAGGCCTTGTTACTACCTCGATTACAATCCCATTTCGAGGATCTGTCACAATCGCAGTGTTTCCTTACGCATATTCCTATTATCCTGGGTATCCAAGTCTCTCAGGGACAACGCCTGATGAAGCACGGGAAACGCTCTCTGAAATTGGAAGAGGAAGGATTGCACTTGGCCAAATTGATCATGTTGTGCACCATGGGGCACAATCATTTAGACCTCAGACTCTCAGAATTGATATAAAGGATCACGAAGGACAGCACATCACCCAAGTTGCAGGAGTTCGTGAGGATCGAAGAGAAAATAATGTTATCTTACAAGGATTTAGACTTGGAAACGATCTTACCCCGGAAAGTGATGCTTTTGTAACTCTTAGAAGAGTGAATTCTCTAAATCAACTAAATAATACACGAAGGAATACACTCGACCCTGCACTACAGCTTGCAAAGGACTTGTTTGATTTACGGCCAAAAAATCCAATGCCTGCGCTTTTGTAGTACTCATATCTCTGCATTAAGTTTATTGCTTCTTCCCTCCTATAGGACTATAATCACACTCAATATCACACACGTAGACCTGATGTAATTTTGCAGTACTCAGGCGCTGCCTGAGTGATTTGCACTTTTACATCAGGTCACAAGGAGCACTTAATGGATCCCATGCTTCCGGTCGCACTGGCCTATGTTCTGATGATCCTCTACTACGAGAAGACTCTCAAACTTCAAGAGGATATCGTCTGGCCATACGCCACCCACAAACTCTACATCCAGGTCACAGAAAACCTGATGCATGAGGTTTGGGGAATACTTTCCGCAACGATCACCCGCACCACAGACATGACGTCTTGGGGCGGCCAAATCATCCTGACTATCTATACTCCCACCAGAGACATGAGGGTGCGCCAAATCAAACGCATCAAAAGTCTTGAAGGAGTCCAGACAGTCACGCACAAACCGATCCGCAAGGAGCGAGAATGGGAACTTCCGTTCGTGTTAATCCCGATCACAGTCGCCGCCGCCTTGTTCCTGTGGTGCTTGGTCTAACCATGCCACAACTGTCACCGCTTCTGGACATCGTGCTAACGATCGCTCTGATCGTTGCCATCGACCCCGTGATGAGGTTTATCCTCTGGCTCCGAAAGAGACGAAAGTCTCCGCCGGTCAAGAACGAACCAAAATCCACCAAAAGAAAGTAGGAGAACGATGAGAATCACCGACGATATCGGCCACATCACATCAATCGTCGCCCGCTCAACCGAGTTCTGCTCGGGGATGGTAGGCGCCAGAAAAGCAGTAGAGCTCTACCAGGCGCAACTAGGAGACTGGGAAGATACGACTCCCTGCCTCTGGGCGCTCTACGTCAAAGGCGGCAAGCTCCAAGTCATCGCCTTCGAACCCAACGATAACATCACAGGGATCATCACAGCCATGACAACTCAGCAAGGCGCCAACATTCACTCCTACAGCATCTCCTGCGAAGAAGATGTTGCCGAGGCCCTGGCGGCAAAACCAACCCGAAGAGAGGATATGGGTGAAAACTAATTCTGGCGAATTCGAACTCGCCAAACTTCCTCAGATCCTTCTCTGCGTAATCGGAGGGCCGCTTCTTGCGGCCTCACCTGGACTCGTTCTTGGAATCGCCGTTAAGGCGCTCCTAAGTCTGGTCTTCTCGTGAAAATAAGGATCTGGATCGCAATCTGCGTTGTCCTGCTTCTGGTCTACACGATCGCTGTTGCGATAATCGTAGGACCAAAGGAGGAGAACACTCCAGAATCGCCGCTCGGAGATCACCCAGCGACACGTGACCTGAAACCTTAGCCCCGCCCCGATTCAATCGGGGCGGGAGCCCACAATGAATGAAAAGCCAAAAAAACGAGAAGGAGGGAAATTAATTTATTTCAGTGCATCAATTCCTGGAAGTGTGCCTTTTTCAATAAATTCAAGCATTGCTCCACCACCTGTTGAAATATGGGTAATATTATCCAAATACTCTTTTTTTCCCAAAGCAGCCATTGTCTCTCCGCCTCCAACGACAGATAAAACTTGGTTGTTCTGAGTAATTGTGTAATAGAGAAAATCAGTTCCCCTGGCATATTGAGGATTTTCAATATATCCAAGAGGTCCATTCCAAATAAGCGTTTTTGCTTCAAGAATAACCTTTGCGTACTTTGCCTGACTCAATGGTCCAACATCTAATATCACATCATCATCCCCTACCTCATCGCATTTTTTAACTTCTCCTCCTGCATCAACATCTTCTTTATTGCCTACAACTACATCTTCAACATTAAGTATAACCGTGTCTTTTTCCTTAGCATGATGCTGAATTTTTTTGACCTCATCTACCATGTCGTGTTCTGCAAGACTTTTTCCAATATTTTTTCCATCTGCAAGTAAAAATGTATTAGAAATTCCACCGCCAAGAATTAAAAAGTCTGCAATCTCTGTAAGTCTATAAAGCAATTGCAATTTGCCCGAAACTTTTGCACCGCCAATAATTGCAACAAATGGTTTTTTTGGATGACGAATCAGATGTGAAATCATTTCCACTTCTCTCTCAAGCAGCAATCCGCCATAGGATGGAAGAAATTTTGCAACCCCTGTTACTGAGGGACTGTCTCTATGACTTACACCAAATCCATCATTCACATAAACCTCGGCAAGGCTTGCCAAGTCTTTTGCAAAGGCTTCGTCATTATTTCTCTCCCCTTCATAAAATCTTATATTCTCAATAACAAAAATCGTCCCCTCCTTTTGTTCTGAAAGCATTTTTTTACCATCATAAGAATAAAAATCATCAACTAAATGAATTGGCACATGCGGCAAAAGTTTTTTTAAATCCTCAACTACTGGGCGTAGCGAATCTTTTTCATTTCTTTCTTCTGGCCTCCCAAGATGAGCAGTCAAAATAAGCTTGTTATTCCCCTGTAGAAGTTTGGATAGCGTTGGCAGGGATTGACGAATTCTTGCATCATCTGCAATTTTATTCTTCACTCCCATTGAGACATTGTAATCAACTCTCACAAGAACTTTTTTATTTCTAATGTGCGCCTTATCTATATATACAATCATAAAAGTATTAAATTCTACAGATTTTAGTATCAGGGATTGGCCTATTATGCGTCAAGTCCTACTTTGTCAGACTTCTGTCACAGGGTGCCCAATGCCTGACAGAATCCCAACGCCAAGTGGCTAGATTGTTCTTTTATATAACGCTTTTTTCTCTTTAATAAGAGCTTCGTCCTCTTCAAAAAAATGATCTCTCAAAAATTCGATTGTTTCGCGCGGATCCTGTGTGTTTACCACTACACCCGTACTTATTTCGAGTCCCCCAAGAATTTTGGCACGAGGTATTATGCGCATATACCAATCCCTGTATGGATACATTGCGTAGTTATGAGGAAAGGCGTGACCGTGCCTTAATGATAGTAAAAACAATATTCTTTTTAATACAAAACTTAGCTCTTTTATTTGACTATCCTCGATTTCATAAAATAATTTCCCCCGCTTTTTTGGAACTATCCACACTTCATCTGGCCACTGGGCATATGCTGGACACACAATTTCAAAATCCCCGATTTCAAAAATTTCTGTTTTTTCAAAATCATCCTCAAGTTTTGGGAAATTCATAATTATTTCTTCTGGCAGAACAGCAAGTTGTGAATGAGAATGAGCAATGCTTTCCCCCGCCTCTTCCCCTGAATTACTAAAAATACATACTGTCCCCTGATCTTTGTGAATTGAAAAACGAGCCTTCCATACTTGGATTATTTGGGCAATTGTATCCTGATGTAAGTCAAACACATTGTGTGTGTGTTTTTTTGAATGAATTATCACCTCATGATGACGAGCGAAAGGAAATTTATTTTCTGCAACGCGAATCTCGTCGTCGCCATTTTCAATACTATAAACAATTTCTTTTTCAATTTCTTCTGAACAAAATGGACAATCATCTTTTTGTTCAGCATGCGTCCTGTCTCCTCTTTTAGGATCAGAAATGACCCAGGAACGGGTTCCCGGAATTGTAAAAAAACGAAAATCAGGCATGTATCCAGTGTATGGATTGAGAGGAATAAAAGCAAACCCTGCTTTTTAGCAAATCTAAATATTTGCTATACTCACAGTATGAATAAATCTACCCGCTATAAAGGCGCAATTTGGACAAACCACGCACTTGAAAGACAAGGATCACGTGGACTCTCACTTGAACTCGCTTCCAAAACTTTTAATACCCCTGATCATTCAGAACGAGGTAAAAATCCCGGAACGTGGGAATATAGAAAAAAATTTGGCATATCAACTGTGACAGTCATTGCTAAAAAAAATGAAAAAAATGAATGGATTGTGATCTCAAATTGGATAGACCCACCCATGCCAGGAACAGAAGACGATAAAAAACAAAAAGCCTACAGAGGCTATCAGAAAAAAGGATTTTGGGGGAAATTATTTACAAATATTCTCAAGCAATTAGGCGTGTAGTTATAACCGCCGCCTAAAAAGTAAAACCCCCTCTGCTGGAAATCCAATCGACACATTAACCGTCGACTCGCGCAAAGCGCGAACAAAGGGGGTATGGTTTGGATGTGAAGACTCAGGCAGCCTTGTCCTTCCCGATGCGGCGGGATTCTCGGAACAGAGCTCCTTCAATTCCCAGCCATGACCGGAAAATGTTGTCCTGCTGATACACGATCCCGTACTGCCTCAAGGCAGGCTCGATGACAGCATGCGCTTTGGCGAGATTCCACCGAGGAAGCTTGGGAAAGAGGTGATGTTCGATCTGATAGTTCAGACCGCCCATACCAGCATCGATGATCGGACCGCCTGTCACATTAGTCGAGGTCAGAACCTGCTTCCGGATCACTCCGTACACATGCCCTGACTTCAGGAACTCGGCCCGCT
>CAZFJW010000009.1:0-24950 GCA_964519355.1 uncultured Gammaproteobacteria bacterium | reverse complement strand
GCTCGTCATGTTGACATTCTATCATTCAACAGGCTACGATAAAAGAACTTCCAATACTACTGGAATTTTTTAATATGGATCCTAATTTAGACATCAATCAGAGATCTACAGCAGAGCTCCTTTTACAAGGACACGAAATAACACAAGAACAATATAATGCACTTAAAACTGACAGTACTAATGCTTCTATTGATATTGACGAACTTTTGACAAAGAAAAAACTTGTCAGTGATGAGACGTTTTACGAATACAGAGCCAAACTACTCAATGTCCCCTTTATTTCTATCGCAACTCTTCCCTTGTCTCCGGAAGCACTCACCTTCATACCAAAGGCTGTAGCAGAGCGATTTGTACTTCTTCCTTTTGGGTATGACAAAGAGAACCAAACGCTTTCAATTGCAATGGCAAACCCATTGGACCTTGAGGCAATTAATTTTGTCAAACAAAAGACAGGCCTTACTATAATAGTCTTCCAGGGTGTACCATCTGAAATCGGCGCGTCCATCGGTACTCAATATTCCTTCGGGCTCATCGGGGACGTCAAACAAGCACTCAAAGAAACTGAGCGATTCACAACAATCAAGACCTTTGATCAACAGAGTATTTCTGAAGTTATTAAAGAAGCACCTATCGCAAAAATCGTATCAACAATTCTTGAGTACGCTATGAAGAGCAGGGCGTCTGATATTCACGTCGAGCCAATGGAAGAGCGGGTTCGCGTACGGTATCGTATTGACGGAATTTTGTATGAAAGACTTTCGCTTCCACTGGGAGTCCGAGAGGCTGTAATTTCACGTATCAAAATTTTGTCCGGAATGAAAATTGATGAACATAGAACTCCCCAAGACGGAAGATTTAATTTTAAGTTCGGGGAAGAAGAAGTAGATCTTCGTGTAAGTGTGCTCCCGACAACATTCGGAGAAAAAATAGTACTCCGGCTTTTGAAAAAAAGCGGCGGGGTTGCAACAATGGCAGAACTTGGATTAAAAGGATCAGCCCTCAAGACTCTTGAGACTGCAATACTTCGTCCTCACGGAATTATTATTGTCTGCGGACCTACAGGATCTGGTAAAACAACAACGCTGTATTCAGTTCTATCCAAACTCAATACAGCAAAAGTAAATATTTTAACGCTTGAAGATCCGGTCGAATATCAAATTGCAGGAGCCAATCAAGTACAAGTAAACCCTGATGTGGGCCTGACCTTTGCATCCGGACTCAGATCCTTTCTCAGACAAGACCCAAATATTATTCTCGTTGGAGAAATCCGTGACAGCGAAACAGCAGGCCTTGCAATCCAAGCTGCACTTACCGGACATTTGGTTTTCTCCACACTCCACACGTCAACTGCTGCCGGAACCCTGCCAAGACTTATTGATATGGGTGCAGAGGCCTTTTTACTTTCCTCGACAATAAATGCTGTTGTGGGACAAAGAATTGCGAGAAAAATTTGCAATGACTGCCGCGTCTCATACCCAATCCCAGAATCAATTCTAAAAGAAATGATTACGGTTCTTGGGCCCCTTTTCCCTAAATCTCAAGAGCCCAAGCTCTTTAAAGGAAAAGGATGCGAGGTTTGCGGACTCTCAGGGTATCACGGAAGAATAGGTATTTTTGAAGTCATGCCAATAACTGAAAAAGTTGCCCAGCTTATTTTGCAAAAAACCGATGCAACGACCATTGAACACCAAGCGGTTGCAGAAGGCATGATCACAATGAAGCAAGATGGCTACTTAAAAGTACTAGAGGGAGTTTCAACCCTTGACGAAATACTCAGAGTCGCCCAAGATTAATATATGACCGAATCAGTAAAACTGCTCGAACTCTTTGATAAAGTTATCGCAAACAATGCGTCAGACCTTCATCTTGTTGTAGGACATCCGCCAATCCTCCGAATTGATGGCAAATTACTTGCACTTGCCACATATCCTATTCTTACTAAGACATTAATGGAACAAGCTGTTTTTGCAATAATGACTTCGGGTCAAAAAGACTTATTTCTGAATAACAGAAGCATTGATTTTTCATACGGACATGGAGGAGGGGATTATGGAGATAAGGGGAGGTTCAGAATCAATTTATACTATCAAAGAGGCACAATGGCAGGAGCTTTCAGACTTCTTCCTCCGAAAGTAAAAACAATTGAGGAACTGCATCTGCCCAAAATTTGTCACACCTTCCCATCACTCAAGCAAGGCTTTGTTCTCGTAACCGGACCAACGGGACACGGCAAGACTACAACAATTGCTGCAATGCTGAATGAGATTAATATGACCAGGTCAGAAAATATCATTACAGTTGAGGATCCAATTGAGTATGTATATCCAAAAGGCAAAAGTATTTTCTCACAAAGAGAACTTGGACTTGATACACATTCATGGAACGAATCGCTCAGATCTGCACTCCGTGAAGATCCGGATATTATGGTAATCGGGGAAATGAGAGATCAGGAAAGTGTTTCATCAGCGCTCACCATTGCCGAAACAGGGCATTTGGTTTTCTCTACGCTGCATACTAATTCTGCAGCACAAAGTGTAGACAGAATCGTTGACTCTTTTCCGCCGCATCAGCAAAACCAAATCAGGGTCCAGCTTGCAGAAGTACTTGCAGGAATAATCTCACAACGACTTATTCCAAAAATTGACGGAGGAAGGGTAGTGGCAACAGAAGTACTTCTGGCAACAAGTGCAGTGCGGGCAAATATTCGAGAGGGCAAAACCCATCTCCTAGACACGGTCATTGAAACCTCACGCGATCAGGGAATGCTTTCTATGGAATATTCACTTGCAGAACTTGTAAAAGAAGGTCTTGTTACGCTTGAAACTGCCCGCGCTTACGCACTCCGACCTGATTCATTTATGAAGCTTGTCTCATAATGCACGTCTCCTCAAAATATGTACTCCAAAGGTTTTTTGTTATAAACTGAAAATATGGAGTATTCCTACATCGCCATAGACAAAGCAGGCTTACGACAAAAAGGTGTTATTGAAGCCAATTCACAAAAAGAAATTCTTGCGTTTCTTAGAACCAGTAATCTTACAACTTTATCGATCAAACCGCTAACAGCCAATAAAAGTCTGTCAATTTCGTACATGAACAAAATTAAAAATGGAGATATTGTTATCTTTACTCGCCAGCTTTCTTCTATGATCCTCACAGGCCTAACACTCATCGAGGCACTTAACATCTTAAAAAAGCAGAATAACAAACCAAAAATGCAAGTAGTCCTTAATGACATAATTGACCGTGTCTCGGAGGGAAATGCGCTTTCTCAGGCACTAGAAAATCATAAGGATATATTCTCAGAGGTTTATATCGCACTCATTCGTGCCGCCGAAGCTGGAGGACTTATGGATAAAGTTTTGGAAAGACTTGCTGATAATTTAGAAAAAAGCGAAGATTTGAAAAAAAGAGTGAGATCTGCACTTTTTTATCCAGGGATTATTATGACAGGTGTGATCCTTGTTATTGGAATTATGAATATTTTCGTGATACCCCAGCTCGGGGGGCTTTACGAAAATTTAAACTTAGAGCTCCCAGTTACGACAAGAATTGTATTGTCTATTTCCAAGACGACACGACAATTCTTTCCTTTACTAATTCCAGGGGTTTTTGCTGTCGTCTTCTTGTATAGAAGACTCGCAAGGGCAGAAGACGGAATAAAAATAATCGACAAAATCAAACTTAAAATCCCGGTTTTTGGAAGAATTATTGAACTTGGAGTTCTTGACGAAGTAACCCGAACACTTTCACTTCTTGTCAGCTCAGGCACTTCAATTATAGATGCACTCCAAATTACAGCAAAGGTTGCAAATAATTATTGGTATAAAAAAGCTGTGAATGAATCAAGCACCTTGGTTGAAAAGGGTATTTCGATTTCAAATGCTTTTGAAAACCAAAATATCTTTCCTCAAATTGTGATACAGATGACAAAGGTTGGAGAGTCTACAGGAAAAATTGACGAGAGTCTTTTGAAGGTTTCAGAATATTTCGAACGAGATCTGGACTTAAAGGTAAAAACACTTACAACTGCAATTGAACCAATTCTTATCATTACATTGGGTATCTCAGTTGCTTTTCTTATTATCTCAGTTATTACCCCTATTTACGGACTTATCTCCCAAATTCAATAAAGAAGGATCCACATAAAATTCCAGAAGTGCTGCATTTTTTATTTCATGCCCGATACCATCGGGATACTCGTCATTTTTAAAGTGTTTGAGTTTTGCCCTCAAAACTCCCCCATGAGTTACAAAAAGCATGGTACTATCGGGATTATTTGATAAAATATCCAGCATTGCAGTCTGAATTCTTGCCTCAAATTCACTGAGTGCCTCGCCTCCGCGAGGATTGGAACTGTCCAAGTCAGATACCCCAAATTCACCCGCAACTTCTCCAAAACTTTTTCCTTCGAATTCACCATAACTTCTTTCCCTCAGGCGCGGGTCTTGAATTACGGGAACACCAAGATAATACGAAACGACATCTGCTGTTATATAGGCACGTACAAGATCTGAAGAGTATATAACATCGATTCCCAATTCACTTTTTCGAGACCTCAATTCCCTCCCCAAATCATGAGCTTGCCCCAAACCATTGGCCGAAAGCGGCTCATTCATATGACCCTGAATGATGCCTGCTGCGTTCATTTTTGTTTCGCCGTGACGGGCTCCGTAAAAAATCATTCCTTCTTTTGGCATGCCAAGGATTATATCATGAGACATAGGACCCAAAAATGTATCAAATTTGACGTTTTATCAGTTCTTCCTTTGACTTTCCCATTCGGAGTTTGATATTATGTATCCCTGATGTCCAAAGGCTCCGAATATACAGGTAAAAATATCCAGGTTCTTGAAGGTTTAGAACCGGTACGCAAGCGTCCGGCTATGTACATTGGATCTATTGATTCAGTGGGGCTTCACGAATCACTGCGGGAAATAATAGATAATGCCGTAGACGAATCCCTTGCAGGGGAAGCAAAAAATGTATGGGTGTATCTGAATAAAGACGGATCAGCAACCATCATTGATGACGGTCGAGGAATCCCAGTAGATGAGGTCCCAGGATACAAGAAAAGCGCGCTTGAGATGGTCATGACCAAACTTCATGCAGGAGGTAAATTTGGAGGAGGAGCGTACAAAATTTCAGGAGGACTTCACGGAGTAGGGTCATCAGTAGTAAACGCTCTTTCAACACATCTCTGGGTAGAAGTAAGACGTGACGGAAAATTATACCGCCAGGAATATAAGGCTGGTATTCCCCAAACCAAACTTCTGACCCTTGAACATAGCGATTCACTCTTAAAATTATTCACCCCAACAGAAAGACCTCTCTCTCTTCAGACAGGGACCACAGTCACGTTCTTCCCTGACGGGTCAATTTTTACAACAACTGAATTTGACGAACATGTAATACTTCGCATGATACGAGAACGGGCATTTCTT
The DNA here is from genome assembly GCA_964519355.1 of uncultured Gammaproteobacteria bacterium. Classification (GTDB taxonomy): domain Bacteria; phylum Patescibacteriota; class Microgenomatia; order Levybacterales; family GWA1-39-11; genus CAZBEA01. The sequence goes on along the minus strand of CAZFJW010000009.1, from coordinate 19,506 downwards.
GTTTCCAAACTTTATTTCCATTTTTATGACTGCAGAACAGACAAGATAAAAGAAACCAATCTCTATTTCGAGGGTGGAATAAAATCACTAGTCGCAAAAGTAAATGAAAATAAAACAACCATTCATGAACCTATTTATTTTTCTAAGGAATCTCAAGATGTTTTTGTGGAAGTTGCACTTCAATACAACGATGGAATCGCAGAAAACCTTGAATCCTACGTTAACGTCATAAATACAGTAAATGGCGGAACACATGTAACAGGATTTAAAATGGCACTCACACGAGCCATCAATGACTATGGAAAGAAAATCGGGTTATTCAAGTCCGCAGACGATTCAATAACAGGGGATGACACGCGAGAGGGACTCACAGCGGTCATTGCAATCCGAATGGAACAGAATAATATTCAGTTTGAAGGTCAGACCAAAGGAAAACTGGGAAATTCAGAAATTCAACCACTTGTCTCATCAATCGTAAAAGAAGGGCTTGATACGATATTTGAAGAAAATCCAAGTATTGGAAAAACTATTGTCGGCAAGACTCAGCTGGCAGCCAAGGCTCGACTTGCTGCACGCGCTGCAAAAGATGCAATTCTTCGCAAGGGAGCATTTGAAGGAGGATCACTTCCGGGAAAACTCGCTGATTGTCAAGAAAAGAATCCAGCTTTTTCAGAACTATATATAGTTGAGGGAGATTCAGCAGGAGGATCGGCCAAACAGGGCAGGGACCGAAAAAACCAAGCAATTTTACCCCTCGGAGGAAAAATTTTAAACACTGAGCGGGCTAGGCTCGACAAAATCATGGAATTTGAAGAATTAAAAGATCTTATTATCGCCCTTGGCATGGGAATAGGAGAGACCATAAATATGGATAAAATTCGCTACCACCGAATTATCATCATGTGTGATGCTGACGTGGATGGAGAACACATCGCAACACTTCTTTTGACATTTTTCTTTAGGCACTTAAGAGAAATTATTGAAAGCGGATTTTTATATATCGCCAAGCCTCCTCTATACAAACTTGCACACGGAAAGAATTCACACTATGCATACTCAGATATCGAACGTGATGATGTTATTAAAAAATCTCCAGGAGTAAAATTCTCAATCCAGCGCTACAAAGGTCTTGGAGAAATGAATCCTGAGCAATTATGGGAAACAACCATGAATCCAACCAATAGAATTCTTAAAAAAGTAAATATCGATGATGCAGAGCTCGCAGACAGCACTTTTACGATGCTAATGGGAGACGAAGTTCCACCACGAAAACACTTTATTCAAGAAAATGCTAAGATGGCAAATCTTGATATCTAAAGGGGGTGAATAGTAATTTATGAAATTAACATACGGAAAAAATGCACCTGAGGAAGTAAATGTCTTAATTGAAATTCCAAAGGATACAAACGTTAAATACGAATTTGATAAAGACATGGAAATTATGGTAGTTGATAGGTTTTCCAAAACTTCCATGAATTATCCACTCAACTATGGATTTGTTCCAGCTACTTTGTCTGGAGATGGTGATCCTGTTGATGTTCTGGTCCTTTCAGAAAAAGCTATTGCACTTGGCACAGTCATTGCAGTACGACCTATCGGAATGCTTGAAATGGAAGACGAGAGTGGTGTTGATGCAAAAGTACTTGGAGTTCCTGCTGTAACAGGAGATATGTACTCAAGCTATAATGACATCACCGACGTTTCTGATGATCTCAAAAATCAAATCAAGCACTTTTTTGAACACTATAAGGATCTGGACAAGGGAAAATGGGTCAAATTGAAAGATTGGTTAGGGAAAGATGCTGCAATCACTGAAATCAAAAACGGAATTGCAAATGTTAAATAAGTGCTAGCAAATAGGAAATAATTTCTATTTCCTATTGCCTAGTGTTTAATTAATTACAAATTATGAGTACAGATATTGGAAAATTAGAACAAATAGACATATCTTTTGAAGCAAGACGCGCATATCTTGATTATGCGATGAGCGTTATTGTGGCTCGTGCTCTTCCTGATGTAAGAGATGGTCTCAAGCCAGTTCACAGGCGTGTGCTTTACGCAATGCACCATGACCTCGGCCTCACACACGAACATAAGTACTCAAAATGCGCCGGCGTGGTCGGAGAGGTTCTCAAAAAATACCACCCGCATGGAGATATGGCCGTATATGACTCATTGGTCAGACTCGCTCAGTGGTGGAATCTTCGTTATACACTCGTTGACGGCCAGGGAAACTTCGGATCCATAGACGGTGACAGCCCAGCGGCATATCGTTACACAGAGGCAAGACTTACAAAAATAGCTGGTGAAATGCTTAACGGAATTGATAAAGAGACAGTCGACTTTATTCCTAACTTCGATGGAGAAACTCAAGAACCGCTCGTTCTTCCATCAAGTCTTCCAAATCTTTTGCTCATGGGATCTGAGGGTATTGCAGTTGGTATGGCCACCAAAATTCCACCACACAACATAACAGAAGTTATAGACGCTGTAACATTCACAATTGACAGAACTGTGGCTGCAAAGAAAATGCCTGATGAAGTGGTTATTCAATCTGAAGAACACACAACGCATGCAAACGTTAAAACAGATCTTGTCTCAGATGTCACAATTGACGAACTCATGGATTATATCAAGGGTCCGGATTTTCCGACAGGCGGATCAATTTATGACATTGCAGAAATTAGGAATGTGTATGCAACCGGCCGCGGAAAGATTGTCATGCGCGGTAAAGCAGAAATCGAAGAAATAGGGCAGGGCAAGTCAGCAATTATCATTACAGAAATCCCGTATCAGGTGAACAAGTCAGCACTTGTTGCAAAAATTGCCGAACTTGCCAAACTCAAAAAAATTGAGGGAATTTCAGATCTTCGGGATGAATCAGATCGACATGGACTCAGAGTTGTTGTAGAACTCAAACGTGATTCAACACCGAAAAAAATTCTTAACAATTTATACAAACAAACCCAGCTTCAAACCACCTTCCCAGCAAATGTAGTTGCACTCGTTGATGGGGTGCCGCGAACTTTAAATCTTAAAACAATTATTGATGAGTACATTAAGCACCGCTATGTTGTTGTAACTCGCCGTTCTGAATTCGAATTACGAGAAGCACAAGCAAGACTCCATATTCTTGATGGTCTTAAAATTGCGGTTAACAATATTGATGAAGTTGTGGCAATTATTCGAAAATCAAAAAATGTCGATGAAGCAAGAACTTCACTTATTGACAGGTTCAAACTTTCTGAAATTCAGGCCAATGCAATTTTGGACATGCAGCTTAGACGTCTTACTGCGCTTGAAATTGATAAGCTCGAAGAGGAATGGAAAAAGACAAAAGAAATTATTGATCGTCTCGAAGATCTTCTTGCACACCCTGAGAAAATTCTAAAGGTTGTAAAAGATGAGCTGTTGGAAATAAGAGAAAACTATGGAGATGAGCGCAAAACCAAGGTATACAAATCAAAAGTTGATGAATTCTCAGATGAAGATCTGATCGCAAATGAACCTACCGTTATTACGATCACAAAAACTGGATACATCAAGCGCCAGTCACTGCTTTCATTCAAAACCCAAGCAAGAGGAGGGAAAGGTGTCAAAGGAATGACCACAAAGGATGAGGACATAATCGATACAATTCTTTTTGCCCAAACTCATGACAATATTCTATTCTTCACAAGCCTTGGAAAAGTATTCCAAACCCGTGTCTTTGAAATGGGAGAAGCATCCCGTGTGGCAAAAGGTCAGGCAATTGTTAACCTCATAGACATTCAGCAGGGCGAGAAGATCTGTTCAATCCTTGCATACAATCCAAAAGAACAAACCAACTTCCAAAATATCTTCATGGCCACAAAAAGAGGAGTTGTGAAAAAGACAAGTCTTTCAGAATTTACAAATATCAGAAAGACAGGAATCATCGCAATAAAATTAGATAAAGAAGATACGCTCTCCTGGGTCAAACTTACAACCGGCCAGGATGATATCGTTCTCATAACTGAAGAGGCAAAAATCATCTCATTTACAGAAGAACAAGTCCGCCCAACAGGAAGATCATCCATGGGAGTGCGCGGCATCAAACTTCTTTCAGACGACAGAGTTATTTCAGCTGATGTTACAGCTTCAAATGCTCAAATAATAGTTATTGCAGAAAATGGACTTGGTAAAAAGACTGATCTATCAGAAGTTCGCAATCAAAACAGAGGCGGGCAGGGTGTGAGAATTGCAACACTTTCTGCAAAGACCGGAAGACTGGTCTATGCAGGGGTCGTTCCAACTGACACAAAGGATAATATTATAATTACCTCTGAAAAAGGGCAGGTCGTCAAAATTCCAATCAAAACAGTTCCAAAACGAACACGAAATGCTCAAGGCGTGATCTTAATGCGTTTCTCATCCAGTAAAGATGACAAAGTTGCTTCAGCAACCTGTATCTCCTCAGACGAAACAGATGAGTAGGGTACTTTTATAAAACGCCCAAGCCCACTTTTGCATAACGTAATCTTCATTACATTTTTTGGGTCGTAAGGATTACAGAAATAGCTGTTAAATCTGCCTAAACTAAAAACATGTCAGAACAAAAAATGATAACTCCTCCAGGAGTCGGCGAGACAGGCATCATTGAGCAAGAATTTACCTTGGCGGGAACACGAGCTCTGGTAACTGGCGCATCACGCGACATTGGAGCAGATATTGCCTTATCCTTTCTAGCAGAAGGGATTGATGTATTGGGAGTTCATAGGGATCCTGGTAAAAAAAGAAAAGCAAACACAACAAGAGACACAGCAGACTTGCTTCCGGGTAATTTCAATCTTTTCGTAGCAGACATTACAACCGAGGAAGGACTAGGCGAAATTTCCTCAAGTCTTGGTGACGAACCACTGGATTTTCTAGTACTTTCTGCTTCTGGCAAAACGCGTGAAATAAATGTCACAGCAGCAAAAAACCTTGTAGATCTATCTGTTCCAAGAATGAAAAAGGGAAGCGCTATTGTTCTTATGCAAAGTGTACCGGGGCATTTTGCCGCATCGCTTGAAAACTCACCCGATGAAGTAGAATTCTATCGCACGACTGCACAAGCAAAAAGAGAAGGGGAAGATGTGCTTAGAAAAAGAATCATTGAGTTGGAAGAACAGGGCATTAAAGTTTTTGTGATATGTCCACCAATAGTCCCTGATACGAATAATATGACAATTTTTATGGGCAAAGACGATACTGTTAAAGCCAAACATGCAGCAGTTTCGGATAAACTTGGACTCCCGCATGAAATACCAAGTGAAATGGTTGGGAAAAAGGTTGTTGAAATTCTAAAAAATAAGGATACATTACCATCTGGATACACAGAATTTTTTGCAGACGGAACAATTGATGCGCGCACAGCGCTTGAGAGGGTATATGATGCACCAAGAATCTATGTCGACACAGCAGTTCGCGTTGAAGATACAAAAGATGTAAGACGAGGCATTTCGCGCTCTTATGTGTCTGGCGAACAGACCAGAAGAACCGACGAGCCACTTCATTTTGTTGACAGAATAGTCCAAGAGGATGACGGCAACTTCACTGGAATATTTACTCCCCGTCCAAATCACGCAACAGGACACTTCAAGCCAGAATCCAATCTTGGGACAGTGCTTGCCGGACACAAACAAATACGAAGCGCAGTTGAGACTGTCCAGGCACTTTTTACTCAGGGAGTTCTAGAAAAACCATATTCATCGCTTTCGCTTCAGGAACTCGAAAATGTAAAATTCCTGAAAGTAATTCCTGCAGATGGTACTGCACAAATTGCTATCCAGACAGCAAACATTCAAATGCTTGAAGATGGAAAGGTGTCATGCTCTATTCTGATAAAAGATGAAAACGGAGAAACACTCACCTCAATTGACAAAATGGTCCTCCAAGATGTGCCGGTGCTCCGTGACCAACTCCTGCCTGATCAACTTATTGAAGGTATGGCCCAAGCAACGGGGATAACAGCGCTTGATTTTGACGGCTCAAGATTCCCGCTCTTTAAGGGAATCCGCCATGCAATTTTTAGACCAGATTTACTTCCTGGAACAGGCGATGGTCTCGTCTTTGCATCACATGTTACACCAGATGCACGAAAAGGATTTAATAAATTTGAAGCATATTCAGGGGTCGCACTCAAAAGTGGTGAACTTGTTGGAGCAGTTGAGGGAGTTGAAGTCATGGTATTCCCTATGAGATCTTCGTCACGTCTGGAGAAATAAATACACCCAATTCCATATTCTAAGACAAAGCTAAAAATGCCGTCCCTGATCCTGATATAATAAGAATATGAAAATTAACGGTAAATTACTTGCTGACCAAATGCAAATAAGTCTTTTGCAACGTGCACAAGATTTAAAAAATCACTCGATCACTCCAAAAATTGCCATCATCACGCTCGGCGATGAAGAATCGTGGAGCACGTATGTTGGTGCAAAGTTACGACTAGCTGAAAAGCTGGGAATAAATGCGGAACTTATTAATTTAAAAGATTCGGATGAAAAAACACTCCTTGCAACAATAGATGAACTCAATAATGACACATCTTGCAATGGGCTCATAGTCCAGCGTCCATTTCCTCAAAAATATGACCGGGAAAAAATAATTTATGCCATTAAAAAAGAAAAAGATATTGATGGTTTTCGAAGTGACTCGCCTTTTGCGGTACCTGTATGGCTCGCAGTAGAAGAAATTATCACTCATATTGAAAAACTGCTAGACGCCACGGAAATTCATAACAGCCCAATAAGACAAGCTATATCTGTCATCGGGAAAGGTGAAACAGCAGGAAAACCTATCATCAATGGACTTAAAAAAATAGGGCTCTTTCCAAAAATAATAGATAGTTCGACAAAAGATCGAAAAGAAATATTAAAAAAATCGAAAATAATTATCAGTGCAGTCGGAAAAGAAAATGTAGTGGACCCAGAATTCATCACTCAAGGAGTTATCCTTATAGGAGTTGGTATACATAGGAATGCCGACGGCAAGCTGGCGGGAGATTATGACGAGGCGAAAATTGAACATGTCGCTTCATTCTATACTCCAACCCCCGGCGGTATTGGCCCTCTCAATCTTGCGTATCTATTCCAGAACCTCCTATCAGCTGCCTCAGCTCAAAATAATTTCTCATAGTAAATTTTCATATTGACATATCACACCCGACGTCTTAAACTCTAACTTCTAGAATGTCATTGCAATTTGACGTACTAGAAAAAGCTTTAAGTCTCCAATTGTTCTCTTCTTTTTCGGTAAAAATACATTCGAGTTTTTCAAATTATAATTTACTAATTTTATATACATATTCATGACATCAGTTGCAGAATCAGGGGCACATATAGAGCTTGGTGCAGATCTTGCCGCCCCGCATTTTAAAAATACTCATGAACCCCAATTTCCTCTTCCTCCGGTTATTGGCGCGATGACCCCAGGTGACATCATGGACTTACAGAACGTCTTTACCACACTTCCTAAAAGATTTAATGAAAACGGAGTACCTGAGGTAGACTTAGATACTTTTGCAGTAGTAAGAAATTCGGCTCACAAAAGTGCTCAGGTTATAATTCACGAGGAAGACTTTAATATAAAAGCAGAGTATGCGCCAGATGCCCAGAAGCAAGATTTAGGCAGATCTGTATTCCGAGGCATCAGAAGAGATCCTGAATATTATAAATGGGTTGCAGATTTTTCAGGAGAAGATGGACTAGAAATCACAACGCATGATGTAGAGAAAATTGAACTGAGAATTTTGCCTGATGCTTCAGTGGAACTAACCCCTGGATTCACAAGCGTTATTAGTATGGATAAAAAGGGGAGTGAGGACAGAAAAACAAGTGAGGATCCAGAGTACAAAGGAAAATTAATTGATGGTGACTTTGAAGGAAAGAATATTCTATCACTTGAACAATTCGATCCCGAGTCTCTGAGACTCCTATTTAATACGGCTGATTTAATGAGAGAAGCCATGAATGCAAAGCTTGAGCTTGGAACACTGAGCGGCACTTCAACAGCTTTAGTGTTTTATGAGCCTTCTACAAGAACCAGGGTATCCTTCAGTCAAGCTGCTCAACGTCTTGGAGGAGGAGTTGAACTCATCGAAAATCCGGAAGCTTTCTCATCGGCTGCCAAGGGGGAGACCCTGGAAGATACGATGAAAATTCTTCGAGGCTATCATATTGATGCTGTGGTTTTGAGGCACTACAATAAGGGCAGCGCAAAAATTGCTGCACAATCAGTAGACATCCCTGTGATAAATGCGGGTGATGGAGCAGGAGAACATCCGACACAGGCTCTTTTAGATCTTTACACTATACGAGAGAGAAGAGGGTCGCTGAACGATATAACAGGAGTACTGGGAGGTGACCTTCTAAATGGCAGAACCGTACACTCCCTCCTAGATGGCCTCTCGCTTTACAAAAACAATAGACTTTTTCTACTTTCGCCTCAATCATTAAGGTTAACAAACGAACAATTACGTAAATGGTCTGGAATGGGATTAAATCTGGAGGTCATTGAGTCATTCGATGATGTACCAAAAGATACAGATTTTTGGTACTGGACACGGATTCAAAAGGAACGAATGAATGGAATAACTGACGAAGAATATCGTGATTTGAAGGAACAATTTGCCGTATCACAAGATGTGTTAGACAGGTACGGAGGATCCACGATACTGATGCATCCGCTTCCTAGAGTGGGAGAAATAAAAACAGAAGTAGATACAGATCCCAGAGCATATTACTTCAGACAGGCAACAAATGGATTGTATGTTAGACAAGCTCTCCTTTCAGCAGTTCTTGGAAGAATTCAGCACCAAGAAATATGAGAACCTGCTATCTTCTTGACATTTATTCCTAATTCTCTCTAAAATAAACTACTGTGAAAAAAGTCCACTTAAATATTAATCAATTCATTCCACCTCTGTTAACCGTTATCTTTTTGCTTTTGGGAGTTATGACATATCAGAAGCTGACGGGTCAAAATGTAATTGGTACGAGTACCATGCCAGGAACATTCACAGTTGATGCAACTGGGGAAGTTGAGGCAGTTCCTAACTCGCATACAACAACATACACAATCAATGAAGAGGGTACAACTGAAAAAGAGGCACAAGAAAAGGGAAATCTTAAACAAGCAAGTGCAAAACAAGTACTCAAAAATCTTGGATTTGAAGACAAAGATATAAAAACTGATGGATACTATATAAATCCAAATTATGAAATTCTCCCTAGTGGCGGCTCCCGTGAAAATGGGTTTCAAATAAATATCACAACAACCATTAAATCTAAAGACCTGGATAAGATTAACAAAGCTATTGACGAGCTGGTTGCAATCGGTGTTCAGGTAGGAGGCGTTTCCTCAGATTTTGACTCAGCGAATAATGACGAGCTGAAATCCAAGGCACGAGAAAAAGCAATTATAGCCGCAAGACAAAAAGCAGAGCAGCTGGCAAATGCTGCGGGCTTTAAAATAGGCAAAATTGCATCGATTTATGAATCAACTCCTTATTCCCCTGGTCCAATGCCAATGTTTTCTGAAAAATCAGCTGTTGCGCTGGATGCAGGAGCACCAACACAAATTGATCCCGGATCAGACAAGCTCAGCGTACAAGTAACAATTACATACTATATTAAAGACTAACCATGCCTAAAAAAGAAGAAAAAGACAAAAAAGAAGAAACAGTTGAAGGAAAGAGTGAGACAGAAACTGTTGAAAAGGAGCCTCAATCAGAGTCTCCCAAAGAGCCCGCAGGCAGTGAACAAATAATAAGCGAAGCAAGTGCGCAGCCTTCGAGTGAAGAAACAATTACCCCCAAAACAAATATTTCGATGGATCCTGTTGCAACCCCAGCTGAGGCTACAGCCGCACCAGCAGTAGAGCCAACAACTCCTGCAGTCCAATCTGGAATTTCAGCAATTGGCGAACCAGCCGCTGAAAAACCCACACAAGAAACATATCCACTTGCTGATGAAATTGAAAAAGACGCGCAAAAGAAACGCTCTTTTCTTTCAACACTCTTAATATTCAGAAATAAAAAGGGAAAAATTATTCTTCTTTGCCTCATTGTTTTACTCCTGGTAGCTCTGGCTGCTGGAACCATTCTGAATTCAAAAAAGGACAAACTTTCATTTATGAACAGGAACAATAAACCCCGAGAAACTGTTGTGCTATCTCCAACCCAAGCACCAACCCCCACACCTGTACCTGCTGAAGTGGACAAAAAAACCTTAAAAATAGAGGTGCAAAATGGAACAGGTGAGAGTGGGGTGGCAGGAAAAATGAAAAATCTTCTCGTTGAAAAGGGATACGAAGGAACAATTGAAACAGGAAATGCTGATAATTATGACTATACCGAAACTGTTCTAAAAATTAAAAAAACAAAAATCGGAATTCAAAAAGAGCTTGAGACTGATTTATCAGAGGACTATTCACTTTCAAAATCAGTCGAAACCCTGGAAGACGACTCAGATTATGACGTTGTTATAGTTGTTGGCGCCGAATAATCTCTTTTTCCCTTGCAAACAAACCTCTCAAGTCCGTATTATTACTATACTGCCTATGAAAAATCTTCTATTATCATTCCTTTCGTCCGGTCTTATCGGCGGATCCAATACAAAATACATTAGAAAAATTCGATTCCTCAACAGTGCCTGCATAGCCCTTAGTCTTTTTACTCACTTTCTGATATTCAAACACTTGTCTCAAGACCTTTCATATCTTGCAATTTTGGATGTATCAATACTTCTGATCTTGGCAATAATAATTGTATATCTTAGAACAAGTAAAAATATTGAAAGCGCATCTTCCTTATTTCTACTTCTTCTCATAAATATTACTCAATACTTTCTAATCACAAGCGTTGTAACTAATTTTGCAATAATTTGGATTTTTTCATTTCCGGTTATTGCAGCACTCTTAAAAGATGAGAGAAAAGCGCTTGTTTGGAGCATGACTGAGCTTGGCGGCCTTCTTGTGGTGTGGCTTATTTCATACTTAAATCTTGTCCCGCTTGAATATATGCCATCAACGCTTCTTTTTATTTCCTGTGCTTTTTTCTTTTTTGCATGGCTTATTTATTACCTGGTCAATACTAATAAAATCGGGGAAAATATCCTGATCCAAAAAAGCAACGATCTGTATAAAACGAACATTCAGCTTGCAAAAGAAGTGAGAGACAGAAAAGAAACAGAACTTGTACTAAAACAGGAAAATGTTCGGGATGAGGCGATATTTTCCAGCATTGGAGAAGGAATGATCGTACTTGATCAAGATTTTCTTATAGTCATGATCAATCAAGCGACAGTTGATTTTTTCCATTTAAAAGACAGGCATGTTGTCGGCAAGAACTTTTACGATCATATTCATTTGTGGAATGACAATAAAAAGAGAATCCCGCGCGGACACGATCTGATCTCAAAATCCTACCACACTCGAAAGATACAAACATCAAACGATCTTTCGCTCGGCACAACACCAGAATCGATTATCCCAGTTAACCTCACAATCTCACCTATAATTTTGTACGAAAAAGTGGTAGGCGGAGTACTTACATTCAGAGATATAACTCGGGAAAAAGAGGTGGATAAAATGAAAACCGAATTCATTTCTCTTGCTTCACACCAGCTCAGAACCCCTTTGACTGCCATGAAATGGTTTCTTGAAATGCTGCAGTCAGGAGACATAGGACCATTGAGTGATGAGCAAAAGAACTACATAAAAAACATCCAGGACTCCAATGAAAAAGAGATTGCACTTGTTAATTCGCTCCTAAATATTTCCAGAATTGAATCTGGAAGAATCATTATTGAACCCGTTCCAACTCAAATAAATTCGCTCGTTGAGGAGGTTGTATCTTCGCAAAAAGTTCCCTCAGATACCAAAAAACTCACAATATCACAAGAATTTGATAATACACTGCCCGAAATTTCTCTTGATACCAAACTCATGAGGGAAATTGTAACGAATCTTTTGACCAACGCCATAAAATATACACCTGAAAATGGAACAATTACAATCAAAACTGCCCAAAATGAAAAGAATATAACACTATCCGTGTCAGATACGGGATATGGCATTCCCGAAAAAGAACAAAAAAGAATTTTTGAACGATTTTTTAGAGCATCAAACATTACAAAAGTAGTAACTGACGGATCAGGCTTGGGACTTTATCTAGTCAAAAAAATTCTTGATGCCTCAGGCGGAACGATTGAACTTGAAAGCAAGGAAAACATCGGTACTACCTTCACAATAACCCTCCCCAAAAAAGGAATGGAAAAGAAAAAAGGCGAGACAACCCTTACTTGACGAATCTGAGACAGACTCGTACAATTGTTGCATACAGCCATGAATAAAGTCCTTGTTATTGAAGATGACCAGAATCTTCTCCCGATATTTAAAAAACAATTAGAACATCACTTCGAATTAAAAATTGCTACAACTGGTGACGAAGGCATTGACCTTGCAAATACTTACTCTCCTGATTTTATTATTTTGGACCTTGTACTCCCTGGATCAAAAAGCGGAATGCACGTTCTTATGGAACTCAAAAGACTTGAGGCCACCAAAGATATTCCAGTCCTTGTCTTAACCAATCTCGAAGGCCAAACACAACTTGCGCTTGAAAATGGAGCTGTTGGATGTCTTATTAAAACAGATACTACGTTTCGATCAGTTGTTGACACAATCAAGAATCATATCAGTAATAAAACTAAATGAGAAAACTTCTGATCATCGAGGACGATTTAACATTAGCCGATATATACCGCCAAAAATTTTCCGGTATCTACGAAACTGATGTCGTAGTTGACGGTGTTTTAGGCCTTACAAAGGCCATGGACTGGAGACCAGATCTGGTAATACTTGATATTATGATTTTAGGAGACATGGATGGAATGAAAGTTTTGGGAGAACTTAAGAATAATACAATTACCCGTGATATACCGGTTATTGTCATCACCAATCTCGAAGATCGAGGAGAAGAGGCACGCTCGCTGGGAGCAAACGAATACCTTGTCAAATCCAATACCAAGCTCGAACAAATCGCTCAAAAAGTAGGACAATACCTTGGTTTCGAACCTACTGGCTAAAAATTTATGCCGCACATTCTTGTAGTTGAAGACGATCAATTTCTTTCAGCTGCGTACAAACTCAAACTTGAAAAGGAAGAATTTATTGTATCTCTTGCCCAAGACGGACAAGAGGCGCTTAATATGCTTCAAACCCTTACCCCAGATCTTATCCTGCTTGATCTTGTTATGCCCATAAAAGACGGCTTTGCAGTACTTTCAGATCTTAAAGAGTCTGAGAAATTACGAGATATCCCGGTTATTATAGCCTCGAATCTGGGTCAAGATGAAGAAATAAAAAGAGGCATTGCAATGGGCGCTGTGGACTACATAGTAAAATCAAATACTACCCTTGAGGAAATTATTCAGAAGGTAAATTTTGTTCTGAAGAGAGACTAGGCGGCCATTCACCTGGTTTTATTTTCTTAACTCTTGCATACCGAGGATCTACTTTTGCCTCCTCCATAACCTCAAATATCCCATCATAATCAGCCGGTCCATAGACAACCCCATCTGCAACTGCAAGCCAGCCATCCTCAACACCTCTCTCTTGAAGGCCACGAGATACTACATTTGCAAGATCAGAGTCATTTTTGAATTGCTGAAGTTCTCTTATTATTGGACCAACAATCACTGGATCTGTAATAGTTCGAAATCCTTCACTTTCTTGAGTCATCAACCCATTATACCAATGTTATTTCAGTTTTAACCAAAGCTGGATAATTGGATCAAAGTAATCAATTCTTCTTGAAGATCCAATTAATCTGGGCATATATGGATAGATCGACTCTTCAGAAGAATTTCTTTTATTAATCTCATAAAGAATAAGGTTGTCCTTTTTGCTCATGACACTAAACTCCTTAAAAGAATACTTACCCTTCAGCTCCTCAAAAAGAATAAACTCTTTTTTGTAAGAAAGAGAGATCGGATGAAGATACGGTCCGGAATATAGCCCATACGGCTCAGAAAGAGCTTGTGATGATACAAAAACCCTCCTGCCTTGATCCAATGCCTCGTCAACCCGATCACTGAGCAGGGGAGTATTCCAGCCTGGCTCGTCAAGAAATACGACTTCTGTATGCTGCTTTATTTGGATTTGCGGCCTTGCAAAATGTGATTCGATGTAAAGTGAATTTCCAGGAATTTTAGTGTATTCATTTTGAATCTGAATATATGGAATAGGACTTCTTAAAAGAAAAAGTGCAGGAATAACAGCAATAAATAAATACAAATAACTAACCAAGGCTATACGCGGTCTGGTCGTCACAAAAATTGCTCCAAACATTGCAATTCCAACAGTTCCCAACAATGCATGCCTTCCCATAAGAAGTGAATCCCACCACTGGTTGATAAAAATCATTGGTGCCAAAATTAGAAAACCAAGCACAAAAAGTTTAAAGTTTTTTCTAAACTGAGTAATAAATCCCAAAAAAGCAATCAGACTTAACAATACAGTATTGGATCGAAGCACGGGGATAAATGCATTTCGTATAAACACAAGAATAGAATGAATTCCAAAAGTAAGTTGAGCCTTATCATGATAGAGCCCGTAGATTCCCTCTGCATAAATTCTTATTCCCATAAGAAAAATGTTGCATACAATATATATAAACACACTTCCAGACAGGAAGGTGAAAAAAAGAATACGTGTTCGTTTGTTTTTTTGATTTCCAAAAAAGATTACGCTGAAAATAAGTGCAGGGAAAAAGACAAAGCCGGCAAAGTGAGTTAACAGAGAAAATAATAAAATAAAGGAAGCGAGCATGTAATATCTTATAGTATATTTAATTGTTTCTGATCCCTTCATATATAAATACCAGGCAATTATAAATAAGGCTACATAAAGACTATCCATCATAATTGTTACCTGAGTTATCCAGAGCAGGGGAGTGAGAGAAAAATAAAGGAGACTGAGAAGAGCTGTTTTTTTATTTTTGAGCCAAATCAATACTAAGTTATAAAAAGAATAAGAGGCGAAAATCCATAAAAATATTTGAAAGAGGCATATCGCAAATTCTGGATGTTTTAAATAGTTTGAGGCCAAAGAGTAGAGTGGCCAGCCAAATAATATATACCCGATATGAAGCGGAAAATGCCCATCTCTTAGTGCGTGAAGTAATAATGGGTCAGCAAAGCGTCTTAAATAGGCAGGACTATCAAAGAAAACTGGTCCAAAGTTAATAAAAACCAATCTGGAGACGAAAAAAATAACCCCTGCCAAAAACCACTTTTTTTGCATGAAAGCAGTATATCAAAATTGAAATTATGAATAGCTATTACGTTCTTCTGTTGCCTTGGTGGAATTTTTTGTGAACCTCTTTTAATTGCGGGTTGGTTACATGGGTGTAAATTTGTGTCGTTGAAATATTCTTATGACCCAACATTTCTTGTACAGATCGAAGATCTGCTCCGTTAGATAACAAATCCGTTGCAAAACTGTGCCGCAGGGTATGAGGAGTTGCGTCAACAGGTATTTTTGATTTTTTAACATATTTCTGAACAATTCGTTCCACTGTCCTTGAAGTAAGCCTCATCTTCTCCCCATCATTAAGACCATTTTGATCTCTTGAGTAACGGATAAACAGCGGCTTATATGCATCCTCTCTTCTATTTAAATACTCTCCAATCCAAAATACTGCCGAATCAGAGAGAAAAACGATTCGAGCTCGACCACCCTTTCCTATCACGCCAAATTCACGAGTTGTAAAATTCATCTGATCTCGATTTAGTTTTACAAGCTCTGAAACACGAAGCCCTGTTGAGAAAAGCACTTCGAGTATTGTCCTGTCTCTCACGCCTTGAATCGTTCCAGTGTCCACAGAATTCACAAGTTCGCGAAGATGATTTTTTTCTAAAAACTTCAAAGACTTACTCTCTGCCTTGGGAAGATCAATTTTTTCAGGGGAGAGTGTTTCAAAATCATTTCGGATGAGATACCGTAAAAATGAGCGCAGGGCGATTATGTGATAATTTTGGGTAATACGCTTTAGACTCATTCCCTTTTCATCCACATAAGATGATAGAAAAACTCTGAATTTCCTAACAATATCCGTGTTTATATCTTCGATCTCCTTATCTGGATAATTCAATCTAAGCCATGCTTCGAAACGAAGTAAATAAAATCTATAATTTCGGATAGTTAATTTAGAGCAGTTACGTTCAATCTCAAGATATTCAAGAAACTGTTCTATAAGGGAGTGTATATGTTCCATTAAAATATTTTACGACATGACGGCATATGTTTGTCAAATGAAGAATTTACACTGATACAGATTACGCCCTACTTTAAAATCATAACCACTTCCAATACAAACAAGATGAACAACCCGCTGCCAGTCCAAAAATTAAATAAAATGTATTCCCGGTAACATCTTATATTTTAGTAACAAATCAAAAATTTAATAAATGAGATACTAGAAAAATATCCCAGGTATTAGATCTGCAAGCGACCCAAATGCCAATGAATAACAGTAAAACAACTTGCTAGGATTCATCTACAACCTCTTTTTATAATATTAAAACCTAACAAGATAAACAAAATTTTAGCCTCAAAAAAATGCCTCTACAATGCGATTTAAGACACGTTTATAGAGAAGAGATACATTTACTAATCCTATCAAAAAAAGGTGTAATAATTTAAGATCGATATCTTTCAATTTTATCTACATGTTGAAAGAGAATACCACAGGACTGTATAGCAGCCTCCATATAAATAAACCTATAGTTATTATACGTATTATGTTTTTCTGATAGCCAAAATAGGAGTGGATATTGAATTACTTTTCCTTGCCCACCTGAGTAAAATAGCAATCGAAATGTGCAAATTTACAAAAATCATATCAAACAATCCACACTCTCGGAATCATGCATCATGTCGTAAAAGTATTATTGTGCGACATTGTTAAATCACTAACCTTGCAAGAGTAGAACATTCTTTTTATATAGAATAAAAATTATACTAACAGAATACATGCATCTAAGATGCAGATCCAAATTCAATAATTCACAACCCTAACTGCCACTCTCGACATATCTTTAAATCTAAAATACAGACCTGTGAAAACTTATGATTTTCATAATAAATATCGATACTTATAGGCAAGTAAAGCGCGCTATACTCTCATTTAGGTTGATAATACAGCATTTTTTGTAAATTTAGCTTCATTTTATAGGTAAAATTGCACACCAATTAGCAGTTATCCACATTAAATGTTAAATTTTTTCCTGTGATAGCATCCCGGGGGACTGTTCGTATTTTTTTCGTACTATTCAAGGCTAAATTAGGAGAATTATATGCAATCGCTACTCACACAAAACAGTAGATTAGAATATTATTATCGGCTATGTATATTGAAGTGTTCAAACTATATCAATAATCCGTGAAAAGTCACCCTTAATTTTCGTGAAACATATAAAAATTATAGGATAATTATTACAGGATGTTATACCTTATCAAACTATATCATTTAGCCACACTATTCTCTTCTTATCTGCCCCTTTTTTTATAATAAATGCCCCCTATTTTTTAAATTTATTAAAAAATATTCAAGGGAAATGCATTGTAGATACAAATTACGATTTTTACAAAATAAATGAATGGATTTACTTTAATATAATTATTATAGGATATTATTATTGGTGATTCTTAGAACACTCTTTAAAACTTCTATATGCCCCACCCTGAAAAAATAACAAGAAATAAAATTGAGAAAAACCCTACCCATATATATTCCCAAAGAACGCCTTTAAACAACCTCTTCTCAAACCATACCTGAGATACTCCTATGTAGGTATAAAACATTCCTGTAATAAAAAGTGTATAAATAGATGCCTCTACCGGCCATATTATAAGCACCCATGCAAGCTCAAATAACATTAATGCACATGTGAGCGCATATATAAATGCGTCTTTTTGACTCACACCATCCAATGTTCTAACCCATAAGGACTGGAATCCTAGGAAAAAAGCAATTAAGGCCACGCCAAATGGTGTTATGTAGTAAGGCAAACGAAGAGAAAAAATAGTATTGGTTAAAAAGAAGAGAATAACCAGAGTAAGAACAAAAGAGACGATGCGAGCACTTCGAACAAGATTAATGGTGCGAAGAGTTGATACTGCAAAAATATTTTGTGTCAAAAGCAGTGAATACAGACCAAAAGAATAAAAAAGTGTGATAAGCACTCGCGAAATCATCCTCTGGGGAACAACCGAGTAAAAAAGTCCACATGAAAGCGTATAAAAGAACGGAAGAATGAAAATTGGAATAAATGCAGTTCCCCTAATGTCTTTTCTTAAAACCCAGTACAAAAGAATATCGGTAAGCGTTGCAAGTACCAAAGAAGCCAACAATGTTGAGGTTCCTGTAAAAAACTCCGAGATAAAAATCCCTGCAGACAAAAGGAAAACAATTACAACAAATTTTTGTCTTTTGGAAAATTGGGATTTCCCACCCCCTTCTTCTTGTGCCATTGTGAGTTATTATACCAATTTTTCTGATCAGGAAATTATGGGTTCAATTTAAAACTATATGTATAAAACTGATGTTCACATTTTTTGAACATCAGGCAAGATTATGAAAAACTTGCTGCACATCATCTAGCTCGTCAAGCTTCTCAACAATAAACAGCACTTTCTGAGCTTGCGTGTCGTCTAATTCAACAGAACTTTTAGGTTTGTATACAATTTCCGAGTTCTCAACTGGTATGTTTTTTTCTTCCAGCTTTTGCCTCATCTCAAAAAGCAAGGATGGTGAACAATAAAAGAAAACTAGCTCACCCTCTTCCTCAACATCATCAACACCAAGTTCAAGCCCAATCGCAAAAAGTTCATCAAATGTTGAATTGTCTTTTTTTATAACAATTTCGCCAATTTTATCAAACATATAACTAACAGAGCCTGGCTCACCAAGGTTTCCGCCATTTTTACTAACAATATTTCTAACCTCGGAAAATGTTCTTTGCCTATTGTCTGTAACTGTCTCAATCAAAAAAGCCGTTCCTCCAGGACCAAACCCTTCATATTGAATCTCCTCAACTGCTCCGGCATCCTTGCCTTCTGCTCTTTTAATTGCACGATCTACGTTATCTTTGGGCATATTCACTTCCCGCGCCTTATCGATTGCCAGCCTTAGTTTGAAATTGCTGTTTGGATCGGTGATTCCTCCGCCCTGCTTCACCGCAATAGTTATTGCGTTAGACACTTTTGTGAATGCCTGTCCGCGTTTGGCGTCAGTTATGCCTTTTTGCCTTTTTATTGTTGACCACTTGCTATGACCACTCATACTATATTAATTAACTCCGTAATTATACGTTATCATGCTTGACATTTTCAAGAAAAATGTATTACAATTTTTGCATTCGTTTTTACAACGTCTCATGAGTAATACTCCACTTAAAGATCTAGCTATCGCCCACGCCCTAAAAAATAATTGGCAAG
>CAZFJW010000008.1:0-25576 GCA_964519355.1 uncultured Gammaproteobacteria bacterium | reverse complement strand
TATATAGAATTGCAGCAATGAGCCTTGCATTTCTTTTTTATGGAGGATTTTCAATTTATACGATTGTGACTGAAATTGTAAAAATTCTCAGCTAAATTCTTAAGACTATATCTTCGGAGAGGTTTTTCTTCTTTTAATTTTAGTCAATGTGTACTGAATTCTTTTATCAAGATCAATATTTTTAATTCTGGCAAATCGAATAATGCTGACTAGAATATCTCCCAATTCTTGTTCGTACGTTTCATCATTTTGGGCTGCAAGGTTGGTTTGTTTGCGGCCATGTTCGGCCAAATAAGCCCTGGCCATTTCACCGACCTCCTCAACAAGAGAAAGTATAAGGATCGAACCGAATTCTTTTGAATTTTTTAGGTCTCCATCAATTTTTTCAAGAGATGTAAAATACCTCCCGAAAGGCGAGTTAATTTTTTTTCTAATATTTTTTGTGTTTTCCATAATGTATCTAATAGTAGATGACGAACGTGCTTTTATTATAACGCAAATAGTGTGAAGGGTTTCAGGCGAACAATGAATGTTTCGAAAAAAATCTCAAACCTTGGATGTGTTCTCTAAAAGCAGGTAATTTATTCAATCTATACTGTAGATATCCTATATTATACAAATTTATTACAAAAAAGTCAATTTTTTCCCACTTATTTGATTTTCGCCTCCTATAAATATAAAATTGAGACTCATTCTCAGATCTTTCAATTGTATTGGTGGAATGAAAAATCAAATGTACATAGTTGATATAAAAAGAACACCCGTTGGAAAATTTCTGGGATCACTTTCGCATCTTACTGCTCCTGAGCTTGCCAAGCCTCTTTTTGATAATTTCCTGGAACGATATGAATTTTTAAAGAATGATACAGATGAAATTATTTTGGGCAATGTTTTATCGGCCGGAGTCGGCATGAATCCTGCACGAATTGCAGCTCTTCATGGTGGAATGAGCAATTCCGTACCTGCATATACTATTAATCAAGTGTGCGGATCGGGATTGAATGCTATTCATCAGGGATTTAGGGCAATTTCAATGGGTGATGCCAGTCTTGTAATAGCGGGTGGAATGGAAAGTATGTCTCAGGCTCCGCATGTAGTTCGGAAAATGAGATCTGGAGTGAAATATGGCTCTTCTGAAATTTTGGATACTATTATGTGTGACGGTTTGTATTGTACTTTAAGCGGGAAATTAATGGGTGATACAGCAGAGATTTTGGCGAAAAAATACAAAATTAGCCGTGCACGTCAGGATGCATTTTCACTCCAAAGTCATAAGAGGGCAATTGCTGCTCTGAAAGATATGAAAAAATTTTTTCCAGATTTGATATCCGTTGATAGTCTTGTGCTTGATGAGGGACCACGGAGCGACACGTCACTTGAAAAACTATCAGCATTAAAACCTATTTTTGACGCGAATGGAAGTGTAACAGCGGGGAACGCAAGCAGTATGAATGACGGTGCGGCATTGGCTCTTTTGGCATCTGAGAAAGCTCTTAAAAAATACAATCTCGAGCCTAAAGTCAAAATAAAAGACGTTGTTCAAGTAGGTCTTGATCCGGAACTTATGGGAATGGGAGCGCAGCTTGCAATTGATGCACTTTTAAAAAGGAACAACCTTTCAATACAAGACATTGGGGTTTTTGAAATTAATGAGGCATTTGCTGCGCAGACTTTGGCAGTACTTGAGGAATTAAAAATACCTGAGGAAAAAGTAAATATATATGGAGGAGCTTTGGCAATTGGACATCCGTTGGGTATGAGTGGAACACGAATTGTTGGGAGTCTTGTGAATGCGATGAAAAATAATGATTGTAAATTAGGTATAGCATCTGTCTGTGTAGGAGGCGGGCAGGGAGTTGGAATACTCCTTGAAAATATATGAAACAAATAGCGCTTATTACTGGATCAAGCAGAGGTATCGGTAAAGAGATTGCAAGAGAACTTATTCAGTCAGGTTTCCAAATAGTTTTGCATGCTTCAAAAATGAGCAATGAATTAAAAGATACGGAATTTGAACTTAAAAAACTTGATCCTAAAACCAGTTCTGTTGTGTTCGATGTGTCAGACGGAGCAGCTGTTGAGAGGGCGTGTAAAGATATTTTCAAATCAATTGGAAGGGTGGATGTTCTTATCAACAACGCAGGAATTGCCAGAGACAAAACCTTAGTTAATATGTCAGATGATGACTGGGATTCTGTTATGAAAGTTAATCTCTACGGTCCATTTTTTGTTACTAAAAATGTCCTTCCTGGCATGATTGAGAATAACTATGGAAGAATTATTAATATTTCCTCAATTGCAGCACAGCGCGGGGCATACGGCAAAACAAATTATGCAGCTGCTAAATCAGGACTTATTGGATTTACAAAATCGTTGGCTTTGGAGACGGGAAGATATAATGTGACAGTGAATGCAATTTGTCCAGGACTCATTGATACTGAAATGTCCCGGGCAATTCCTGAAAAATATGTGCAAAAAGCAATTGAACAAATTTCTCTCAGAAGAGTTGGGAGGACTGAGGAAATAGCATCTTTGGTTTCGTTCCTTGCTAGCGAAAAAAGTTCTTACATAACCGGAGCAGTTCTTGATGTGAATGGCGGATGGCTGTAAGAATTAAATAAAACTTATTAAGAAGCAAAATTCCTTTTTATAATAGATTGCCTATATATAATGATTCAAGTTCATTGTTGGGCCGGCTTTTTGTGCCATGTTGGCCGTTGAATGCTTGTGATCCGTCAGTTCCGCAAATACTTAATATCCGCATTGAACCACCGGGATGGTGTCCGACAAAAGATGTAAGATCATACACTTTGCCGTTAATTGTTGTCCAACAGCTGGATTTATCATTGTGTTGGGCCACATCGGCTACTGTATAGGTTTGTATGTTCTGCTGCGTAGGGCTTGCTGTTTGGGTCGGTACAGAATTGGTTGTCTGATTTGGCGATTGGGGCTTTTTTAAGGTATTGAAGAGCAAAATAGCCCCTCCAACTGCTGTAATTAACATAACGGACACAATAATTTTTTTATTCATAAGAATACTATAAAAGTCTTAACTGAAATTTTGCTGAAGAAATGATGACTTGTGGTTAGTAGTTTGTATTTGTGATCAGATTTTGTTGAGGGCAGATCTGGTCTATAAAGACTGAGGCCTACCTGCGTGAAGTATAGTCCCCCCATCAAATGATCCACCTGCGCCATATGTTACAAATAATTCAACACTTCCCGGACGTGCTAGCTCCCCTACGATTCTGTTGTGTGCAATGAGGGATGTTGCGGCACTGCTATTGCCGTCACGCACTACCCATGGTGAAGAAACTTCCAGCCCCTTCTTTTTCGCTTGTTCTTGAAAACCTTCAAAGACGGCAAGACTGGGATGATGCTGTGCACTGAAGTCAGGGTGGTAGTTCGGATAAGCAGCCTCGTGCTGTTCGATAAGGCTCCTTACTAATTCGAGAGTATTTTTAATGAAATAGGGTCCCGTTCTTGAACCCATGGTTATCCTTTTTCCTCCTTGTGGTTCGGGCATGATGATCATGTCTGTATTTCCATGACTCTGCCAAATATCGCCATTCGGATCGACAAGACTCTTGTATGTCATAAGTGCTGCAAGATAACCCTTTTCATCTCTTACAACGCTGTGAGCTTGGGTAAGTAGTGTCATTGTTTCACCGGGAATAATTCCCAATGCAGAGGCGCCATTTGAAAAAAATCTCATGGAAAGTGCATCAGCATATTCAGGATCAAAATCTTGAGTAAGGTGCGTGATTCCTTCCATCCCCATCGTGATGACTTTTTTTCCTTTCATGTCGGGGTGGGTGAGGGCTCTTAATAATTCGTGTCCGCCAGACGCACAGGCTGCATATGTGTTATGAAGGTATACATCGGGATTAAGACCTGCTCTTTGAGCGAGTGTTCGCGCGTAATCTCTGTATTTTGGGTCATCTGCGATGGGAACTCCGCTTCCGAGGAAAAGGCCCGCAATGTCTTCAGGTTTCCATCCATTGGATTCAATTGTTCTTTGCAGTACAAGAGTTCCAACTTCTAATTCATCTTGAATTCCCAGTTCTCTTGGTGTCCCATCTGACTGATGCCAAATTGCATCAAATCCTGTAAATTCTTGTAATTTTTCACCAGGGTATACACCCATTATTCTGTCAACAAGGTCTGCATCTGGAATTCTTTCTCCCCAGTGAGCATTGACGCCTGTCGTGAATGGGCCGGGAATTGTTTCAATTTCTATCTGTGTTCCTCTGGTAGTTGCATGCGATTCAATCCCGTATGGCATGTAACTAGAATATAACAGAAGGAAATGTATTATCTGTATTCTGGATTACACAAAGATTTGTGAGATTTAAAAATTCTTATTATGATCCGCTGAAGGGTGTCCCGAATATACCGACAGCAAGCTCTATCCATATGAGAAGAAAGGCAATTATTATAGTGAGGATACTTAAAATTTGATAGACGGGACGAGTAAGTTTTTTCACCATAAAATCGAGGGCAAGACCAGCACAAAACAAAAGAGCACCCATGACTATAAAGTCACTTAGTGTCCAATTCCATGCCATATCTTTAGTTCCTCCATCGTGTATTGTTAAAATTAATGGTATTAATAGTATTATTCCGACAAAAAGCGCAGTGCGTGTTATGCTTCGGTTCGCCAGGAAAATGTTAGTGTTTTTTGTTTTACTCATCTTGGTATTCCAGAATATCTCCAGGTTGACAGTCTAATGCTTTGCAGATTGCCTCTAAAGTTGAAAAACGAATGGCTTTTGCTTTTCCATTTTTTAGAATTGAAAGATTGGCCATTGTAATACCTACTTTTTCTGTGAGCTCAGTGACGCTCATTTTACGTTTGGCGAGCATTATGTCGATGTTGATTTTTATTGCCATACTGTATTTCTTATACTGTTAGATCGTTTTCCGATTTTATGTCGACTGCCTTTTGAAGAAGTGTTTGGAATAGTCCTGCAGCGGTGGCGACTACAAAGCAAGCAAAAATTATAACGGCTACGATTGGTACTACTCCTGGTGCATCGTCTTGATCAGCAAACGAAATTATCCAAGGCATAGTTCCTGATATAAGAAGGCTCATAGCCATTGAAAAATATTTAATATTTCGAAGGCACCTCACAGCAACTTCTGAGAATACATTTCCTCGCTCAATATGTCCGAGTAATTTAAAAGCCTGAAAAAGTGCTCCAAAGAATGGAATAAAAGTTAGATAGATATAAGCAAGAAATGCGTCTTTGAAATAAATTGTGAAAAAGTCGGCATTTCTATTTCTTCCTTCAATGTGTGGAAACCAGAGTAGAATTACTAAAACTCCTGTTGCTATAAGAAAAATTACGATTTTTAAAAACAATGTTGAACCTTGTTTCATGAATCTGCCTAGGAATATTTTAACCGAGAATTTATCGTTTATCAATATATTATTATCGATATTCAATTATATATTCACTTTAACAACTAAAAAAATGAAATAATGAATTTTGCTTTAGATTAGTAGTTAATGATGTTCCTCCAGCTGGAAAAACGAGCAATTAAATGAATAACAATGAGACAAAAAAGACTTTGCTGCGGGGCTAGGATTCTCTCCCTAACCTGAATGTCCATAATACATCTAAACAATTAGGCTAAAAAAGTTCTGCTTTTGGATCCTTATGTTTATATTTCCAATATCCAACAACGATTGGTAATGTAAAAGTGAGAAAATAATATAAGAAAACATCCGGTTTATAATAGGAGTTTCCAATTTTGAACGGGACGACATTAAAGAAGTAATCAAGTAAAACTGCCATAACCGTCCAAATAAGACCTGTTCCGAAGTAACACATCAATTCAGGTCGCCTGACCTTACGCATCAATACCCAAATCGTAAATACAGTCGCAAATGGTGTAATAATCCAACCGATATAATCTTTAGGAACAACAAAAAATAACAAAATACCGGCGATATATCCAACCAACCATAAAATAAATCCCCAAAATAGCATGTTCTTTATTTTTTCCGACGTCTTCATAATGTAATTATTATAATTTATATTTAATAATTTTTTCAATTACATCGTATGGTATTGGCTCTTCCAATTTGAATTTAATCGTTCCTTCGGAGGTTTCATAACCTTTAAGTTCTTTTTTAAACCTCCTTATGGTCGCTGGTTCAGGATATAGTCCAATATGCTCTTTAAACGCCGCGTACATAATCAAACCGCCTTTCAGTCTAAAAGCTGGTACTCCATAGCTCATGATTTCTTCTGCCTGAGGTGATAATTTTTGAATCAGCTTTCGTATTCTTTTTAATATTTCCAACTGAAGCGATTCTTGTTTTTCAAAATATTTTCTGACATCTTCGTTCATATTATTTCACTTTTTTAGAATAATAGCGTTTCAAGTTTATATAAGTAATAGCCAAGCCAATCATAAAACAAGCTCCGCCAATAATTTGCCACGTGGTTGATTTTCCAGTAATAGGCTGACAATTGGCAAAACACAGAATTGGTTTTATATGGACAAGATCAGAGCCTTGCAAAAACCATAGTAAACCAAGAAGCAACAGTATACCCGCAAAAACTAAAGCAATTATTTGTTTTTTGTTCATATGTTCATTATATAAAATATTACCTATCCTTCCAATTCCACCATTTAAGCTTTTTTGGATCACGACCGCCATTAGCGTAGTAAACTCCACAACGAAAAACATAAAGAAGGCATCTATCTTGGGTCTTTCCCGCATGCTTGTTTGAAATTTGATATAGCTGCTCGGGATCTTTTCCTTTAAGATCATCGACTGAATTAATCCCAATTTCCTGTAAGTCTTTAGAGATAGATTTCCCGATTCCGGGAATGAAGGTCAACGACTTACTCATAATTACTAAATTTCTGAATAACAAGGGTACAGTCCGAGACTTTCCAAAATAAAATGACACTTAGTAAGCAGAATCGGGCTTTTTTAGAGCTTACGGTCGCTTGGTGTCCAATCTTGCTGGCACTCTTAAACAGCTTTCAAACCTATGACTGGCTTCAAGAGTATGAGCCGATTGATTATACCATGGCTACAATGCGTCAAATCCTACATCCACGAGCTTATGTTTCATAAGAAGCGACCCCCGCTCTGTACTGAAGCCTTAAAGGGCTCAGCTTTTGCAGTAGTAACCCCTCCGTCTAGAAACGACTGGTACCTCCTTTAAAAAGACGGTACTATAATTGGCGAACTTTTTTCCGATTATGAAGCTGAATGACTACTCTAATGAAGATAAAGAATAATAGTTAATATTCCATTTATCATAGCTCTTCACATATCAGTTGGGTCATAATGCCGTGAGATGAAGCTGAGACATGAATTGTGGCCTTCCTTGTGGCATGTTCTCTAATATATAATTACCTAAATGGCAAGAACACTTTATCAAACAAAATATGGCAAATATGTTATTGGTGACACCGAGAAAGTTTTAAAAGGTGCACTTGGGAAAAAGCTCAAAAACAAAGTTCAACTAATTATAACCTCTCCTCCATTTCCATTGAATAAAAAAAAGAAGTATGGAAATAAGATTGGTGAAGAGTATAAACAATGGCTTCAGAGACTTGCTCCACTACTCTCAGATACATTAGCTGAAGATGGCTCAATTGTTATAGAAATGGGTAATTCCTGGGAGCCAGAGCGACCCATTCAGTCGACATTGCATTTAGAATCTTTATTAGCCTTTCTTAATAGTGAAGGAGCTGGACTTAGACTGTGCCAACAATTTGTTTGCTATAACCCATCTAGGCTACCGTCACCTGCTCAATGGGTAACTGTCAACAGAATCAGAACAATCGATAGCTTTACTCATGTATGGTGGATGTCAAAATCAGATTATCCCAAAGCAGATAACAAGAAAGTTTTGCGGCCATATAGCAAGAGTATGCTAAAACTCCTTGAACGACAATCTTACAATTCTGGTGTTCGACCATCTGAACACAAAATTGGCGAACGGTCCTTCCTTTCTAATCATAACGGGAGTATAATGCATAATGTTCTTGAGCTTGAAAAAATGGACGAGGAACGAGAGCTAAGATTGCCCTCAAACATGTTTAGTTTCTCAAATACAAACTCCAATGACTTTTTCTTGCAAGAATGTAGGAAACGTGGACTTCGTCCCCATCCTGCTAGAATGCAGCCAGAGTTAGTATCATTTTTTATAGATTTTCTTACTGACGAGGGTGATTTAATTTTGGACCCATTCGCTGGTAGTAACACAACTGGTTATGTTGCTGAAAAATTAAACCGAAAGTGGATTGGACTAGAAATTGATGAGGAATATGGGAAGCAGTCAGTCATAAGATTTAAAAATCCTGATTTACATGCCCAAATTGTAACGAGATAAGAGTATGGATATTACAAGCGTAATAAAAGAATTAGCAAATGTAGATATTTTTAAGCTTCGTGAAGATGAAGATGCTAAAGTTGGAAACCCATTCTACCTTGATTACTATAAAGCATGCCTTCTCATTCCTGATTCAAAAAAACAAAAGGTAAATGGTATTCCCCAAGGAACTTTCTTATTAGCTTTTTATGACAATGAAAAAAATGTTTCAGAAGCCCTCTTACTACGAGCTCTTAAGCCCACCTCTCTCCCAACAGATGACGATAATGTAAAGTCACTTATTGAATATTACAAAGATGATTTACAAACCACAGGAGAGAATTCTCAATTAGACCCTCTTACAAAATACCAGTTTAGTTTTTCAGGTTTAGAATGTAGGATACTTGGAACTTTTTATAAAAGTGGTGAAGACACGCTTTTCGGTGCTGATGTTGAAAACTTTTATGGTTCTCACAACTATTCTGTATATAAACCTACTGGAAAAATATTAGAGAGGATTGTAAATTTCAGAGATGGTGAAGGAGTGCCTGGAGATGAGAAAGATGTTAAGTTAGGTAAAGTACGTTATAGCTCAAGTCTCAGATTTGCTACAAATGACGAAGAAGTTCCTGTATATGTAAACCCTAAAGATTTTCTCGGGAAGAGAACTGCACTTTTTGGTATGACTAGAACAGGAAAATCAAATACAGTTAAAAAGATTATTCAAACGACTGTTGAGATGAGTAATCATGCCAAAGATGAGCTAAAAACATTCAATGGTACTCCTGAATCTGTTACTGACACTTACGATAGTACTGGTTTCCCTAAGTTTAAAGTTGGGCAAATCATTTTTGATGTAAACGGAGAATATGCTAATGCAAATTTACAAGATGAGGGTACAGCTATTTTTGAAATATATAAAGACCAAGTAACAAGGTTCAGCATATTGGAAAAGCCTGGCTTCAAAGTTATGAAAACAAATTTTTTCAAAGACATTGATGCAGGGTTTGAGCTGGTAAGGTCGCTACTATTTGAAGACGAAACGCGATTCGTGCAAAATTTCTTAAATGTTGATTTTGGAATACCAGAAGAAAAAAAGGATGATAAATCTTTCGCTGTTCGACATGCTAGAAAATTATCAGCATATAAATGCTGTTTGCATCTAGCAGGTTTCAAACATGCAGATGATAAAGTGCAGTTTGTAGGTCAAAAAGAGTTGAATGAATTGACTGGGATAACTCCTGACCAGGGAATCACATACGACCAAGCAATTAATTGGTTTACAGCAGTTTGGGATGCAATGGGAGATGATAATGATTTCTTTAAAAAATATAAAGATAGTCATGAAGGGAGAGATTGGGCAGATGACGATTTAAAGGCAATATTAATAATACTCACGAGAAAATATAAGCCAGGAAGTGCCAAGGCAGCTGATTGTGCTGGTTTTAGAGTATTAAAAAGCGCAGAGCGTTTGCATACTCCAACATCAGATAAGCCATATTCAGAGGAAATACTTGAACAACTTCGCGAAGGCAAGATTGTAATTGCAGACCTCTCACAGGGTGACCCCGAAATTATTAAGTTATATTCAGAAAAAATCTGCTGGAGGATATTTAGAGATGGGATGAATAATTTCATTAATAACACTCCAAACAATTACATACAAATGTATTTTGAAGAAGCACATAATCTATTTCCTAAAAAAGATGATAAAGATTTAAGCCAAGTGTATAACAGACTTGCCAAAGAGGGGGCTAAGCTAAATATAGGCATTCTTTATGCAACTCAGGAGGTAACTTCTATCAGTTCTAACATATTAAAAAACACGCAGAACTGGTTCATTGCTCATCTTAATAATGAAGATGAGTTAAAAGAAATTCGAAAATATTATGACTTTGGAGACTTTGCTGACGGACTTATTAGGTTTAGTGCAAGCAATGACAAGGGGTTTGTTCGAATGAAAACTTATTCAAATCCATTTGTTGTTCCTGTGCAAATAGATAAGTTCTCATTAAACTAATGTCATATACAAGTAGGCGGGGGCGTCGTCCTTCAGAATACGCTAGCAAATCGTCACATTCTTTTATAATAAATGACCCTGATGTATCAGGGTTTCTTGCAAATTGTGATTATCCTAAAGACATAGAAGATGTAGATTTCGATAAGATTCCTATTTATACTGTTAAAAATTTGACCTCAAATCCAATTAAGAATGTTATTGCTATCGATGGTGGACGTACAGAAATACCAGTTAGAAGGGAATTTCCGTCCTCAGTGCTGACCTTTTTCCAATTTGGAGCTTTATATTTCACCATGGCTGACTTAGAAAATCTATATATAAAGCCATTTATCGAGCCTTCAGAGATTTCAAAGTTAAAAGAAATTCAAAGACTTAAATTTATACTTCCAACAAAAAACATACGAGTTTCTGGAATGGATACATTAAAAAACTCCGTTAGAAAATCTATTTACGACTTCTTTATGCAAAATCCTCAAGGTGATAAGAAATTTATTGAATCATTTAAGTGGCTTCTCTTTGAAGACTTCCATACATCTATTTCCTTTTGGAATCTCGCAAGTTGTCCTACCTGTGGCCAAAGGGATATTAAATTGAAGACTGAAGAAATGGAAAAAGATTATACATTCAAGTGTCCGTCATGTAAGGAAATTATTTATTTAACTGATACTTTCAGATTGCACGAAATTATAGACAATGAAATAGGCGCAGGAGGAATTATCGGGTATCTGGGAAATGTGTTGGAGCAAGTTGTTCTAATACACTTAATTTGGGTTATTCTTCAAATAAAACCAAGCTTACTCAACGAGGTATTGTTTATAAAAGATGGCCAGCTTGCCTTTTTTGGACAAACTGCAAATATTCACGAACCAATGAAAGCTTTAATTATATATTTAATTGAAAAGCATAGTATTTATTTGGCAGGCCTCGAGAAGAGCGGAGCCTTTGTAGAGCACGCTGATGAAATAGCCGATAAACTTACCCCAGGCACTGCAATATTATTAAACAATGATTATATTTATCGCTATATTATTCCAGGGAGACCAGACGCCAAAGACCCTTATGGAAGTACAACATACTATGGAAGAAAGGTAATTTACAAAGCAGACGATGATAGAATTTATGTGGTTACTTTACCAACTGGAAACATAGCTGTAAATCCTGAAGCGAAAGATTTTCCACACATTGATATTATTCTGCAAAACATAAAAAAACTTAAATGTGATATGTATGATAGCTCCTTGATTCCTGTTAGTTTGGTTAACAACCTAGTATCACTTTCTAATCATCCAAGTTCCGTTATTCTTGAGAAATTTGCTAGGAATAACATAGCTTCTCGTTAAAAGTCCGATTCTACCTGTCTGCTTTTACAACGAACGCATTCATAAATGATATATATTTTCCCTTGATTGTCTTTCGTTACAGTGGATTGCCTGTCTGAATCACAAATTGCACACTTATTATTTTCCTTTGAAATCCATGGCATGCCGTCTTCAAAAATAAGTTTATTCATGCATTCGTTAGGACATCTATAAAAGAACATAACCTTCTCAACGGGGTTTTTGCCGCTTTCTTCCCACAAATCACTCCATCTGTACTCCATTAATGACTTACATTTAGAGCATGTAATATTATCGAATGGTATAACTGATAAAACTCTTTTGTTCTTGAGTCTGTCTCGTTTTTTCCATTCTTTAATTCTTTTATCTCGCTTTTCATCATAGGTTTTTTTAACTCCCATTGATGTAGCGATGGAAAATATTGTAAACAATCTTATATGAGCATCCCTTGCTTCCTCATCAGAAAAATCTCTTTTCTCCTTATCTTTTAGAAGTTCCTTCATTTCCTGGAGTTGTTTGTCAGTAGGATTGTGCGCCATTTTTTGAATGTCTTGTTCCCACCAATCAGTTTCATCTTTAACGATTTTATTCCAAACCTCGAGGTACCACTCTTCTTTTTTGAGGTAGCTATGCAGAAGTTTTGGTTTCATTTTTTATTTTTCCTCTGGCCTTTGCCAGTTTCAATAATTCTACCCGTTCGTTTTCTTGAAGAACCTTTTTAGTCCTCTCAAATATCTGCTCAGGAGTTAAATCTTTTGTACTGAATATGCCAAGTAGCTTCCTCATTGTTTCTTTTGGTTATTTAAATACAATTTGCGTAATCCTTGTATTGTCCCCAAAAGGATAAATGCAGCTCCGATTGGAGCAAGAATACCACCTGTAAATACTGATAAGGCAATTCCTACCCCGATAGCCCAAATAGGAGTTATATTCAATCCAAAAACTCTTGTTGACGTTCCTACGTCTAAAAACCCTTTTTTCTTTTTTTGTTCCATTTTATACACCTCCTTACTGAATGTAGTGATGCTTTAATACTCTTCTTTTTGTGAAATCTTCTCCTTTTTCGATGTATCCAAGCTCCTCTAATTTCTTTAATATCTTCATAGCACTAAGATAACCTATTCCTAACCTTCTCTGGACAAACGATGCAGTTACAAAATCTTCTCTTATGACCAAATAAATAATTCTGTCCAACTGAGAGTTAATATCGCCTTTTCTTCCCATCATTATTGATTTGATTTAACCTCTTCAATAATATTTTTCATATCATCACCCATCCAATCGATTATTTCTTCAGCCTGACCTCTTTTGTAATTAAATTCGTCCAGTTTCTTTGCTTCTGCTTCTATATCACACGTATTAAGATTAGATACACACGTAGTTGCACTATTGTAGGCTTGAGTACATGTATCCGCAATTTGTTTTGAAGCGGTCATTGATTGAACAGAATTGTTAAGGATTCGCTTTGTTATGTCTTTTTGGTGATTTACCTTTTGAAGCATAAAAAAATATCCAACGACAATTCCAAATACAACTCCACATACACCAATGACTAATTCTTTTTTTCTTATTTTCATAATGCTCAAAAGAAGTTGTTAATAAATCTTAAAAAGTAAAAACTTACAAATATAATCCATCCAATATCTACAATAAAGAAAGTCAAAGAACCCAATCCTGTATTAGCAAATTTCCATAAAAAATGATGAAGAAGAAAAGTAATGATTGAGGCAAAACTCGCGATAAAGATACCAGCAATGAAATAAATCAAAAATGGCGGTATGCCGTTAACTTTACCGAGAAGTAAATAAATTACTCCGCATATGCACCATACAAATATTGCATTCTTTGCATGTTCACTTTTAGCCCTGTCTCTAACGCTCATATTTATAAACTAATCGTTTAGTCAAATCTTAACTGAAAAGTGTAGTTAAAACAATACCAAATTTAGCCTCTATTTCTTTCCTTTTACGTTATGTTTTCAAGAAGACCTCTTTGATAACTTCATAGTTGATGAGTGGAACTAGATTGACCAATAAAGATATAGAAATTGCTAATCGAATCAGAAGGCTAAGAAAAAAGAAGGAGCTCACCCAAGAGCAATTAGCGGAAAAGGTGCATGTTAGTACGACTCATATAGGTCTTGTGGAAACAGGTAAAAGGAGAGCGAGTTTGAAAACGCTTCAGAGAATAGCATCTGCACTTGGAGTTAAACTCAAAGACCTCTTTTAAACCAGCTTATTATAAGTCTTATTTTAAAATTTAACATTTCTTTAGATAAATACCCATAAAATACTACATCAAGAGACTTATTTGTTTAATATATTTTCTAATTTTGTGGCTGTTTTTATAAATATAAGTTAAATAAAAGTTAGTGTAGTAAAAAGTGAGATTTTGACTAATCGTTTAGTTTACTATGAGTTATTTTGGTTCTTGCAATTTATATCTTAATTTGATAATCTGAATATAGAAACGTTATTTTAGGAACAGCACAAGACCTTTTTGTTGGGGCTCGTTTCATAGCTGTTCCTGCCCCACCAAAGAGGTTTTTTTGTGTTAAAGAGTAGTTGTTAATAGCAACTGAGTACGAGACAAGAGTTTGTTTCCGTGTTCGGTTGCTTTTTTTGTGGGAAAGGAGGTGTGAGTGAACGGTATGAATAACTTAGATAAATTAACTGATATTTGTAATGACTGTTTTGAAGATGGTTGGAGAATCATGTTTTGCAAAAAATGTCATCAAAAGATTTTTTACTTTGAAGGCGCAACATGTGAAGACTGTGGAGACGAGGCAGATTATATCCAATGTGGTAACTGCGGATTATCTAACAAATTTAAAGGAGGTTACGAAGCAATGGAAAGATTTTGCTAAAAAGTAACCCTAATTAATAAAAATCGCACCTACCTTTACTTTCCAGGGTCAAGGCAAATGCGATTCAAAAATAACTATGAATAATGGTACTAAAAACACGTCAAAAACTCAACGGATTTATTGTAGGACCGTTTCTAAATCATTTCGTGAAACTATATTAAGAGTTTATCCACGTTTACATGAAAGAAAACACTATTGGCCCTTACTTGCATATCTTCTATTTCCAAATCAGGTTGTAGAGGGGAAAACTCTACTTGCCAGAACTACACTTGCTGAATTATTTGGTTATTCTTCAATTCCTCCATATTTCAATACTGAGCGCCTTTTAAAGGGCTTTGCAGAGGCAATGCATATACGTATTACCTGGTCGGACTACAGCAAGCTGGAGAGGCGTGCGCGAATTGTAGAGAGCCTTGATTGGCCTAAAAAAATATTGGTTGGCCTAAAGCTTGAAAGAGAAAGATTGTTATGGAGACAAGGTAGAGTATATCTAATTAGCGGTAAGCCATTTTCAAAAAAGAAACAGTACGAATTTATGAGAAATGAGAAAGAGGAAGCATCTATGAATATTGCACATACCAAAGAAACAGAAATACTGCTTAGGTATATGAATTCACTTCCTAATAATATTTTCGCAAGATTGATAGAACTGAATGGCGGAAAAACGCTGGATACTATACTAAAACTTCCGTCAGATAGAGAACATCAATGGGGTATATTCTCGTCAATCGTTGATGATTATGCTCAAGTTTATCAACCTACAAATAAATCAGTCAGAATCTTTCCAGTTCAAGAAAGAATAGTTTCCTTAAAGTCAGAAGTTAGAAAAACATTAACAACTGGCTATATAGAAGCAGATTTAAAGAGCTCGCAATTCGCAATAGCGGCAACTTTATGGAATATTCCATCTGTTAAAAAGTTTCTTTCTGAGGGAGGAAATTTATGGGAGTACCTGTATCAAGCAGGTAATAGTGACAAAGATGAGTGGAAAAAGATTCTTTACTCTCTAATGTTTGGTATGCATTACACAGGTGTTAAGGCGTTGTTAAGTGAAATTGGTGTTTCGTACAGAGACTTTATTAATTTACCCCTGATTGGTGATTTGATGAAAGCAAGAAACAAAGAAATGGAAAGGATAAAATCTAACGGAGGAGCTACAACTTGTTTCGGAAAGTTCCTAAGCACAGAAGATTTTGATGTTAAAAGTATCCTTGCACAATGCTGCCAAGCAAAAGAACTAGAAATCCTTTTTCCGATAGTGGAATTGGCATTAGAAACCAGAAACAAAAAGCATGGATTTACAATTGTTTTATGGCAGCATGATGGATTTACATTTAAGCCAAATCATACACGAGACAAACAATATTGGATTAACAAATTAAAAGAAGTCATTCATGTCTCAGCTTCATCTCACGGCATTATGACCCAACTGATATGTGAAGAGCTATGATAAATGGAATATTAACTATTATTCTTTATCTTCATTAGAGTAGTCATTCAGCTTCATAATCGGAAAAAAGTTCGCCAATTATAGTACCGTCTTTTTAAAGGAGGTACCAGTCGTTTCTAGACGGAGGGGTTACTACTGCAAAAGCTGAGCCCTTTAAGGCTTCAGTACAGAGCGGGGGTCGCTTCTTATGAAACATAAGCTCGTGGATGTAGGATTTGACGCATTGTAGCCATGGTATAATCAATCGGCTCATACTCTTGAAGCCAGTCATAGGTTTGAAAGCTGTTTAAGAGTGCCAGCACGTTACGCGTCTTTTGATACTCCGCTATTGCTTGAAAGATGTCTCTGAGGCTATTCTGCACTGTTCCATCCCGCAATGAGAGGTTTGAAAATACAAAATTAACTAATAACAGTAGCTGTGTAGCCAATATTTTTTATAATCTCGATGAGTTTTGTTTCTTTTAATTGAGTAGGGTCAAATTCAATTTCTGTCGTTTGCTTAGCATAATTGGTGCTTGAGCTTTTTACTCCTTCTGTATCCTCCATCTCACCATCAATATTCATAGCGCAACTTGTACAATGCATGCCTTCAATTTTTAACTTAATTTTTTTCATATTACATTTATCACACCCCTATACATTCCCATACTGCACATAAAGGGTATCTGAGTAGGCTTATCAGGCATCTTTAGGGCTATTGTTTCAGTTTTTCCTGCCTGGACAACTTTTTGGTAGTTAAATGCAGGAATTGTAAACGCAGAAGCACAGGTATAGACCCCATCATTCTTTATCTGAAACGATACATTTGTTCCTGCTTTAACCGTTACTACATTAGGGTTGTAACCTGCCTCCTTTATATCAATAGCTACACTTTGTTGAGGAGTGGTGTTAGAAACATTGTTTTCAACTTTAGGAGACTTTTTAAAAACATCTCCAACTGTCCACGAGCTACCTGTTAAAGCAAGAACATTATTTAGATTAAATAAAGCAAGAACTATCAATGCAGTAGCTGCTATTTTCATAAACTTTTGATGCAGTGAGTCTCCGAGTCTTGTAGCAAAATAACCTAGAATGAAGAACAATGGTGATGTTCCTAAAACAAAGGCAAACAAAACAGCAGCTCCCAAGAATGGATTTGCAGAGCCTATGGCAAGAGCCATCATTGCTTGAGTAGTTCCACAAGGAATAAACACTGTAAATGCCCCCAGTAAGGCAGGTGCAAATAAACTTTTACTTTTTGATTGATTACGCACAATTCGTGTTAGGGCTTTTGGAGGTTGTATTACAAAATAACGGAAGATTGGATGAACATTAAGTATATTAAGTGCTGTCCCAATCATAAATATTGCTACTGCAACCTGCATGACTATTTGCGCAGTGAGGGATAGCTGGAAGAGAGAGCCAAACCAACCAAGTAGGAAACCAAGAGCGGTATATGCAACAAGTTTTGCTACGAGGAAAGCAAGAATAGGGAGAGCGTTACCAGATTGTTTTGTCTTCTCTTTTAGTTTTTCTTCTTCTCGCTGTGCAATTGTGGCAGCAAGTAACCCACCTTGCACTGCGAGGCATGTTAATCCACCTGTAAGAAGTCCTGTTAAGAAGATAGCCCATAAATTAATGCTCTGAGTATTAGTAGAAGGCTCTGTGGAGGAATTTTCCAAAGAGTAAATCTTTAAGAGTAAAAAACCAATAAGAGTAAATGAAGCAATAACCGCCGTAATTAATAATGTTTGTTTTTTAATTTTTATTTCCATAAAGGTTTTATATTCTTGCTCTTCTTAATAGTAGTGAATTCCCTACCACAGAAATTGACGATAGTGCCATGGCTACTGATGCAAAAATTGGGTTCAATAGTATCCCAAAGAATGGATACAGAACGCCCATTGCAACAGGTATAAGTATTACATTATATCCAAAAGCCCAGAATAAATTCATTTTAATCGTTCTCATAGTCTTCTTTGATAATTCAATAGCAGAAGATACTGCTTGCAAATCTTTACTTACTAAAATAATGTCTGCCGCTTCGATTGCCACATCTGTTCCCGAGCCCATGGCAATCCCAACATCTGCTGCTGCAAGGGCAGGAGCATCATTTATACCATCTCCAATCATAGCAGTTATTTTTCCTTCTGCCTTTATTTTTTGTATTTCTGCTTCCTTTTCCTGTGGTAATACCTCAGCAAGAACTCGTTTAATACCTAACTTTTGAGCAATTGCGTCTGCAGTTCTTTGATTGTCGCCAGTAATCATAATAACTTCAATTCCTCTTTGGAAAAGTGCCTTGACACTCACTTTTGCAGTAGATTTTATGGTATCTTCAACTGCAATCAAACCTGCCATTTTTCCGTTCACGGCCAATAACATAACGGTTTTTCCCTCACCCTCTAATTTAGAAATTTGCTCTACTGATGTTTTAAAGTCAACCTTTTCTCTGTCCATTAATTTTCTATTGCCAAGAACAACCCTTTTACTACTAATCATTCCTTCTACACCAAACCCAGCAATTGCTTGAAACTTTGTAATAGAGGACAGCTTTACTTTTTCTTCCTCTGCTTTCTTTACAATTGCATCTGCTAATGAATGTTCGGAACCTTTTTCAATTGATGCAGCAAGCAAAAGAATGTCTTCCTTTTTATAGGTGCTAAGCGGAACAATCGTTGTTACTTCTGGCTTTCCATTTGTTAAAGTTCCAGTTTTATCAAAGACTACTGCCTTTATTTTATTTGCTAGCTCCAAACTTTCAGCATCTTTAATCAATATACCTTTCTCAGCCCCTAAACCAGTTCCAACCATGATAGCTGTTGGGGTAGCAAGCCCCATAGCACACGGACAAGCAATAATAAGAACAGCTACTGTATTGAGCATAGCGTACAGAAAAGCGGGAGAAGTGCCAAATACATACCAGATACCAAAAGTTGCAAAGGCAAGCATAATAACGATAGGAACAAAATATGAGGATACTGTATCAGCAAGTCTCTGAATGGGAGCCTTGCTACCTTGTGCTTCTTGAACGAGTTTAATAATTTGAGCAAGCATTGTGTCAGAACCTACTTTCATTGCTTTATATGTAAAAGTGCCCGCTTTGTTCATTGTAGAGCCAATAACCATATCACCTTTTGCCTTATCAACTGGAATGCTTTCCCCACTAATCATTGACTCATCAATTGATGACTCTCCATCAACTATCTGTCCATCAACAGGTATTTTTTCACCAGGTCTTACTCTTAAAATATCCCCAACTTGAACTTGTTCAATGGGTATATCTGTTTCTTTTCCATCTTTAATAACTCGAGCTGTTTTTGCTTGGAGCTCAACAAGTTTCTTAATTGCTCCTGATGTCCCAGCTTTTGCCTTTGCTTCAAAATAGCGACCGAGCAAGATAAGACCAATAACAATTGTCGCTACATCAAAATATGGCATTATCTCCACACCCAATCCCATAAAAAAACTAGGGAAGATAGTTACAAACGCTGAGTAAAAATATGCAACAGTTGTTCCTAACGCAACAAGAGTATCCATGTTAGATGTTCTATGTTTTAAGGCTGCAATAGCTGTTCTATAGAACTCTGAACCAGCCCAGAATTGCACAGGCGTTGCTAAAAGAAGCTGAAGCCAGAAGTTATGGAGAAATGCAGGAGCTGTATTCATAAGTCCTGGAAAACTTCCCCATAAAATTAACCCACCGAGAACCAGGCTGACTATAACTTTATTACGAAGTGTCTGGAGCTCTTTTTTCTTTTCTGCTTCTGCAAGTGCTTCACTTTTTTCTTCAAGCTCAAGTGTGTATCCAGTCTTTGCGATTGAGTCAGCGAGTTGTTGAGGGGTGCAGTTATCTTTATCAAATGTAACAGTTGCTTTTTCAGTTGCAAGGTTGACTACTGCATCTTTAACTCCTGGAACTTTTTTCAAAGCTCGCTCTGTTACTTTGACACATGAAGCGCAGTGCATACCTTTAATTGGAAACGATTGCTTTGTTTCTGCCATATTATTCAACCTTTATTTTCCCATGAAACATATTCATGCCACATGATATTTCGTAAGTTCCACTTTCCTTTGGTGTAATTCTAATTGCAGTCGTTTTGTTTAAGGGTAAGTATTTTCTGATTTTGAAATCAGGTAAAACGACTTCTTCAAGACATGAGCTAGGGTCTTTACGGAAAAAGTTAATAGTTGTCGTTTTGCCTTTCGGAATAGAAATAACACTAGGAGAATAACCACCCTCAACTTTAATATCAACACTATTGCTTTTTACTACTACAGCTTCCTCGTCCTTTCTCATGAGAAAAAACCAATAAGTAAAAGCAATCCCACCAACACTGAATAATGTAACGAGTATTTTATCTAGTTCCATAGTTATCTCCTTGGAAGAAGTGCAAAAATGCACCTCTCCTAAAAAGATTACTGTGTATAACCCCAATCTTGATACCACTGTCTCATTTCACTAATCTCTTTAGTTTGAGCAGTGACAATGTCATCTGCTAACTTTTTCATTTCTGGTCTTTGTGTTTGGCTTTTGAGCATATTCGCCATCATTACTGCCATCTGGTGATGAGGTATCATCTCTTCAATAAAGGCTTTGTCAAAATCCTGTGCGTTTTCAAGCCTTGTCATGTCCGTGTCGTTACCCATCATTCCCATATGCATCGAGCCACTTTGCATCATGCCATGCTGACCCATTACATTACTATTTGATGGAACTTCTTTACCAAACCAGCTTTGATACCATGCTTTCATCTGGCTGATTTCCTGCCCTTGAGATGAAATAATATCCTCCGCCAATTGCTTAATTTTAGGTTTTTGAGCTTTTGCCTGTGCGAGTTTTGCCATCGTAATAGCGTCGTCATGGTGAGGTATCATCTGCTCAATGAAATGAGCGTCAATACCATTTGTGTTTTGAGTCGAGCCTTGTTGTGTAGCGTTTCTAAGTCCCATCATCCCCATCATATTTGTGTTATTTGAATTGACAATGGTCATCGCAGTTACCCAGACGAGAATTCCTCCGATTAATAATCCTCCTAAGCCATATTTCAGTTTTTCATCCATAAATTTTCACCTCCAATCGTTAACTAAGATTTTTTCTTAAATACCTGCATAATCTCCTCTATAGACTTATCTGCGTCACCTTCTTTAATTGCATCTGATACACAACCTTTCAAGTGGTTTTCTAAGAGAAGATTTCCTGTACCCTTCAATCCACTTTCTACAGCTTGAATTTGATGCATAACATCAATGCAGTATGCGTCTTCCTCCATCATTTTAATAACCTTATCAAGGTGTCCTCTTGCAATCTTGAGGCGGTGTGTAATTCTTTCGTGAGTGTCTTTTGGTCTGTATGCCATATATCCCCCTATGAGGGATATGTTATCATTGTAAAATATCTATGTCAATAAGGTTTGAAAGTCCGTCCTGGACGCCATATTGACAATCTTTGTGGTCCCAACGAAAATGAATCGGTATGGGTCAAGAGGATGCAATTAGTGTTAATCGTATTAGCTCCAAGCAACAAGATGAGGGATATTCCTTGTCTCAACAGGCTAAACTGAATCAAGAAATTGCCGCAAAAGATGGTAGAAAAATCGTCAAGGAGTTCAATATTGTTGAATCCGCAAAGTCTAGTGAAAAACGAGACGAGTTTAATGAAGTAATTGAATATTTAAAGAAACACCCCAGCGTAAAATACGCATATATTGAAAAACCAGATAGATTAACCAGAAACTTAAAAGACATTGTTCTCGCATACGATTTAGTAAATAATTACGATAAAGAATTTGTTTTCTCCCGAGATAACTTTGTACTCAGTAAAAACTCCAACTCCCACGCAAAGTTTCAATTCGATATAAAAGCAATCCTTGCAAAGAATTACATTGATAATCTTTCTGATGAAGTGAAAAAAGGTCAACGAGGAATGCTTGATGAAGGAAAATGGCCAGGCGGTTCAACGCCAACTGGATATAAAAAGGTAAATAAAGTGCTCGTTCCTGATGAGGCTACAGTGCCATTTGTACAAAGAACGTTTCAACTATACGCATCTGGTAAATATTCCCTTAAAACTCTCAAAAACAAACTGGATTCTGAAGGATTTAAATCATATAGCGGAAAACCTCTCACGAAGAGTAATTATCATCGAATATTAAATAATCCTATCTATTACGGCATGATTCCATGGAATAATAAATTATACCGTGGCTCATTCACTCCTCTAATTGATGAACAATTATATCAGCAAGTCCAAGCTATGTTGAGAAGAACTAAAAATGGAGAATTTATCCCATCTTATACGAAGCATGTTTTCACCTATCAAAGAACTATGCGTTGTGGGGAATGCAATTGCCAAATAACAGCCGAAAAACGAACAAAGACCAATAAGGGAAATGGGAAGGTACATGAATGGATTTATTATCGCTGTACTCATTTTAAAGAGTGCTCACAAAAAGGTGTTGTTAGAGAGGAGAAAATACAAAACCAGATTATAGATGAATTTATCCATCTAAACTTAGATAAGGAGACCACGGAGATGCTTAAACAAAAACTAAAAGAAGGACACTTTCATCAAATAGAATTTCGAGAGAAAGCATTGAGTGAAATTAATGCTCGACTCATGCAGGTTCAGAGTAACCTAGACCAAATATATGATGATAAGCTGGATGGCTTAATTGATGAAGAAACCTTTCATAGAAAGCGTGGGAAATTCCTGGATGAACAAAAAGTATTAGATGATAAAGTGCAGAAGCACAGAATAGCAGATAAGAAATATGTAGATTTTGGATGTATGGTGTTAGATGTTGCTAATCTAGCTTCATCCATCTTTGAGGTTCGAAAGCCAGATGAAAAACGCTACTTGTTAAATTTTGTATTTTCAAACCTCTCATTGCGGGATGGAACAGTGCAGAATAGCCTCAGAGACATCTTTCAAGCAATAGCGGAGTATCAAAAGACGCGTAACGTGCTGCCGATCAGGGATTCGAACCCCAATAAACGGATCCAGAATCCGTTGTCCTACCATTAGACGAATCGGCAATGATTCAATCTTACGATTTCGTATTGGTTATTGTACTAAATACGAATCCACTTTGCCACAAAAAAACACTTGCATTTTGAATTTTAGAAGAGTAAAGATTAGATATGGACTATTCAGAGATCCTAGTAGCCGATCCTGCTCCCTCCTCGAGCATTCTTGGTCCAATTTTCGTTGTTTATCTAATTGTTCTCTCAATAATTAGCATTGCATATTTGGTAGCAAGCTGGAAAATCTTTGTGAAGGCAGGCAGACCTGGATGGGCAGTTCTGATTCCTATTTATAATTTGGTAGTATACCTTCAGATAATTGGACGTCCTGCATGGTGGCTTCTTTTACTCTTTGTGCCTGTTGTGAATTTTGCTATTAGCATTATGCTTTCACTTGACCTTGCCAAAGTATTTAACAAAACTCCTGTCTTTGGAATTATAGCGTTATGGTTTTTGCCTGTGGGGTATTTTATTCTTGGATTTGGAAGTGCAAAATACACCAAGCCCGGATCTGCTTCTTCGCCGTCATCGACTCCACCACCTGCAGCGCCAGTGACATCTCCTGAACCTCAAGCGCCTACTGCACCGGAAGAGCCGTCAGTGCAGGGTCCGCCTCCTACAACTATTTAATCAAGGAAGTGTTTCGCATACCTTCCCATCCTTATCTGCTCCATCAAGATTGTCTACATTGTGAGTTATGCTTCCTCCCTTTGAATCGAAATAACTTTGAGCTTCACTTTGAGTGCTGAAATCTTTGCAGTCTTTATCTCCGTTTCCGACTGGCACGAAATTATTTGGGAGCGCTGCTGTTTGGGAATTTTGGGCATTACCTTGAAAAGTGTCACACGCATCTTCTTTCCACAGCCCTACCTTTAGTTCTTGTGCCTTTTGCTGCTCCTCCTTGTATAAGGTTTGATATTTATAAGGAAGATCATATGTATATTCTTGAGCGTATCCTAGGCTGATAATAAGTCTGCCGTAGTCAGTTGTTCCGTTGTTGAGCCATACAAATCGCAGGAGCCTATTATATTTGTCCCGTTCGCTTTGGGTGGGGTCTTTCTCAAGCATGACAGTCTTTTGGCTAGAAAATATTTTTTTAGCTTGATCAGATGCTTCTTTTCCAAGGCACTCCGGTGCTTTTCTTGGATCTACAATTTCAGGAGTATTAATACCGATGATTCTGATTTTTTCAGTTTTGCCGTTGAGTGTAACTTCAATAGTATCCCCATCTGTGACTTTTACGAATTGAGCCTCTTCCTTGGTGTCATCTGTACTGTTGTTTTGCTTTGGAATAACGTTCTCATCTTTTGCTCCGGCGACTTTCTGGTTTTGTTTGTTCTGGGTAAATATAGGAGGCTTTTGGTCAGGGCTGGCTACAAAAAATCCATACGCCCATGCAAATCCTACGGGTATCAGGATGAGTATAGAAAGCATAACTAGCGAATATTTCAGAAATGAATTTTTAACTCTACTGTTTAAAAAATAAACAATCGAGGAGAGCATTATAAATGGCCAGAACATAACAGAAAGGACAGCAAGAGTGGGAATCGTAATTAATTTTCTTTTCTTTCTGAAGAGTTGGTGCATCCAGTAA
This sequence comes from uncultured Gammaproteobacteria bacterium, assembly GCA_964519355.1. Taxonomy (GTDB): domain Bacteria; phylum Patescibacteriota; class Microgenomatia; order Levybacterales; family GWA1-39-11; genus CAZBEA01. Next base: position 959 of record CAZFJW010000008.1, on the reverse strand, counting down.
AAAGTATAGATCTTTTGAGCCCAGCTTTCTACTGTATTGATTTTGGCTTCCGGTATTTTTATACTGAAAGAGAGGTATTTACTCCCTTGACAATTAGCAATTGCTTTGATAAACTGCTAATCCTTACGAACTATGACACAAGAAATTACACCTAAAAAGCTTACTCCAATTATCCCTATTCGCGACGGAATCGTATTTCCGCATACAGAATCAATTCTTACTTTCGGACGTCCTAAAAGCCTTGCAGCATTAGAAAATGCATTCAATGGAGAACGGACTGTAGTCTTTGCGCTACAGAAAAATCCTCGACAAAATGACCCATTTCCAGAAGATCTTTTTGAGATTGGAACACTTTCAAGAATTGAGCGAATGATTCGATCTGACGGTGAAGTGAATGCGCTGGTTAAAGGTCTGGCACGTGTAAAAATTACAAATGTTCAAGATGAGGGGGGATATTTCTTGGGTGATATTGAGGAAATTTCAGAACAAAACACAGACTCTCCTGAAATTAAGGCTCTTACTAATCATCTTATTTCAGAATTTAAAAAAGCCCTAGCATTGGGCAAGCAGGCAGATTTTCTGGTCTTTATGAATATTATGTCTGAGGTTTCGGCTGAAGAGCTTGGAGATCAAATTGCTTCAACTTTGGATATAAAGGGATCAGAACGACAAGAAATTCTTGAAGAGTCGGATCTTCAGAAAAGACTGGAAAAAATCTCAGACTTTTTGTCTCGTGAGGTGAAAGTTCTTGAACTTGAACGTAAAATTTCTAACAAAACCAGCGAGCAATTCGAGAAGAGTGCAAAAGAGGCAGTTTTGAGAGAAAGACTCAAGACCATAGAAAAAGAATTAGGAGAGTCAGAAGAAGGAAGCGAAATACGAGAGCTCTATGAAAAAATTAAAAAAGCAGGAATGCCAAAAGATGTATTTGAAAAAGCCAAAAAAGAACTTAAAAAACT
>CAZFJW010000007.1:0-26025 GCA_964519355.1 uncultured Gammaproteobacteria bacterium | reverse complement strand
AATTTCCAATACCTATCATCTTCATCTCAAACCAGGAGAAGACATCATACAAAACGCCGGAGGTATTCATAAGTTTTCAAATTTTAGAACTCCTGTCATGACAGACTCGGGAGGTTTTCAGGTCTTTTCTCTGGGGTTTGGACGAGATCATGGAGTGGGAAAAATTCTAAAAGAAAAAAATGACGAAATAATTCAAGAGGACAGACAACCTCAAAATATTAAAATAACAGAAGACGGAGTCTATTTTAAATCCTACATTAATGGCGATAGCATTTTCCTCGGACCAAAAGAGTCAATAAAAATTCAAGAAAAAATAGGTGCTGACATTATCTTTGCATTTGATGAATGCACTTCTCCTATTGCCGATTATAATTACACCAAGCGCTCTCTGGAAAAAACAAAAAAATGGGCAAAGATATGTATCGAAAGTAAAAAATCAAATCAGGCCCTTTTCGGAATTGTTCAGGGTGGGAAATTCAAAGATTTAAGAATTGAAAGTTCAGAATTTACAGCTTCTCTTCCCTTCGATGGATATGGAATTGGCGGAGAATTTGGCGATGAAAAAACAACAATGACGGAGATGCTATCATGGACCATTCCAATTTTGGATGAAAAAAAACCTCGGCATCTTTTAGGCATTGGTCATCCCAACGACATACAGCCAATAATTCAAGAAGGGATAGACACTTTCGATTGCATCGTTCCCACCCACTATGCACGCCACGGTGTTGCATTCACAAGAGAAGGCAAACTCAATCTTAAAAAAGCAGAATTTATAAAAGACCTTTCTCCACTTGATAAAACTTGTACGTGCTCAACTTGTATAAATTACTCCAGATCTTACATATGTCATCTTTTAAAGGCTAAGGAAATAACGGGATTAAAACTTATTACTTTTCACAATCTGTACTGGTTTCATACATATATAGAAACACTTAGAGAAAAAATAATGAACGATGAAATCTAATAATAATTCTTCTTTAATACTCAAAAAATTTGACTATTCTCTTCCCGAAAATCTTATTGCAAAATATCCAGCAAGACCGCGCGATAGTGCAAAACTCCTTGTTTATATAAGAAAAACTGATCAAGTATTTTTTGATAAATTCTACAACATCAATAAATATTTACCGCAAAATTCAATTATTGTCATGAATGACACACGAGTTATTCCCGCAAGATTTTCTCTTAAAAAAATAACAGGCGGAAAAGTTGAAGCTCTTTTTATACGAAAAGATTACGATAAGATTGTTGTAATCTTAAATAAAAAAGCTAGTATAGGTTCTACGCTAATCTTAAACGAAAAGTATGCATTTGAAATCAGTTCATCTGAAGGAAAATACTTCAAACTAAAACCAAATTTTGATAGTGAAAGTATTTTTAAAATTCTTGATAAATATGGCAAAATGCCAGTACCCAAATATATAAAAGCGAATTTTCAGGAAAGTAAATTAAGGATAGATTACCAGACTGTGTTTGCAAAAAAAGATGGTTCAATTGCCGCTCCAACGGCCTCTCTTCATTTCACTAATAGATGTATAAACAAACTTATCAAAGATAGATTCCAAAGAGAATTCGTAACACTTCATGTAAACGAAGGAACTTTTGCTCCAGTTACGGATCAAAATTTTGTTTCAAAATCTCTACACAAAGAATATTTTAGTATCGATAGATCAACTGCGAAAAAACTAACCGACGCCAAAAAGAGAGGCATGAAGATTATTGCTGTTGGCACTACTGTTACAAGAACACTTGAATCAGCATGTATAAAAGGTCAATTAACCAAACTTTCAGGACAAACTGATCTGTTTATTCAAGAATCAGACACACTTCAATTTACAGACATGCTCATAACCAACTTTCATCTCCCCAAATCAAGTCTTATGATGCTTGTTTCTGCATTTATCGGAAGGCACAAGCTCCTTGAATTGTATCGTCAAGCAATCAAAAATGAATTTAAATTCTATTCTTTTGGGGATGCTATGCTTATTGTGTAATCTTGCTTGACATTCCAAGTCATCCTTCTCTATTATAGATATATGTCTTGGAAACTAGGCTTTTTTATTATTAGTGCTCTCGCAATTGGTCTTTCTCTTCAATCTCAAGCATATGCCCAGGATGTTATGACTGCTACTACAAATCTAACTGCAGATTCTACCACCCCTACTCCTTCAACAACAATGTCACGTAAAGATGAAATCAAAAATAGACTAAAAGGTAATACATTGAACTCAATGACAACAGAAGATAAATCATCGGAAAAAACAGCTTCGAATGCAGCAATGAGTGAACTTAGAAGAACTAGAAAAGCAGAAATTGAAAAATTAAGATTGGAAAATAAATCGGAAATGGCTGCAAAAAAAGCAGAATTTGAAGAACAACTCAAAACATTAAAAGATGAGACAAAGAAACAAATTGCAGAAAAGATCAGTGAAAGACTCACTACTTCAAACACCAACGCAACAAATCGAATGTTTGAAGTTATAGACAAGCTGAATGAAATTATGCTAAAGATTGAATCAAAGATTGATAATGCAAAAACAAATGGAATTGACACGACTGTTCAAGATGCAGGAGTCCAAAATGCAAAATCAGCTATAGAGGCAGCATCCGATGCGATAACTGAACAAGCCGCAAAAGAATATATAATTACCGTCGGTGATGATACAACTTTAAGGAGTGATGTTGAAACAATTGTAAGTCAACAGAAACAAGATTTGAGAACCACATACGAACTAGTTAGATCTGCCAAACAAGCTGTCAGACAAGTGGCAAAATCCTTGAAAGATTTACTAAAAACTACCATGAACTCTGGAGCAGAAGCAACAACTAGTGCAATGCCAAATACTGTTGCTTCACCAGTAGCTCTTCCCGTACAATAAATAATATGGACCAATCAAATTCATCACAAAACTCTAGTCAAGATCCACAAAACTTTTCAAATACCAATCCACCAATTCAGCCACCGGTAGTTGATAATACCACCGCTGTTCCACCATTTCAACAGAACGCAGCAGACCAACAACAATCATCCATACCTGAACAACCAATCCAGCAAGACACACCCGCTCCAATTCCTCAACCTGCATATCAAACACCAGCCCCACAGTCTTTTGCACCCCCACCCAGTGATCCTACTCAGCCCATACAATCAACCACTCTTAATCCACCACCGGCAACAAACCAACCTTTGTCTGAAAACAAACCAAATGGATCAGGAAAGAAAATAATATTCCTAGTAGCTGGCATGGTATCGTTATTAATAATTGCTTCAATTCTTTATTTTTTTGTTTTTAGAAAAAAGTCATCTGAACCATTAACAGTTACTAACACGCAACCCTCCCCAACTCCAGAATCTGATTCAATCACGCAAGAAATTGGGGATACTCCCGAAGAACAGGAAGTTATTGATATTGAAGAAGTAGATGTTGATTCTGAATTTGAGACAATAGACAAAGACTTAGACCAGCTTTAAAATCTTCTTTAATCAAACATTTCAACTTAGAACAAAATAATTCTTGACAAGAAAAATCCCCTGTGATAATATCCAGCATACGTTATCTGCCCCAAGAAATTTGGGGCTTTTTTATTAAAATGAACAAAACAACTATTTCGACAAAATCTTTTTACTCACCTCTTACAGCATACCTACTTAATTTTGAAAGAAGATTTTCACAAAATAATTTTAAATCAATCAAAGGTTTTAATTCCTCATCTTTTTCGTCTAACGCAAAAAATTTATTCTCAAAGAAAAAACTTCCAAAACTACTTATCCCCCTATTGGCAATTGTAATTCTCGTAACAATAATTAATTCTTTTTTTAGATCAACGTCCAGCACTACCTCAACTGTTGCGGGCGTAAGTTCAAATGATAGATTCGAAGTTAAGGCACCATTAAAAACTGTTGATATCAATAGAGAATTCGCTTTTCCAATAAAAGATGATAAGGGTAAAGAAATTTCAAAATTTAAATATATATTCCAAGATGCTGAACTAAAAGATGAAATCGTTGTTAAAGGGAAAAGAGCGACTGCTGTTAAAGGGCGACTCTTTCTTATAGTTAACATCAAAGTTGTAAATGACTTAGACAAGGGAGTACAGATTAATTCTCGAGATTATGTAAGACTTGTTGTAAACGGAAATGAAGCAGAAAAGATTGCAGCAGATATCCATAATGACCCAATTGATGCTCAAGCCATATCCACAAAAACAACCAGACTTGGATTTGCAATTAACGAAACAGATAAAGACTTTGTCCTTCAGGTAGGAGAGATTAAGGGACAAAAGGAATCGATCAATTTATCTTTCTAATTAACAATTAATATAGTTAATTTATAAACATGTACGATACTGATTCTAAACAGTTACTGCAAGAAATAATTAAAGCACTTCAAAGTATTCAATTTGGTTCTGTTGAAATAATAGTTCAAGATAAAACAGTTACCCAAATCACTGTTCGAAACATCACAAAAACAAGCGTTAATATTCAAAAAGAAGAAAAAACAATAAATCAATCAAAATTCTCTCGTGTTACAGCGAGTAAAAAAATTGATATATTGACAATGAGAGACTAATTAGATATAACAAAAGGCGTTCGAAGCTGACCGCAAACGGAGGCTTCTCTATCTAACTGAAATATGTTAGGTCGAGGAGCCTCCGTTTTTTGTTCGACTTTTTCGTAAAGTTAGGTCGAATAAAAATCGGAACGACAGTGCACTCTCAAAAGCCTTACTTTTGAGAAATTTATAAAAGGAGGAGGTGAAACGTAATATGACAAACATGAAAAAACAACTATTTTCTGCAATGACTGCAGGTGCTTTGCTTCTAAACATCGCAACTCCAGCTCTCGCAGGAACAACACTCGAAATCTCTGGAAATGGATCTAACTCTGAAAGCGATGTTAAAGTCAACTCTTCTAACAACACTTCTGTTGTACAGAATAATGACGCTAAAGTTAACAACGATATCAAAGTAAACTCCAACACCGGAGATAACTCAGCAAGCGACAACACCGGAGGAGATGTTAAGGTTGAGACAGGAGATGCTGACACAGAAGTCAACGTTTCTAACTCTCTTAACTCAAATCAGGCTAACGTCGATTGCTGCCAATCTGGAGACACAGAACTCAAAATCTCAGGTAACGGAACAAAATCCGATAACAAAATTGATCTTGACCAATCTAACAAGACTGAGGTCTTCCAGAACAACAAGGCTGACGTCAAAAACAAAGTTGACGTTAAGTCTGATACAGGAGACAACGACGCAGATGACAATACGGGCGGAAACGTAGAAATCAAAACCGGAGATGCTTCCACAACAGTTAATGTTGGTACCACAGCAAATGCTAATTCAGCACAAGTTGGAGGTAATGGAGGTAACGATGGAGAACTCAGCGCTTGGATAACAGGCAACGGTTCAAACTCTGATAACGACATCTATCTTGATGTTGATAACGGAACAACGCTCGTTCAGGATAATGATGCCAAAGTTGACAACGATGTCAAAGTTGACTCAGATACTGGAGATAATGATGCAGATGACAACACTGGTGGAGATGTAATGATCGAAACCGGAGATGCAGATGCTGATGTAACCATCGACAACATGGTTAATTTCAACGCTGCTGATGTTGACTGCGGATGCGTACTGGACCTTACAGCAAAAATTGCTGGAAACGGAACAGATTCTGATAACAAAATCGATGCAGATCTTGGATCTGATAAAGATGTACATCAGGATAACAACTCCGATCTCAAGAACAAAGGTAAAGTAGATGCAGACACAGGTGATAATGATGCAGATGATAACACTTCTTATGAAGGGGACCCATCAATCAAAACCGGTGATGCAGACACAACCGTTGATGTAGAGAATTCCGGAAATGCAAATGCATACGGACAAGATGTTGATTTCGACTGGCCAGACTTTAATTTCGATTTCTCTTTTGATTTCGATCTTAGCGATCTTCTGGACGCTCTCGGAATGTAAACATATTCTTGGCGTTTGTAGGGTGCTCTTGCCTTCGCACTTCAGCAAGACCCCTACAAACACAAGAAAACAAACAAAGAAAATAAAAAAACAAAACAAAATTAAAAAAATGAATAACAAAATTAAAAAACTAGGAGCAATTACACTAATAATAATTATAATGTTTGGGCATATAGCCCCATCCTATGTGTATTCCGAAGCACCATCAGCTCCTGAGGCACCAAGTGCTCCAAGCGCACCATCAGCTCCTGAGGCACCAAGTGCTCCAAGCGCACCATCAGCTCCTGAGGCACCAAATTCAAATGACCAAACTGCAAATAATAACGAGCAAAACAACAATGATGAAACTCCTAAAAAACACAAACACAATAACGAAGACGAAGGAAACACGAATGACGAAGATAATAATAATGATAACAACAGCTCCTCACAACAAAATGCCCAAGCGCCAGCAAATAACAATCAAGTAGGCGACAACGAAATAGATACAGGTGATGCAAACTCTCAAGGAACAATTGCAAATAGTATTAATTCTAATGGTACAGCAACTGGGGGCTCTGGAAATGGATCTGCTTCTGTAACCAACTCTGGAAATGGAACTAATTCGAGCAATTCAGGCTCTGCAACAATTGAAAATAATAATACTAATGTACAAAACAACTCAGCAAGTGTCGGAAACGGCATGGAACAAAGCGCCATATCCGGAAGTAATGACGCTTCTAACAATGTAGGAAATTCATCAATTAATACAGGTGATGCAAATGTTACGGGAAGCATAATCAATGACATTAACTCCAATATTGAAGGACTTATGGTTTCAGAATTTAATGTAGCAGACAATCACATTGGCGATATAGTTCTGGATTTTGATGCCAATTGCATAATTGGATGCACAGGAGGATCAAATACTGTGGCCAACACAGGCAATGGTTCAAACAGTACAAATAATGCAGGAATTGATACGACTAACAATAATGAAACATTCCAAAACAATGATGCAGACCTTGAAAATGGAATGGTTTTACTTGCTGATTCAGGTAGTAATACTGCAAGTGCAAATACCGGAGGAGATTCCACAATTACCACTGGCGATGCGAATGTTGCGGCAAATGTGGCAAATTTTGTAAACAATAATATTGCAGGCAACGTTATACTTGGGGTTGTAAATATTTTCGGTAACCTTATCGGTGACATTATACTTCCTGAAAATCCATTTACCTGCACAGCATGTGCAGCAAACGCACTTGCAGCCAACACTGGAAATGGTTCAAATAGCACAAATAATGCAGGAATTAATCAAGAAAACAATAACGATACATACCAATTCAATGCCGTGGACATAGACAATAACCTTATACTTGATGCACAAACAGGTGGAAATGACGTTTCAAGAAATACTGGAGGAACATCATCAGTTAATACTGGCGATTCCTCTGTACAAGCAAATACCTTAAACATTGCCAATAGTAATCTAAGCGGACAGAATTGGTGGTTGGTGCTTGTGAACAAGGCTGGTCAATGGGTAGGACAAATCGTAGGAGCACCAGAAGGAGCAAGTTTTGCAGGATCTCAAGGAACAGAGTTCAGTGTTGATGAATATGGACAAATAACAGCAGTCAACAATGGAAATGGATCCTCTTCAGATAATAATGCAGAAGTAAATCAAACCAATAATAATACACTTGTTCAAGACAATAACGCAAAAATCGTAAACAACTTAGATCTAAGAGCAAACACTGGTGGAAATGCTGCAACAGATAACACTGGGGGGAACTCTTCAATTACTACCGGTGATTCCTCAATAATTGCAAACCTTATTAACTTTGTGAACAATAACATTTCAGGCGGAAACTTAATGGTGACTTTTGTAAATGTATTTGGAAATTGGAGTGGAAACCTTGTTACACCAGGGCAGCAAAAACTTGCTACAGAATCAAATAACTCAAATTCACATAACAATATTGGAGGACAAAATACAACAAATGGGAATTCGAACAGCAATTCAAATAAGTCAAACACAGCCACAGTTGCAAGTGCACAAAGTGAAAAAACTCAAGCACCTAAAGTACTTGGAATTACTACAAATAACTCTCACAAAGGATCTTTAAAAATCGCAGGGGCTGCTAAGGATTCTTCAGACAATACTCAGACTGGTGCCACAGAGAATGTAGCAACTATTCAACCACAAGATAGTTCTGCAGTAACGATCAACCTTGCATGGGCATTGTTAATTGTTCCTTTTCTTGGCATTGCTGGAATTGCATATTTCATATCTAAAAAAATATCATTTGTAAAAAGAACATTGCACGTTCAAACAACGTAAACTTATGAAAAGGAGAATTTTTCTAATACTCACAATTCTCCTGCCCACACTCACAGTACAATCACGTATTGCTTATGCTGAACAAGTTAGTCTTTCAGTAACAGGAAATGGTGATAGTTCGCAGAATGAGGTACATGTCGAGACCCAAAATACTGCAAATGTTACCCAACAAAATACCGCGGCAATAAATAACGAAGTCGAAACCAATTCCAATACTGGGAACAACGATGCATCTTCCAATACGGGAGAAGACGTAGCAATACAAACAGGCTCAATTCAAACCGACTCATCGATTTCAAATGAAAATGTAAATTCAAATGTTGCACTTTTGGATTCTTGCTGCACAACTCAAAATTCTTTCTCAATAACAGGAAATGGTTCAGAGTCTAACAATCAAGTTAATATTACAAACAACACAACATCAAATATTTATCAAACAAATAATGCCTCTATTATTAACAAAGAAACAACCAATGCCAATACTGGATACAACTCAGCATCTAATAACTCTGGCAACGTAAAGATTATGACAGGAGACATTATTGCCCAAGCATTTATTCTCAATAGTAATGTTAACAATTCATACAATCAAGGGAGCAATTCCGTAGAAAGTGTATCAGTACTTATTTCAGGAAACGGATCAGGATCGAATAATACAATCAATGCATCATTCAATAAAGACTTTTCAGTAATTCTAAACAATTACTTTTATATTGAAAATCTAATATCTCAGAACTTAAACACTGGTTATAATACTGCTGACGGAAATCTTGGAGATGTGTCAATTCAAACAGGTGACATTGATACAAACATTGGCATCGAAAACAAGGATATTAATTCTAATTTTACCCACATTGACTGTGACGATTGTCATGAAGAGCCAGTTTGTGATCCATGCACACCATGTGATGACAAATCAGAATCTAAGGAATGTCATCATGGCGGCAACCCAGGTACTACAAATGGAGGCAATAATGGCGGATCTGGGGGATCAACTGGAGGAAGCTCGGGATCATCGTCAAATCCAATTGGAGCTCTTCTTGGAAATATGCTTCCAGCAACAGGAGCCAATCTTACTATTTGGATGACACTCGCAGCGCTAATTATGTTCTTTATGGGTTGGTATTTACGTTTCCGATCTGGGTGCGCCCCTGGGTTTCTCCGCGCCTAGCCTTCTCCTTGAGTTTCTTCTCTCAACCCTCTATAATCCCACACACATGAAAAAAATCAAAAATAAAAACTCTTTACCTAAACACTTTGGAAACCTGCTTATTGCACTTTCGATCCTCCTTGTTTTATTTATATACTCTCCAATCCTTTCTATCTATCTTATTCCGCAAGAAAAAGTTACTGTTAAAACAACAAAAGAATTCACTATTACAATTCCTTCAATTAATGCCCAGGCTCATATTATTTCAAATGTGAATCCGTGGGATCAGAATGAATATAAAGCTGCTCTTGAGAATGGCGTTGCTCATGCAAAAGGAAGTTATTTCCCAAATCAAAAAGGAACTGTTTTTCTTTTTGCACATTCTTCCGATACCCCATGGCATATGACGCGTACAAATACACCGTTTATAAAATTACCTCAAGTTAAAAACGGAGAAAAAATTTTTCTTTCGAAAGATGGAAAACTATATTCATATAAAGTTGTTAAAAAAGTAATTGTAAATCCATCAGATGTTAGTTTTTTAAAAGACTTGTCCAAGGATCAACTTCTACTCCAAACTTGCACTCCACCCGGAACAGCGTTGAAAAGATTAATTGTTTTTGCAGAAAAAATATAAGAAGGAATTTTAGTAAGAAAGATCTGCGCAGGCAACGACACTCTCATCTGTTAGAGAAGCGTGAACCATAACGGCAAGTGGAAGACCCCAAAGAAGCTGCTGTTTGGAAACTTCAAGCGTAGTCTTTGATGAACCATCAACAAGCGTTGTAAGCGGGTATTTTACCGCTCCTGGATATGCGCAGCTTCCACTATTAACAGTTGCCAATTGAGCATTTTCTGATGAACCAAGAACTCGAACAGAAACTGTAGCTTTCCCATCAACTTCACCTAGCATCACTGTTCCTGATTGATTTGATTCACCTTGCTCTTCAAGAGTGATTGAATCAGATGTTGCTTCTTCATCTTTAACCTCTGCGTCCATTTTATCCTTTGATTCGAATTTCGTCTTCTCAACATTCACTGTTTGTTTTAGTTCATTCTTAGGACTTGAGGGACTTTGAACATTTTGCTGATAGAAAAGATAGCCAGCAACTATTACTGCAGCCGTTACACCAATCATTACAAAATGTACAGGCCCGAGATTTGAACTAGATTTAGATTTATATGTTCTTAGAACAACTTTTTTTTGTGGTTTTTTCTTTTTTTGAGCAGCCATACTATATTTAACTATTACAATTCTTTTGTTTTTTGTCAAGCAGCGAATAAACTAACAAGAATTTCTTTCGTCTCAGGGGTAAGAATAATATCAGATGGAACCTCATCAATCCATCTCATGTCTGTGTGATCCACAGATATATGGGGATTTTCTGAACTAAACGCGGTATAAAAAACGAGATGAATCTCCATCGACGGAATATCTATACAAGAATGATAATTCACATTTGAAACCTCTTCAAAACCCACTTCTTCGTAAAGTTCTCGCCTCAGAGTATCAACCATGCTTTCACCCTCTTCTACACCTCCACCGGGAAACTCATAATAACCTCCCATTGTATCGTCCTTTGCCCTTTGAACTAACAATACTCTTCCATTCTTTCGAATTACAGCCTTAACAGCCATTATTCTTTCTACGCCCTCATGAGGAATTGTACATTTTCTATATGTTTTCATATTTGTATTTTAACAGATTCCGTTTTTAAGATTAGTTTGATATAATAAGCTTATCTGCCCAGAATAGGCAGATTTTTTTATGGCAAAAAGAGCAACATTTCAAAACAAAAAAACAAAGACAATCTCAAATAAAATTAAAAACAAACTCTCAAGTTCACAAGTCAAAGCAAACAAACAATATAAAAAAGGCAATGAATTTGCTCAAAAACACCCATTTAGAGCTTTTTTTGCAGCACTTGGATTACTCCTTATTGTTATTGCACTTGGAAGTGTAGTTTTTAAAACCAAGCCAGCAGGGGAAATTAAAAGAACACAAATAAAAAATGTCGAGGTTTTTCGTCTTGGACAATCACCAACTATTTCAGTCCAGGCAGAGGTAAACAAATCTGGAGTTATTAAAATTGTTGCTCAAACTCCAGGAATAGTCAGTTCAATCAATGCAACAGAAGGAACACATATTTATAAAGGAAAGGCATTGATAAATCTTGCCTCAAACTATCAAGGCGGTAACGCATTTTCTCTACAAAGACAACTCGCAGGACTCCAATATCAAAACGCCAAAGATACATTTGATGCACAAAAAGATCTCATTCAAAAGCAACGTGATCTAGTTAATAAACAAAGTGAGAACTCAGATGAATTACGAAAAATTACACAGAGCTCAATAGAAGATACACAATCACTTGTTGACCTTAATTCAACGATACTCACAAAAGTAAAAAACGATATTAAAGATCTAGAAACCACTAATATCGGCGGGGCAAATGACAGCGCAATTTTTGGACTACAACAACTCCAAGCCCAAATCCAAGGGGGATCAAACCAACTTCAGGCCTCATTAAGAGCAAGCCAATACCAAGTCAATGACGATAAACCGGTGCAAAAAATGGAAGAGATAACAAAAGACATTGCACTCAAACAAATTGACCTTCAGGAAAAAGCATTAAAACTCGGCCTTGAAGTATCAGGTGTTCAATTACGTCTGGCTAAAGTCCAAGAAGCCAACATGTTTCCCTCTTCTCCTATGAATGCTACTGTCCAAAAGGTGCATGTGAAAGTTGGGGAAAGTGTTTCTCCAGGAACTCCACTTGTAACTTTATCAGGTGATGAAGGGTCAATTATAGTCGATGCAAAAGTTACTCAAAAAACTGCGGCAAGCATTAATATGGACTCCCTCGCAAAAATTATTGTTGGTGGAAAAACAATTGAAGTCGCTCCAGCATTTGTATCTACTGAGGCAACTTCTGGACAACTCTACTCAGTTATTTTCAACATTGATGAATCATACAAACATCTTTTTACAGACAGCGCATTTGTTACAGTACATCTTCCGGTAGGAGTTATTGATACAGGTTTTGTGCTTATTCCTGTAGATAGCGTCTTCCAAACACAGGATGAAGCATTTGTTTTTGTAGTAAATGAAAAAAAGGCTCAGTCAAAAAAAATAAAGCTTGGGCAAATCATGGGTGAGTACGTAATTGTTGAAGGCGGACTGAGGGCAAATGAAACGATTATTTTGAACCGTAGTGTTTCAGAAGGAGAACAGGTTCAAGTCCAAAACTAATATGTATGAAAACATCTCAATACCTCAGGAAGCTACACTTTAATCAAAATCTCAAAAACTCACTTTTTGCACGATATACTACCAATCTTCGAATAGTTATTTTAGTTTTAATTGGAATTTTAGCATTCGGCATACAATCCTATACATCGCTTCCAAGAAAATTAAACCCAACAATTAAAATTCCACTCGTTATCGTATCAACAGTATTACCAGGAGGGACACCTGGAGATATCGAATCCCTTATATCGATTCCTATCGAGGATAAAATTTTAGGAATCGATAATGTTAAGACTATTTCTTCAACATCCCGCGACTCTGTTTCCATCATACAAGTTGAATTCGAATCTGGAGTAGATCCAGAAAAAGCAAAAACAGATGTCGATTCGGCAATTTCTGAAATAAGCGATCTTCCAGAAGACGCACTTGACTCAAATGTTGAAAAGCTGGATTTTGAAAATCAACCCATCTGGGTCTTTAGCCTTGTTTCAAAAAAATCTGATCGTGCAAGTCTCATTAGATTTGCAAGGAATCTAAAGAACGACCTAGAAGACCTTCCATCTATTGATCGTGTTGCTATAACTGGAATTGATGAGCAGGAAATTCAAATTGTACTGAGCCCCGAAGCACTATCTTCTTACAATATAAACCCCCTCCAATTAACCGGAAGCATTCGCAATGGACTCAACTCTTTTCCTGCGGGCACTATTAAAACAAAGGATTCTGCTTTTTCCTTAACAATTGACAGAGGAATCTATACAATTCAGGACATAAGGGATATTAAATTAAACATTAACGGGCAAATAATATCCCTAGGTGATGTTGCAGAAGTTAAAGAAATCTCTAAGCCAGATCAAAATCAGTCATACATATCCTCAAGTGGTACTATTAACCCCTCAGTAAGTTTTAGCGTTTTCCGGGTCCTTACTACTAATATTGAAGATGCAAACAACGCTGCAAAAAAAATGGTCGAGGAAAAACTCCAAACAAATGGGTCTAACTTTAAAGAATATACGGTTCTTAACACTGCTGAACAATTAACTGAAGAGTTCAATCATTTAGTTCGAGACGTAATCATTACAATTGTACTTGTTTTCTTTGTGCTGCTTCTATTTCTTGGAATCAGACAAGCATTCCTATCCATGCTTTCTGTCCCTCTTACATTTCTTATAACTTTTTCTGTCATGAAAATTACCCATATGGAATTTTCATTTCTCGCAACGTTTTCCCTTCTTCTTTCTCTCGGACTACTGGTCGATGACACGATAGTTGTTATTTCTGCTATGACTTCTTATTTTAGAACTAACAAATTCTCACCACTGGAGACTGGACTTTTGGTTTTCCGCGACTTTAGGGTTGTAATTTTCACCACAACAATCACAACAGTTTGGGCATTTATACCTCTTATCTTAGGCAGTGGGATCATAGGAGAATTTATCAAACCAATTCCTATTGTTGTATCATCTTCACTCATTGGATCACTTTTTGTAGCAATTTTTATTACTCTTCCACTTATGATCTTCCTACTGCGGCCGCGTATTCCATTCAGGGTACGAATACTTCTAATATCACTTCTGTTCATTTTAATAATCGCTGGCCTGGTTATTTTTATATATCCACAATCAAACATTGTTCTTATTGAAATCCTTGTCACAATGCTCTTCTTATTAATTTTGTTAAAAATAAGAGGATCCCTAATTCACGCTCTTTCTAAAAAAATTGTGGTTTCGCAAAAAGCAAAGGTTCGAATAAAACACATGCTGAATGATGGCATTTTTAGTTTTCAATCGATTGAAAACTCTTATCACAATGCTCTTAAAAAGATTTTAAGCTCTCCTAAAGCAAGAAAAAGCACCGTCTTTATGGTTGTTCTCTTCTTACTATTTTCATTTATGCTTCTCCCAACAGGACTTGTAAAAACTGAATTTTTTCCAAAAACAGATGAAGATAATTTGTATGTCTCAGTTGAACTTCCAACAGGTACCAATCTTGATAAAGCACATGACGAAGGAATTAATATATTGAATAAAATTTACGATATACCTGAGGTGGACTTTGTGTCTCTCGAAACTGGTCAGGGTTTTTCGTCAGAAATGGGACAAAGTGGAGCAAGCTCAAATAATCTGCTTTTCTCATTTGCGCTAGACAAAAACAGGAAAAAAAGCGCGTCAGACATTGCACAGCAAATCAGAACCGAACTTGCAAATTACGACCAAGGAAAAGTCTCAGTTAATGAAGTTTCTGGAGGACCGCCAGCAGGATCTGACCTGCAAATAAAACTATTTGGTCCAGACCTTGCCAAACTTGATGAATACGCTAGTCAAATCCAGAAATTTATGTCTGAACAGCAAGGTGTAACAAATATTGACAAGTCTATAAAGCCTGGAACTTCTAAATTTGTTTTTATTCCAGATCAAGCCAAACTTGCTACATACAACATTACTCTTGACCAGCTTGGACTTTGGATGAGAATCTTTTCGAGTGGATTTGAAACCGAACAAATCAAACTGAGTGAAGATGAAAAACTAACAGAAGATATCACGATAAGACTCGACTCAAACACACAGCGAGTAGAAGATATCTCCAGAATTTTGATTCCGACTCAATCCGGACCAATTCCTCTTGTTGCGCTTGGAGAATTAAAACTAAAAACGAATCCCACACTAATCACTCGGGAAGATGGAAAGAGGACACTGTCAGTTAGCGCATCGGTAACATCAGGATTTAATGCACCGATGTTGAATAAAAAACTTGAAGCATATGCTGACTCACTCGCTCTTCCACAAGGTTATGGATGGGCAACAGGTGGAGTAAACGAGGAAAATCAAGCATCAGTAAATTCCATATTCCAGGCAATGATCCTATCATTCATACTGATTATTGGAACACTTGTTTTGCAATTCACATCCTTCCGAAGAGCTCTTATTGTTATGCTTGTGATTCCCCTTTCAATAACCGGTGTTTTTGTAATATTTGCAATTACCCAAACCCCGCTTTCTTTTCCTGCTTTAATTGGTATTCTGGCACTTTTTGGTATTGTTGTTAAAAATTCAATACTAATAGTTGATAAAATCATTCTAAATCAAAAAACAGGAATGAATTACATTGACTCAATTCTTGACGCATCAACTTCTAGACTGGAACCAATCGCGCTCACTTCTATTGCAACAATCGTTGGCCTAATCCCGATCACTCTTTCTGATCCGCTATGGCGCGGTCTTGGAGGAGCAATCATCGCAGGACTTACATTTTCCGGACTAATTATGCTTTTCTTTATTCCTGTTGTATATTATTGGTGGTTCTCAAAGGAAAAAATCTCACGCAGTTCTGTGTAGATTGTAATCAACAAACTCTTTTAAAAGATTCTTGTGATCCTCAGATATTTCAAGTTGATCAATTTTAGGTTTTAGATTGGCTGCTCGGGATGATACTATCTCAAATATTTTTTTATCAACTCCAAATTTTTTTATAATCTCTTGAACGTTTTTAATTTGTCCTTCTGTTAAATTATGATTTCCGAATGCTTCCAATAATTTTTGTTTATCTTCATCGCCTGCTTCTTCAAAAAGCATTTTTCGAACCAGAGTTTTTTTGTTCTCTCGAATATCAGACCCGACAGGCTTACCAATTTCTTCCTCATCGCCCAACAACCCTATCTCATCATCGATAATTTGAAAAATAATCCCCAACTCTTCACCTATTTTATCCAATAGTCTTATTTGATCCTCCGGCGCCCCAGCTATTAAAGCACCAAGCTTCATTGGAAGTGAGAATGTATATCGTGCGGTTTTATATCGGTAAATATCAAGTATTGCATCCTCATTAATTTCAATATCTTTCAGTCCTACACCAAATTCATATTGCTCTGCGAGTCCAACAAACATCATCTCACTATAAAATAGATTTAAAACATCCCGCAGGTATTCTTGATTTACATTCTGAAAAAGTTTTACTGCCAAAAATATTCCAATATCTCCAACTATAATCGCAGAAGAGGTACCGTAAAAATAAGGATCATTAATATTTGCACTTCTTCCTTCATCCTCATATTGAGCAAAAATCGTTTTTTTCCCTCGTCGAAGTCTGTCGTTGTCCAGAATATCATCATGCATGAGAAGAGAGGAATGATTTATCTCAATGGCAGCCGCCAGACTTAACGATTCTTTA
Organism: uncultured Gammaproteobacteria bacterium; assembly: GCA_964519355.1. GTDB lineage: Bacteria > Patescibacteriota > Microgenomatia > Levybacterales > GWA1-39-11 > CAZBEA01. Next base: position 9,147 of record CAZFJW010000007.1, on the reverse strand, counting down.
GAAACGTCTTTTCCATACATCTGACTGATAAGGCAGACTATCAAGCCGCGAAGCATCTTGCCATTTGTAACAAACTCCGAAAGCTTGTTAAGAATTTCTTCTTGTTCAAAAAGTGAGGAATTCTGACTTTTTAAAAAATCTACAATAAAATCTTTGAGTATGGGTTTTTTTTCACCAACATATTCTTGAAGGTTCATAAAGTGATTGTATTTTTGTACTCTCCTGAATTAAAGCCATGAACATTTTCGATTGTTGTATCGATAATTCTTCGTAATGCTTCACGACTATTGAATGCATTATGCGGAGTCATTACGACATTTGGATTCATTGCGAGCATATGTCCTTCAATTACACACTGCAATTCCTCCGTGTTGAACTTACGAGTCAATAATTGCTTTTCTTCTTTCAACAGTGGCTCTTCCTCCAACACGTCAATTCCTGCTTGAATTTTTTTATTCTCGATAGCCTTCAGCAATGCTGTTGTATCAAGCACTCCACCTCGTGATGTATTAATTATAATAGCCCCATCTTTCATAATCGAAAATTTATCTTCATTTATGAGATGTTGTGTTTCCCCAGTCAACGGGACATGAAGTGTTACTATGTCTGATTCTCTCAAAACACTATCTAAATCTTTATATGTAAAACCTAATTCCTGAGATAGAGCCTCGTTATATGACCTGTTATATGCAATAACATTCATCCCAAAACCTTTCGCAATTTTTATTACGTTACGACCTATATTTCCTGTCCCAATAACTCCCAATGTTTTACCATTTAAATCAAACCCCGTTAGGCCCTCAGGTGAAAAAACTCCTTCTTTAATTTTTACTTGAGACTCAAATATCTTTCGGGAAATTGTTAAAATAAGTGCAAAAGTGTGTTCTGCTACAGTAAATTCTCCGTACGTTGGTACATTCGATATAACAATATTTCTCTCTTTACATGCTTCAAGATCTATGTGATCAAATCCAGTTGACATTGTAGCAATGTATTTCAGATTTGGAAGGCGGTCTATTATTTCTCTCGAAACTTTCGAGTTAACGAAAAGTACAATTACTTGTGACTCCTGAATGTTACTAACCAAATCCTCTGTTAGAGGTGAATCATAAAACGTTAACGAGTGATCATGGAGTGAATCCTCAAAAATTTTTCTTTCCCAATCTTCTAGTTCAAAAAATGCAATATTCATATAGGCGCTTATTGTATTACAAACTGACCGTTCTGATCAACAGAAAGACTAACATGTGCTCCTCTTTGAATCTCATTCGAAAGTATTTTATTTGAAACCAGCCCCTCAATACTCTCCTCAATGTAACGCCTAATATTCCTCCCTCCAAATTCTGGGTCATACCCTTCTCTTGCGATTTTTTGAATTACAGATTCATCAAAGTTAATAAAAACGTGTCTTTCTTCGAGTCTTCTCAAGGATTCTGTCAACATAATCTTCGAAACACCCAATACATCAGACTGAGTCAGGGGATTAAATACAACAACTTCATCGAACCTGTTGATCAACTCTGGACGAAACATATGAGTCCTCATCAAATAATCAACAAGCTGTTCTTTCATTTGAATCATAGGAACACCTTGTTGTGTTTGCTCTCGTATCGCCTCACTACCCGCATTTGTGGTCGCAATAATAATAGTATTTATGAATGAAATTGTTCTTCCAGCATTATCAGTTAGCCTTCCTTCATCAAAGACTTGAAGGAATAAATCAAGTATTTGAGGGTGTGCTTTCTCAAGCTCATCAAGAAGCAGAACTGAAAAGGGATGATCATGAACCTGGTCAACCAGTGTATTGGCAATAAATCCTTGCCCAGGTTTTGGTCCTAACAGACGCTCCATCTGCTCTTGAGTCTGAAACTCACTCATATCAAATCTGATCATCGCATTCTCATCATGGAAATATATTTGAGAAATCACCTTTGCTAGGGCTGTTTTACCAACACCTGTTGGGCCCATAAAAAGGAAAACCGATATAGGTCTTTTTTTATTCACAAACCCAGTCCGCAGTCTTCTAAAAGTTGAGGCTACAAGTTTTACTGCCTCCTCCTGTGCAATAAAATTTTCATGAATTTTATCTTCAAAATGAATAAGTAATTCTTTCTCTTTCTCTCCTGGTTCTTGAAGCACTACTTTTGTTTGTTGTTCTATGAAGGCCGCAACGTCTTTTTTTGTAACAATAGGATATTTTTTCCCAAAAAGAGTCATGGGTCCTGAAGAGTTTGATCTGCCAGATTCAAGCTTTACTGAAGATGAAACGCTCTGAAGCAGCTCGATTGCCTTACCAGGAAGATATTTATCTGGAATATAAGAAGATGACAACTCAACCGACTCTTTAATAGCCTCATATGTAAGCCTTACATGATATCTATCTTCAATTTCTGTCGCTTTTTCAAAAAGCATGAAAAGCGCCGTCTCAGGACTTGGTTCTTCGAGTCTAATTATTTCAAATTGATCAACAAATGCTTGTTTTTGTTCAATAATTGTTTTGTACATATTATTATTTGATGTACCAATAATTTGAACTTTGTTATCCTTCAAGTATTCATAAAGAACACCAGATACATCAAAATTTAACCCTCCTCCACCAAGAACATTTTCAATATTAGGAACAAATAATATTACATTACCGGAATGAACAATGTCCTGAAGCATCAAGTTCAAGCGCTCTTCCAGCTCTCCTTGAGTTGATACCCCAGCAAGAAGCTGGTCGATAAGAAGTGTATATATTTTTTTATGGGCCAATGAATGTGGAACCCATCCAATATGTGAATAATACGCAAAAAATTTAACAAGAGATGACCTTCCAGTTCCCGGTTCTCCTATTAGTAAAATATTTGCTTTGTCTCCTTTGGAAAGAGCAACAAGAAATTGCTCATATTCGTCTTTTCTTCCTACTGCTGTCGGTGGAGATTTTCCTGCTAAAGCTGCAAGAGTAAAATCCTGGGTGTATTTTTTAATTTCATAATTCCAGCCATATGCAAGCCAATCAAAAGCTCCGAGCCCCTTAAATGACACTGTAAATGTTTGCTTACGATCAAGACTGTATTTATTCCGAGCCCAATACAAAATATTCACCAAGTCATTTTTTGTTAAATTATGCTTATCAAGAAAGCGGGTTTTTTCATCTGACAAAATAAGATATGCAACGAACATATCAAGTCCCGTTATATATCTCCCTCCAACAGAACGCACTATTTCACGTGCTTCTTTTAATAGCTCTTCTTTATATACATCAATGTTTTCAAGACGAAATAATCCACCAATTTTCTTAATGATAAAAATGATTTCATGAATTTTGTGCGGAGTATTTTTAATTACTTTATAAGAACTTTTACTATGATCGAATACATATCTTGATTTCAAATCCATGATGGACTCGAGATCCTTTACTTCATCCATAACACCTTTTCCAGGTCTATGTTTATAAACTTTTGCGTATAAATATGCCTCATGCAAAAGAAGAATAAAATAGAAAAATAGAATTCTTTTAACATTTGTAAAATCATCCCGCTGTGTTAAAAGAAGCTCTAAAATTAATGCAAAGAATCCAAACCTTACCAATACACCAATTCTGCTGTAGAAAATTTTATAAACTTGATAGTAATAATTTTCGCCAATCATAAAATAAGAATGTAAAAAAGAAATGCAGGTAATACTAAATAAAACGCAAGCAAGATACATTCGATAACAGCTAATATCATTACAATTACGAGCGAAATGAGAATAAGAACGGATTTAACAGTCATCCCAAAAAATATTGAGAACACAATAAGACCCTTGTGATATTCATTTTTCATTGGTTTAAAGAAGGTCCGGGCAAGAATCGGAACTGAAAGCAAGTGAAGAAGATACATGTTTAGAGAATGCATAAATCGTACCGATTTTAACGGTATTTCAACATATAGAAAGAGGAGTATAAAAATGGGATAAAGAATAATGCTCATCGCTTCCTATAAGTGTAAATTGCAAGAGAGGATAAATCAAGAAATATACTTGCCCGAGCGTATTTACTCGTGTATGATGTATACGATGCAAAATGTTGATTTAGAAGAATTCAAAGATCTGTACATCAAAACCGCAATAGAATATGTCAATGTTCTAAAAGTTAAATTGGAAGAATATAAAACCGGAGGTGATAAAAATTTACTCCAGGCATTGTTCATGGCTTCACACTCTCTCAAGGGACAGAGCTACGCAATGAATTACAATAATATTGGGAAAGTGAGTCGTGGAATAGAATTATTTTTCCAAGATTCACAAAACTTAAAAAGAGTACCCCAATCAGATGAACTTGACGCAATTGGAAAATTGGTTGAATATCTGAAGCATTCAATAGATTCAATACAAAATAATTCGGTCGAAATTCCACTTGATCAAAATCATAACGATCTACTGTCCTTGATCAGTAAAAATAGCTATACTATATAAATAGTACAAAATATGAAAATTGCAGTTATAGAAGATGATGTCTTCTTCCAAAAATTTTATTCAACCAGACTTACTGAACAGGGATTTGAAACATTAGTTGCCTCAGATGGAGACGAAGGACTTGCGATGATTAGAGCTCAAAAACCCAACATGATACTCCTTGATATCATCATGCCTAAAAAAAATGGTTTCGAAGTGCTTGAAGAGATGAAGAAGGATCCTGAAATTTCTTCAATTCCGGTTCTTGTTTTTTCAACTCTCGGACAGGAAGATGATGTTAAACACGCAATTTCCCTCGGAGCAAAAGATTATATAAATAAAAGTTTTTTTGATTTTAACAACCTAATATCAAAAATAAAAACTATTATTAAATAACCTTAATCTGCCCATGATTATCTCGGATGAAGAGCTAAAACAACTCGTTCTAAAGGTAAAACTTATAGATGATAAAAAACTTGAGAAAATTGCATCTTTTGCAAAGGACTCCGGAACAAATCTTTTTGATGCGCTTATTGAGAAAGACGTTGCCTCAGATGAAAACTTAGGAATACTAATAGCTGATTACTTAAAAATTCCTTACGTTGTTCTCTCAAAAATTTCTATTCCTGAAGAAGCATTCCATATTGTTCCAGAAAAATTTGCGAGAAGGCAAAAAATGATAGCCTTTGCCAGAGACGAGAGTGGAATAAAGATTGCAATGGCCGACCCAACCAACAGAGAGGCTCTGGAATTAATTTCAAAAAAGACAGGCCAAAAAGTAATACCATATTTTGCAACAGAACGGGATATTGTTAACACTTTTCATATATTTCGAAAGAATCTCCAAAAGGCGTTTGAGTCGTTTTTCCCAGAAGAAGCTGGAAATGTAACCAAAACCATAGCTCAGAATGCACCAACTGCAAAAATTGTCGATATCCTTATTCGATATGCATACCAAGACAAAACATCAGATATACATATTGAACCGCAAGAGGAAGATTCTCTTGTTCGCTTCCGTATAGATGGTATTCTTCAGGATGTTTTAAAACTTCCGAAAAATATACACGATCAGGTTGTAACAAGAATTAAGGTTCTATCGCGCCTTAGAACTGATGAACATTTAAGTCCTCAGGATGGGAAGCTAACTATAAAATTAGATGAGGAAGCACTCGACATAAGAGTTTCTATCGTTCCGATAGTGGAGGGTGAAAAAATAGTTATGAGACTTCTCTCCTCAAAACAAAGACAATTTTCTCTAGTTGACCTTGGAATGAGTGAGAGTGATCTTGAAAAATTAAACCGCGCAATGAATAAATCCTATGGAATGATCTTATCAACCGGCCCTACCGGATCTGGTAAAACAACATCAATTTATTCGATTTTAAAAATTCTGAACTCGAGAGAAAAAAATATTACTACAATTGAAGATCCAGTTGAGTATCGAATCAAAGGAGTTAATCAAATTCAAGTAAATGCCAAAACAAATCTAACTTTCGCATCTGGACTTCGATCAATTTTAAGACAAGATCCTAATATTATTTTTGTAGGTGAAATTAGAGACTCAGAAACAGCAAGCATTGCAGTAAATGCTGCGCTTACTGGACATTTAGTTGTCTCCACCCTTCACACAAACGATGCTGCAACTGCACTTCCTCGTCTTGTCGATATGGACATCGAGCCCTATTTAGTTGCATCAACTGTAAATGTCATAATTGGGCAAAGATTGGTTCGAAAAATTTGTGACATGTGCAAATCGTCTGTCAACATTTCCCCGAAAGATTTATCAATTAACCTATCACCTGAAATGATAAGAAAAAACTTTGGACCAAAGACTCCTCTTACAATATATATTGGAAAAGGTTGTAAGGTGTGTCATTTCACAGGTTATTCAGGAAGACTTGGGGTGTATGAAGTGCTTGAAGTTACAAAGGAAATCCGTAAATTAATTAACATCAAAGCAGACGCTGATGTAATCATCAAACAAGCCATTCTTGACGGCATGACCAGCATGCTTGATGATGGACTGAGAAAGGTCGCAAAAGGTACAACAACAATCGAGGAAGTCCTCCGAGTAACAAAAGTCGAAAACTTATGAAATCCTCACGAATAAGACTTTCAACCAACGAAAAAATTGGGTTTGTCAAAAATCTTCATACAATGCTCTCAGCTGGAATTCCAATTCTTGAAGTAATTGACTCTCTTCTTGAAGATTCAAAAGGAGGAACCAAGGCAATCCTTTTAGCGCTAAAGGAAGACCTCTCACAAGGGAAACACATGTACTATTCGTTTGACAAATTTCCAAAAATATTTGACAAGGTTACAGTAAGTATTATCAAGACAGCTGAAGAATCAGGAACATTAGACGTTGCCCTAAAAGATATGACTGAAAATATTAAAAAAGATGCAGAATTTCGAGACAAGGTAAAAGGGGCGATGCTCTATCCACTTGTCATTATGGTTGTATTTATAATCGTATTTTTTGTATTACTTGTCGTAGTAATTCCGAAAATTTCCGAGGTTTTCGAACGACTTCACGTAGTTCTCCCTCTTCCCACAAAAATACTTATATTTATTTCACATCTTTTACTAGACTACACAATTCCTTTTATTGTAATCGCTGTGTCTTTAGTAATTGGAATATTTATTTTCTATAAGATGAAAAGGGAAATATTTGTAAAATTTCTCTTTGCCCTCCCTCTTATTTCCAAACTCGCTGTTCAAATCGATCTTACAAAATTTTCCCGAAGCATGTATTTATTGTTAAATGCTGGGATTACGATAAATGACTCACTTACATTATGCCAAGAGGTTGTAGCCAAAAATAGTGTAAAAAAAACAATAATTCACGCAAAAGAAACAGTTCTTGCGGGTAAAAAAATGTCGCTTGCATTCAAATCCCACAAAACAACAATTCCAATAATTATGATTAAAATAATTGAAGCCGGAGAAAAAAGCGGAACCCTAGATAAATCAATGCAAGACATTTCTGAGTATCTAGATTATCAAGTATCTAAGACTTTAAAAACTGTAACCACTCTCATGGAGCCCCTCATGCTTGTTGTTGTTTCTGTTCTTATCGGAGGAATGATGATGGCTATTATCGCACCTATTTATGGACTTATTGGTCAAGTAGGAAATAGATAATATATGTTCAGGCATTTATTTAAAAATCGAGGATTCACGCTCATTGAGATAATCATAGCAATGAGTATTTTTGCAACTCTAAGCGGAATAATTACAATAAATCTGCTACATGCTCAAAGCAAAACCTCACTCGATACGTCGGTTGCATCGATTCTCGCAGACATAAAAGGACAGCAGACTCTTGCAATGAGCGGCTCAATTCAAGGGGGAACAACCGCTTCTGAATATGGCATATATTTTGGTACTACATCGTATACAATTTTTTCTGGTTCTTCTTATAACGTAAACAACTCAACAAATTTTGTCATACCTCTTAAGAACAATGTAAATTTTTCTTCTGTAACATTCCCCTCAAGGGTCATCATTTTTCAACGAGCCTCGGGTGAAATTGCAAATTTTAACTCATCTCAAAATCAAGTAACCCTATCGAATCAAGGAGGAGAACACAAAACAATTACTCTTAATCAGATTGGCGTAATTAACTCGGTGCAATGAAAAAAATAATATTTAACTACATAAAAAATCTTAACTCAGGACAATCACTTGTAGAAATTGTTCTGGCAATTGGGGTTGCCGGTGTTATTCTTCCTGGGCTCATAACTGGACTCGTTGCCTCGAGAAATGGAAAAGCCCAGCAAGAAAAAAGAGTAGATGCTGTTTCATTTCTAAAAGAAGCGCAAGAAGCTGTAAGGAGTGTCCGAGAAAGCGGCTGGACATCAATATCAACAGATGGAACATACCACCCAACACTCTCATCTAATAGATGGGTACTTTCATCGGGCAGCGAAACAGTTAATGGACTCACTCGAAGTATAGTTATTTCCAGTGTTAACAGGGATACCAGCGGGGCTATTGTTCAATCAGGCGGGACACTCGATCCTTCCACAAAAAAAGTTGTACTAACAGTATCTTGGACAACACCCAACGCATCTTCCATACAAAGTACGCTCTATGTAACTCGATACTTAGACAATCTTATATATCTGCAATCATCCCAGGCAGAATTTAACGCCGGCACTCTTACTCAAGTGGCAACCACTAATACAAGTGGTGGAGAGGTCGTTCTTGGAACTAACGTAAAGGGACAGTGGTGTCAACCAAATCTTTCTCTTGCCTCTCTTGATTTACCCGGCAAACCAAATGCTGTTTGGGCTCAAGAGGGATATGTTTTTGCAGCAACTGGAGATGTTGCGCAAGCAAGTACTACTTCATTTGCCCGCGTTCAAGTTTCAAATACCGATCCGCCAGCAGGAACTTTATTAGGATCTTTCAAAGGATACAAAACATATGACGTGTGGGGAGATTCAAATTATGGGTACATTGCAACAAGTAATGATGGCAAAGAAGTTGTAATAATCGATCTGAATAATTTTTCTGATCCTGTAAATAAAATATATGCAGAATTAGGATACTTTAATACTTCAAGCAACTCATCAGATGCCACAAGTATTTTTATTGACAGCTCAAGGGGCTATGTTGCAGCAGGCAATTATATCTATGTATTTGATCTCTCGAGTAAAACAGGATCAAGACCAATAATTGGAACACGTATCCAGTTTGCAAACTCAGGAGATACTGCGGGAG
>CAZFJW010000006.1:0-26617 GCA_964519355.1 uncultured Gammaproteobacteria bacterium | reverse complement strand
TATATGCATTCTCATACATCAGACCACAAGCCCGCATCTGTTCCCGTATTGAGTGCACTTTCATTTTTCTTAAAGTCTAATAGATTTGATAAGGTTCAGAATATTGGCGCAGATCCCAATGATGTGCCTCGCGCAATCGAAAGAAAGAACAGCGCTGTTGTTAAAATTGAAATTACCGCTCAGGAAGTTTTGAGTGAAGTTTCTGACGGGTCATATTTTAATTATTGGACTTACAACAAACAGGTTCCCGGACCTATGTATAGGATAAGGGAAGGCGATATGGTTGAAATATCCCTTACAAATCATTCGAGCTCCTTGCATGATCACAACATTGATTTGCACGCCGTTACGGGTCCAGGGGGAGGAGCTTCGGTTACTCACGTTGCTCCTGGGGAAACTAAATCCTTTCGATGGAAGGCTTTGAATCCAGGTCTATATGTATATCATTGTGCCATGCCGAATGTGAGTACTCATAATTCACATGGACAATATGGGCTCATTCTAGTTGAACCAGAGGAGGGATTTGCTCCAGTAGACAGGGAGTTTTATGTTATGCAGGGAGAACTGTACACATTGGGAGGGCCAGGGAAAAAGGGTCTTACCATATTTGATTCAAAGGGACTTATTGACGGACGTCCTACGTACGTTACTTTTAATGGAAGAGTTGAGACTACCCCCAGAATGAAGGCAAGGGTTGGGGATAGAATTCGCATGTACGTTGGAAATGGAGGGGTTAATTTGATTTCTTCATTCCATGTGATTGGAGAGATATTTGATGTTGTTTATCCCGAGGGAGCAGTGGGATCTGAAGTTCACAAAAATGTTCAAACAACTGCAGTTCTTCCTGGCGGTTCGACAATTGTTGAGTTTAGAGTAGATGTTCCGGGAAAATATATACTTGTTGATCATGCTCTTGCGAGGTTAAATAAGGGAGCGTGGGCAGTGCTTGAGGTTGAGGGCGAAGAATCTCCAGATATTTTCCATTCACTAGAAAAAGACTTGCACATTGAATAATAGAATTATTTGTGTACTTATTTGGAAAGTAAATATTTCTTGTTATTTAAGCCTAAATCAAGTATAATTTTATAGTTCCTTGAATGAAATGGCCCCATCGTCTAGCGGCCTAGGACGTCGGGCTTTCATCCCGAAAATCGCGGGTTCGATTCCCGCTGGGGTCACATTTATTTCAAGACACCATATCCTCGCCTACCTTCATGAATAAAAAATACTCACATGCAATTCTTGGTGGGACATTTGATCATTTTCATTTGGGCCATGAATTTTTCCTAAAAAGTGCAATTGAGAATTCCTCACATCTTGCAATTGGATTAACAGTTCAAAAAATGCATTCACACAAAGATTTTGCAGAATCTATTCAGTCGTATGAGCAAAGAAAAAGCTCAGTTGAGCATTTTTTGGTGGGTCTTGGGTATGAAGGGAAATTTACCATCAGTCCCCTAGGTGATATTTATGGAACAACTCTTGAGGATAGGGATATTGATGGTCTATTCATAACTGAGCATGGAATAGAGAACGCAAAGATTATAAATAGAAAAAGAAAAGAACTCGGGTGGGAAGAGTTGTATGTTGAAACTGTTGATTTTGTCAGGGGAGAGGATGGGGAAATAATTTCATCAACCAGAATTCGAAGTGGAGAAATTGATAGATCAGGAACTGTATATATCAGATATTTTTTGGATGACCTGAAAATGCCATCGAGCCTGACTGGTGAGCTGCAAGTTCCTTGGGGAGAAGTGTTAAAAAATGATAGTGAAATTGAAAAGTACCTTGAAGGAACACATTATATTTTTGCAGTAGGAGACATTACAACTCAGCTGCTTTTCAAATTGAAAATCAATCCAACACTATCACTTATTGATTTCCAAACCAAAAGATCAAAAATAGACCCTGGCGAATTTGGGGAGATATCTCTTAGTAATATAAAAATTACCAATCAGCAAGGCGCAATTAATTCAGATGCAGTTGTTATTTTGGATAGCCTTTTAAATGAAAGTATTCAGGAAGATACGAGTACTGTCGTCGTTGTCGAGGGCGAAGAGGATCTTCTTGCACTTCCCTTACTTGCTCTTGCACCAATTCAGTCAATTCTTTGTTATGGTTTAAGAGACCAAGGTCTTGTTGTAGTGCGCATCACAGAGGAAGTGAAGATGCGGGTAGTTGAGCTTGTGAGAAAATTTGAGAAAGTATCAAAATGAGAAATGTAATAAAAACAATAAAGTTTTACTGGGGAATTCTTTTTGACAAAGACACTCCTACAATTGCCAGAATTTTACTTGTCGGGGCAATTGCTTATCTATTTCTTCCATTTGATATTATTCCTGATTTTAGTCTTATCGTGGGGCAATTCGATGATCTAGTTGTTATCCCGACATTATTTTACGTAGCCATACGATTTGTCCCCGCTCATGTGCGAATGAAGTATAAAAGCAAGTACGTCTAGTATTTTAATATCTTTTAAAAATTAGCCAGTTGAATCCCTTTTAATGTTGTTCTGATTGGTGGTTCCTCTGGTCTTTGCCATACTTGCGGCCAACCAGGAAATAGGAACTTTGCCCTTCCACGATCGAATTCCTGTATGGTTATTCCAAGCCAACTTCTATACCAAGGATGAAGCCCCTCGGTTCTTGGAAGTTCCCATAGCGTCTCAAGACTTTTTACATAATTTGGGGTCATAATAGGTTTTTCGGGAAAGATACTCTCATCAGGAAAGTTTGTAAGTTGGATCGCAGGATCTTTTCTCATAATGTCCCATGCTGGGTAGTCTTCAAAAGTTTGAAACCTTTTTCTATAATTTTCTAATGGTTTCAGAAAAGTACGATTTCCTGAATAGAGTTCGTGCATTGTTTCTCCAAGGCCATCGAGTTTGTCAACGATATCAAGAAATTGCGAGTCAGGAGTAGATTTGTTATGAATTTCTTCTTGCTCCTTAAGGTATAGCTCCTTATCTTCTGGGTTCATAAAATGCAGTAGCAGATCAGCGATGCTTTTAAGCCAGTCCCCCTCCGCATCAGCGAGGATTTTTTTCTGTTCAAGGGTTAATCCCATTTTTATGTCTGATGGAATATCTCCAGTCCCATATTCAGGGTCATCATGATGATAAGCCATTCTAAATAATTTTACTTGCCGTTCTCTTGGCATAGAAGGGTCAATAATTGGCCACAAGTTCTTTGTCATAACCGCAACTCTTCTATAATGCACAAATAAATCAGCCCTATGGACCATTTCTAGGTCTCTAAATCGAGGGATCATTGCTGATAACCCCACAAGAAGCGGTTGAGCACTTTCTGTTACAAAATGTTGACGAACTGCAGGGTCGGGAAGTGGCTCATATTCAAATGGTCGTATCATAGCGGCATTATAACACTTGTAGTTTTGTACATTTTATAAGTGTTTGGGTATAATCATGAGCATGGAAAATATATGGAAGACATTACTCAAGCCTTTTTTTATCCTAGCTCCTATGGAAGATGTGACGGATTCTGCTTTCCGCAGAGTTTTTCTGAAGTCTGGCACGCCTGATCTCTTCTTTACTGAATTTACATCAGTTGATGGTCTTGAGTCTCCAGGGCACGATAAAGTGGTCCAAAGACTTCTTTTTCATCCTGAGGAAAAACCGCTTATTGCCCAAATTTGGGGAATGAAACCTGAAAATTATTTTCTAGCAGCAAAGGAACTTAAGGAAAAAGGATTTGATGGGATCGATATTAATATGGGGTGCCCTCAAAAAACAGTTATAAAAAACGGGGCATGTTCGGCTCTTATCCGCAATCACAGTCTTGCTCACGAGATTATAACAGCGACACAAGAAGGAGCAGGAGGTCTTCCAGTGAGTGTTAAGACCAGAATTGGATTTAAAACAATTGAAACTGAGGATTGGATAGGTTTTTTGCTCGAACATAATCTTGCTGCACTTACCATTCATGCCAGAACTCAAAAAGAAATGTCGAGCGTCCCGCCTCACTGGGATGAAGTGAAAAAAGTTGTAGAGCTCAGGGATCAAATGAAAAAAAACACAGTGATTGTCGGGAATGGTGATGTTCTGACACTTAAAGATGCCAGGGAAAAAATAAAAAAGTATAAGTGTGATGGAATTATGATAGGCCGCGGTGCACTGCAGAATCCGTGGATCTTTTCCGAGCGGGATTTTGAATCAATTTCAATTTCTGAAAGAATAGAACTCATGGAATATCATTTAAATCTGTTCGAAGAGCAATGGAATGATGTGAAGTCGTATCAGTTATTGAAAAAATACTTTAAAGTCTATCTTTCTTCTTTTGATGGAGCAGCGGAGATGAGACAGCAATGTATGTTGACTGCTACATATGAAGAAGCAAAAAAGCTGATTGAAGAATATAGGGTAAAGTTCCATCTTGACAAATAGTTTGGTCGATAGATAGAGTAGATGTATGGCCCGCAAAAGGACACATAGAAAAACTGCTCGAGTAAAAAATCCTTCGATCAAAAAATATTACGGTAAATTTTCTCCAATTCTAATTATTGTTATCGTTGTTGTTGTGGCAATACTTGGGGGAGTCGGATATTTTCTTTTTGGAAAAGGCGGAGTGGGTGGTGGCTCGCCACTTGGATCAAAGGGGAATAGTATGATGATGCAAAAGGCCAAGGAAAGTGATTTTGCATATATTGATGACGAGCTTCTTCGTAAGCACATGACTGCTCAGGCCAATGCAACAAAGTTCAAAGTTATTTCTAAGTCTTCAGGATATAGTGGAAATACGACAATGATCTACGACATGGATGGAGACACAATGAAATACAGAACAACATCATCGGGTGAGGGCATGGAGAGCGACATGATAGTAATTGGAGACACAACATACATAAAAGATTTTAAGGATGGTAAATGGTGGAAACAGACAGAAAAGCCAGGTGAAGTAAATGAAGAAGTTGAGAGCAAGATGGAAGAATATATGGTAAATGATGAAGAAGAAGAAACGGAATTTGCAAAGATGAAATACAACAATTTGGGTGAGGAGGCGTGCGGAGATTTGATGTGCTACAAATACGAAGAACTCGATCCAAACGACGATACGGAGTCGGCTGGCAGAAGACTTTTCTGGTTCGATAAAAAAGAATATCTTCTAAGAAAAGACTTGAGTGAATTCGGCGAGTTCTCTTCAGAAAGTGAGTACTATTATGATGATGTTTCAGTTGACAAGCCTTCACCTACAAAAGACGTTCCTGAAGGGAAGAATATTTATGAATATATGATGCCTGCAGGGTCAGAAATAGAAGGTATGCCAAGTGAAGAGGAATTGGACAAAATGATGAAACAGTATGAGAGTGGCTCTGAAGAGCAATCATTTCCTTCAGCCGACGACTATAATTTTGACTCAGGTGACTACTAGATATTCTTTTTTTGTAAAACCACTTTCCCTCTTGACAAGTTATTTTTATTTTCTGTACGCTGTATAAGGTATGTATAAAGAAAGACTCGCAATTATATTAGTAGTAGTTGGTGTTATCATGTATTTTCTTCCACTACTTCTGGAGTATACTCCTCTTGATAAGGCTCAGCTGACTGGAGTTATTTTTGCAATAGGTGGAGTTCTTTTGTACTATCTTCCAGGTTCAAAATCTACCAAACGCTAAATTCTAGCTTTAATCCAAGTCCATCTTCCTGTATTATAAGTGTGATGAAAATTTTAATTGTATTTGTATTTTTATCTGTATTATTCTCCTTTTTCCCATCTCGATCACATGGTTTTTATGATCCATTGGAAAAACCTAACAATAAGATCGGAATACACATTTTATTTCCAACAGAAATTGGCGATGCAGCACGCCTTGTTAACTCAGGAGGAGGAGAATGGGGATATGTGACAATTCCGATTCAATTTTCAGATCGGGATTTGGAAAAATGGCAAAAATTTATGGATGACGCCCGGGAAAACAAAATAATTCCGATACTGCGTCTTTCAACAGGGGGAGATTATTTTAATACAAAAGTGTGGCGTAAGCCCACAGAGACTGATCTTTTGGATTTCGCAAATTTTTTAAGCTCTTTGAGTTGGCCAACTCAAAATAGGTACATAATAATTTTGAATGAGGTAAATCGTTCTGATGAATGGGGAGGAGAAGCGCCAAACCCGGAAGAATATGCAAGTCTTCTTTCATATGCTGTCGAAATATTTAAATCAAAAAGCCCTGATTTTTTTGTAATAATGGGCGGCATGGACAATGCAGCGCCTCAGGATGGGGTGAATTATTTTGATAACAGAATTTTTATCAGGCGAATGCATGATTTTGACGAGACTCTTCTTAATAGAATAGATGGATTCTCCTCACATTCTTATCCGAATCCTGGATTCTCCGAGCCGCCCAACTACTCGGGCTCTGGAACTACAGAGTATCTTTCCGAGAAAAAAATGATTGATTCTTACAGAAATCGTCCAATACCAGTCTTTATTACAGAAACTGGATGGAGTAATGAGTTGGTATCAGAAGAAACAATTTCAAGGTATACAGATGCCATTTTTAAGTATTGGAATAATGATCCATCTGTCATTGCAGTTACTCCTTTTATCCTAAATGCATCAGGTGCTTTTGATGTTTTTTCTTTCATACACAATGGGGAACAGCTTGGGAGATATAAAGCGCTTGAGAAAATTGCAAAGATAAAGGGTGAGCCAATTCTTGAAACTCGGGATTCTGATAGTTTTGAAGCTCAAGTTTTGGGTAAATCTACCAGAAATTTTGCACGGCTTCCTGATGTATCTGGGAGATACTCAGAATTTTTAAAGATGTACTTTCAGGTAGTATTGGGAATTTAATATGGATTGGAAAGAAGATATAGAAATTAAAAGGCAGATTTCAACAATTGTTGACAAACTTTCTTTTACTCACATAAAAAAAGAAAATGTTTTTTGCATGAGAGCCTTTGATTCAAAAACACGAGCATATGCTAGGACTTGGGCATTTCCTAGAATTTTCCAGCTTGCCCTTGGCATGGAGCCTGTATATGTAATTGAAGTTATTTCTCGTCATTTCGACAAGCTTTCCGAAACCGAACAAATAAAGGTCCTAATTCATGAGCTCATGCATATTCCGAAAACTTTTTCAGGAAACTTGCGTCCCCATACATACGGTAAAAAGAGTATTAATAAGGAAGTTAAAAAATTATACGAGCTGTATAACAAATTATGATTCGCGTCTTAATCGGAGACAATACTCAAGCTATCTCGAATCGTGTTCAAACGATCGAATCTGAATTTGAAAAAATCACAAGAATTGATTGCAAAAAAGAGGGATTGAATATAATTTTTGAGGCTGTGGTGTCCGGAGGACTTTTTAGTGAAAAAAGACTTGCGGTTCTTCGGAATGCAGATTCTTTAGGTGTTAAAAAAGAAAGGGAAGTTGAACAGTTTTTAGACAAACAAAAATTGAACATATGTGATGTTATTGTGCTCTCAGATGGAATAAAAAAAACGCCTATTTTCAGCAATCTAAAACCAGTCATCGAGTCCTATATGCTTCCGAAATTTTATTTTGCATTCCTTGATGCTCTTGTTCCTGGGAATGCAAAAACAGCCTTGGATTTATTCTCAAAAATTCCCGAAGACGTAGATAGGCAGCAGCTTTTTTACTCTATCGTCAAAAGAGTGTGGCAGCTTACGGCAATTGTCTCTGCTCAGGATCCGTCACGCCTTGCATTTTTGGGCATGTCGCCATGGCAAATTGGAAAAGTGCGTACTCAAGCTGCGAAATGGGATCAGGAAAGGCTCGTTCATTTTTATAACTCGCTTTTCGTGATCGAAAAAGATCTGAAAAGCAGTAATTTGGTGCTTCCCATTGCTGGGAGACTTGACATTTTATTGTCATCTGAATTAAACTAAATCGTTTTCCAGAATATGGATACCCAACTTCTAAATAGGCTTCAACAAGCTCTCCAAGAAAAGAAAATCAATCAAGTAGCATTTGACGAAATCAGCAGATGGATGACGGATGAAGAATTTGCTGAGTTCAGACAGACGTTGTCAGAAAAAATCCAAAATGAGAATTGGGATTTTTTGATGGACGCATTTTATAGGGTGCTCATCTTTGGAACTGGTGGAATTCGGGGTGTTATGGATATTGGAACGAATCGGATGAATAACTACATGATTCGCTGGGCATCACAGGCATACGCTCAATATATTCTTAAGTACAAATCAGCACTTGTTTCAAAAGGAATTGCGATTGCATACGACAGCAGACACAATTCTGAAACATTCATGAAAGAAACAGCCCGAGTTCTGGCAGCCAATGGAATTCCGGTTCATATCTACGATTATTACAAAGCGACTCCACAGCTTTCATTTACCGTACGTCACCTTGGGTGCGCTGGCGGAATAGTTCTTACTGCAAGCCACAATCCACCACAATTCAATGGATACAAGGTGTATGACGAAAATGGGGTTCAAGTACTTCCTGAAGTAGGGGTTCAAATTGAAGAGGAATTTAAAAATATTTCGACAATTAACAAGATGGATTTTGGAGAAGCAGTGGACAAAGGTTTAATCTCGTACATTCCAAAAGAGGTAGATCAGGCATTTGCAGAATCAGCAAAAAAAGCATCAATTTACGGGGGGAGAAACGTAAAAATTGTATTCTCTCCGCTCCATGGAGTTGGATCTCAATCAGTTCTTCCAGTTCTCAAAGAATTAGGATTTGAAGATATAGTCTTGGTTGACGAGCAAATGAGCCTGGATGGGGACTTCCCAAATGTTACAGGTCACTTCCCAAATCCTGAATTTCCAGTCGTCTATGATAGAGCAATCGAACTTGCTAAAAATGTAGGTGCTGACATAATTCTTGTTTCTGATCCAGATGCTGACAGACTCGGAATGGCAATCCCAGATAGAGAAGGAAATTGGAAGAGTCTTGATGGAAACAGAGGCGCAGTACTTATGACGTATTTTATTCTTGATACTCTTTCCCGTCAAAATAAAATTCCCGAAAATCCAGTCATGGTCAAAACCTCTGTCACAACAGAACTTTTCCGCGATGTTGCAGAAGGATTTGGCGTAGAGGTTATCGGAGATCTCCTCGTTGGTTTTAAATTCATAGGAGATAGAATTCAGAATTTACCTCCTGAAAAACATTTTATTTTTGCAGCAGAAGAAAGCGTCGGATACCTTTATGGCACAGCGTACCGTGATAAGGGCGCAGAGACTCCAGCCGTAATTGCTGCTGAAATGGCCGTATATTGTAAAGAAAATAATATTACACCTACTGATCTTCTAGAACAAATCTATGAAAAATACGGGTATTATGCAGAGCGTCTTTTCTATAAAGAGATTCAGGGATTTGGGGCATTTGATCAGATGAATTTGGCTATGAAAAAATTACGGGAAAATTTGCCAAAAGAAATCGGAGGCAGAAAGGTTTTGAAAGTTTTGGATAGATCAAATGGTGAGCTGCGGGATGCCCAGACAGGAGAACTTCTTGAAACAAGAAATTGGGACAAGGGAGATATGCTTTCATTCTTTTTCACTGACGACGAGAGAACTGTAATTCATGCTCGTCCTTCAGGAACGGAGCCTAAAATGAAGTACTATACGAATGTAAAGGGTAGGTTGAGCGAAAAATCAAAAGACGAAATTATGGCAGAAGCCGAAGTCTTAGAAAAAGCAATTGCACAAATTTTTGAAGATATTCTGTCAACTGTTACAGTTGATGTATTCTAAATGTTAACCTCAGAGGAATTACGTAATCTCCAAAAAAAAGTAGAAGATATTGTACTTGGTGCTGGTGAATATGCATTCTCAAAGTGGCAAAATGTCGAAGCAATTCAAAAAGGAACGGCGGGCGATGTAGTAACCGAAGTTGATGATTTTCTTGAGTCTCAAATTTCCGAACAGTTAGATGGTTTGATTTCAGGCGCTGTTGTATTGGGAGAAGAACATGGAGGAGAGCTAAAAGATGGATACGTATGGCTCATCGACCCGATTGACGGGACCAAACATTATGCACACAGCATGCCTTCTTTTTACGTTCAAGTTGCCCTGTTGTTCAATAATGCTCCGATATTAGGAGTCGTGTATGATCCTGTTGCAGAACAATTATTTTCTGCGAGCAAGGGAAATGGCACATGTTTGAATTCTGAAAAAATTGAATTTGGAAATACAATTTCAATTGAGAATGCAGTGGTTGATATCGATTTTGGAGGACAAGAGCTTCTAGATTGGAAAAGTGATGCATTTCGGGAAATAGCACGTGCAGCATACAGAACAAGGGTGAGTGCCGGAAGGTTTGCTTTGTATTTATTAACAGGAGGTATTAATGCCTTTATTGTTTTAAATCCGACAACCAAACTCTGGGATCAGGCGCCGAGAATTATATTGTTTGAAGAGGCGGGATTTACTGTGGAGCAATTCGAAGTGGATGGCCACAAAGTAATTCTTGCTTCAAAGGGGGAGTTGTTTTTGAAAATAAAGGAAATTATAATAAATACTGTTAGATAAAAATGAATCCACAAGACCCATCAAATTTTAGACAAATGCTTCTTGATAGTCCTGATCAATTCAGAGTAGGATTTGAAATTGCGAAGGATATTAGGATTGATGGTGATTTTCAGGCTATTGAAATTTCAGGAATGGGCGGATCAGCATTACCAGGCAATCTTCTAAGAATTTATTTAAGTGATTTATTTAAAAAAAACACAAACGCAAGAAGGCTTGAGGTATTTCAGAATAGATTTTATTCACTTCCACATGAGGCATTTAAGAATTGTTTGAATTTTATATCCTCGTATTCAGGCAATACCGAGGAGACAATTGAATCATTTCAGGAAGCACTTGATCACAAACTTCCCAGCATAGGTCTTTCGAGCGGGGGGAAAATTGAGGAAATGTGTCATGAGCACAATATTCCGCACATTAAAATGCCTGTTCCCTTTGAAAATTTCCAGCCAAGACTTGGAACCGGATACTTTTTCGGCGCAGTCATTCAAACTCTTATTAATCATGAACTTATTCCCAATACAAAAGATACAATTCTTGAAACTGCTCAAAAGTTGAAAGACAACATTGCAAGTTTTGAAGAGCGAGGGAAAATGCTGGCAGAAAAAATCGCGGGCAAGACCCCTGTTATTTATACTTCTACTAAGTACAAACCAGTCGCAATGATATGGAAGATCATGATTAATGAAAATGGTAAAACACCTGCTTTTTGGAATTTTTTTCCAGAACTTAATCACAACGAAGCAAATGGATTCGTGAGCCCTCAGGGTACATTTATAGCAATCATGCTGCGTGACCCAGCAGATCATCCAAGAAATTATAAAAGATATGAAGTAACAGCACAGATCATACGAGAATATGGAACAGATTCGGAAATTATTGATTATGAAGATGGAGATATTTTTTACAAAATGTTCTCATCTCTTCTTTTGGGAGGATTCACTTCATATTATTTAGCATTAGCATATGGAAACGATCCAACACCTGTTGAGATTGTTGAAAAATTCAAAAAACTCCTTGATTAGGTTCTTGCATATTTAGTCTTTTTACTACAATAATAGATATATGGTCAGATCTGATGATTTTGTTGTGGAGTTAAAGCTTTTGGACAAAGATGATACTCCTTATGTTGGCGGAAAAAATGCCAATCTTGGGGAAATGATTCAGGCTGGTTTTCCTGTTCCTGGCGGATTTGCGGTAACTGCTCATGCCTACTTTTATTTTCTTAAAAAAAACGGTCTCGATGTAAAAATTAAACATCTATTGTCATCTTTAAATAAAGACAATACTGATTCGCTATCTCAAGTTTCCTCGCATATCCGAAAGCTCATAGCATCTTCAGAAATTCCCGAAGAAATTGTAGCTGCGGTTTTTAAGGAATACAAGAAAATTTCGGGAAGTCATGATGTTCTTGTTGCGATTCGTTCGTCTGCAACATCTGAAGACTCAAAAGACGCTTCTTTCGCCGGACAAAATGAAACATTTCTAAATATTGAGGGAGAGTCATCGGTTGTTGCTTCTATCCGACTTGCCTGGGCATCGTTGTTTGAGGCAAGATCTGTGTATTATAGAGAAGAAAATAAAATTCCTCATCTTAAGACCGGGATTGCAGTTGTAGTCCAAAAAATGGTTGAATCTGAATCTTCAGGAATAATGTTCACGATAGATCCTGTTACAAACGATAAAAAAAGAATTGTTATTGAATCTATTTTTGGGCTTGGAGAATACATAGTGCAAGGAAGAATTACTCCGGATCATTATGAGGTTGATAAAGAGACTTTGACTATTGTTTCAAAAAAGATTGTAAAGCAGTCGGTTTTACTTAAAAAATTTGGTCCAAACAATAAAGAAAAAAAGGTTCCTCTTTTTTCGCGTTCCAGACAAAAAATTACTGATGAAGATATTCAAAATCTTGCCAAAATAGGCAAGGATATTGAAAAGCATTACTATTTTCCTCAAGACATAGAGTGGGCAAAAGAAAAGGGTAAATTGTATATTGTTCAAACTCGTCCGATCACAACTACAGGAGCAAAGACTCAAGCTATTCAAAAAGAGCATCAGGATTTTTCAGATGCAATGGCACGGTCTCATCAAAGTATTAAAAATGCTGACCCAATACTCATAGGAGACCCGGCATCTCCCGGAGTGGGTATTGGACGGGTGAAGGTTTTAACTTCTCCAAAAGAAATAGGAAAAATTGAGCCGGGAGATATTCTCGTTGCTCCCTACACGAACCCTGACTATGTTCCTGCCATGAAAAAATCCGCAGCAATTCTAACTGAGCATGGAGGTAGAACCTCACATGCTGCAATTGTATCTCGCGAATTTGGGATTCCGGCGGTTGTTGGTATTCCTCAAGTTACAAAAAAACTCAAAGATGGGCAAATAGTGACGGTAAATGGATCAAAAGGTGAAATTTATGAAGGAAGTGTGCTTATTCAAGAAAAAAAGGAGGAAGAAAACTTAAATTTAAAAACTGCAACAAAGGTCTATGTAAATCTTGCAGAGCCAGAGCTTGCTGAAAAAATTGCCTCAAGAAATGTTGATGGGGTAGGTCTTTTAAGAGCGGAATTTATGATCGCGCAGATCGGAATCCATCCGAAAAAATTAATAAAAGAGAAAAAAGAAAAAATATTTATTGAAAAAATGGTCGAAGATTTGGAAGTATTTTGTAAAGCATTCTATCCGCGCCCAGTTCTTTATCGGGCAACAGACTTTAAAACAAATGAATATAGAAATTTGACAGGTGGAAGAGAATTCGAGCCGGAAGAGCCAAATCCAATGCTCGGATTTAGAGGAACGTATCGATACATCACTGATGCAAAAGTGTTCGAATTGGAACTTGCTGCGATAAAACACGTCCGTGAGAAAAAAGGGTATAACAATCTAAACCTCATGGTTCCTTTTGTAAGGACGGTCCATGAGCTCGAGGAAGTTAAAAAAATCATTACAAATGCAGGGCTCAGGAGGACTCATACCTTCAAGCTCTTTATGATGGTGGAGATTCCATCAAATGTTATTTTGATTGATAAATTTATTGAAACAGGTATCGATGGCGTATCTATTGGCTCCAACGACCTGACAATGCTGACATTAGGTACAGATCGGGACAATAGTGAGGTTGCATCTGAGTATGACGAACAAAACGAGGCTGTTTTGTGGTCTTTGGAACGTGTGATAAAAGCGTGTAATGCTCATCAAATTCCAGTTTCCATTTGTGGGCAAGCCCCTTCTTCTTATCCTGCTTTAGTCCGAAAACTGGTCGAGTGGGGGGTAACAAGCGTTTCTGTATCTCCTGATGCAATTGACACTACAAGAAGAGCAGTATATGAAGTAGAAATGAAAATTCTTAAGGAAGGAAAATAATGCCTGCGATAGCCTCTGTTAAGGGAAGAGAAATTTTTAATTCTGCCGGTTATCCGGCGCTTGAAGTAACCGTCAAGCTTTCAAGTGGTGTCGAAGCAACTTCCTCTGCTCCTCACTCACATTCAAAAGGATCATTTGAAGCAAGAGATATATCAGATAAAGATATTTCAAGATATGAGGGGAGAGGAATGCTTAAGGCTGTTACTTCTCTGGTCGGGATTAGTGAAAAACTGAAAGGAATTGAGGTTTTCGAACAGCAAAAGATTGATTCGATTCTAAATTCCATGGATGGAACAGAGAATAAGTCAGTTCTGGGTGCCAACGTTATGCTTGCAGTGTCGCAAGCAGCAGCCAAGGCAGCAGCTATGTCATCTTCGATTCCGCTTTTTTTGTATCTGAGGCAATTCACTTCTATTCGAGAGACTGCTTTAAAACTCCCCCTTCCGATGTTTGTACTTATTGAAGGTGGAAAGTGGGTAAAGGGAGGAATTGATTTTCAAAGTATTCTCCTGCTCCCAGCCTCATCTCAAGACGTATATACGGGCATTCAAATGGGGATAGATCTTATTCACTTATTGGAAAAGTATTTAGAAGAGCGCAATAATGTGACACTCAATGCGCCATTAGGTGGTTTTAGTGTCCCAAGCCAATCCAATACTGATGCAATCAGTTTTGCAAAACAATTTATTGAAAGTACTTCTTATAAATTTTCAGAAGATTTATTTTTAGGAGTAAATGTAAACGCAAATACATTATTGAATGGTCAGGCATATCGTATCTCAGATCGTGCCAACCCTGTGTCTTCATCAGAGCTTATCGACTTTTACAAAAATTTGGCTGAAGAATATTCTTTAATTTTTCTTGAGGATCCCCTTGGTGATAATGATTCTGCTGCGTGGGCACAGCTTGCTGCAACACTTTCAGACGAAATAATGATTTCGGGGAATGATCTTATTGGCGGAAATCCATTGAGACTCCAGACTGCCATTCAGGGAAATTTAACAAATTCTGTTTCATTTACTCCGGGGCAAATCGGAACAGTGTCTGAGGCTCTTGCATTTGCTGAGATCGCCCGATATAAAAAATTTAAAATGACAATATTTGATAGAGGGTATACTACAAATGACGATTTCATTGTAGATTTTGCAGTTGCTGTGGGTGCAGACTATCTAAAGGCTGGGGCGCCTCTGAGGGAGCGGGTCTTTAAATATAACAGGTTGCTTGAGATAGAGAATGAAATAGAAACTCTTAAGTAAGAGAGAAAATGAGAACAAATTCTCCTTTGGGCTGCGTAGTTGTATATTTCTCAAAAGCTTCTTGAGTACTCAGAACAATATGTTCTTCATGAATTTTTGTCAGTTCCCTGCATATGCATATTTGAGTATTTCCAAAAACTTTTAATATTACCCCCAAAGTCTCCACAATCCGGTGGGGAGACTCGTACATTACGATTGTAGGGTGAAATATTTTATCTCTTTTTTTGTTCAGCGCAGCAAGGATGTTTTCTTTTTTCGAAACTTTTTTAGGCAAAAACCCAACAAAAAGCACCTGATCCTGCGGCATGCCAGAAAGTGTGAGCGCTGGAATAGCAGCAGTTGGTCCTGGAAGAGATTCTATTTTGATATTATGTTCTAGAGCATATTGAATAAGTCTGAATCCTGGATCTGAAAAAAGTGGTGTGCCTGCAGATGAGGTGAGCGAAATATTAGCGTCCTGTGAAAGTAGCTCGATGAATTTTTCCAGATATGTATTTTCTTGAAATTCATTAAACTGAATTATTTTAGGATCTTTTACAACCTCTGCAAGGTCTCGATACTGTTCTTTCAAATGATCAAGAAAATTTTTAGTCCTTACCACTTCTTCAGTTAAAATATAATCTGAGGAAAGAAGAGTTTTGATCGCTCTGATAGTTACATCTTGTAAATTTCCGATAGGTGTTGGTACAATTGATAACATTGCCATAGTGGTATTATACACATTATGATTGAAAGTCTTTTATCAGTCCGGGAAATTTTTCATCCTCAGCATATTGCAGAGCTGGGAAGGATGACAGCGTATTTTGCATTTTTTGGAATAATTTTTGCTGAATCAGGACTTTTTTTCGGATTTTTTCTGCCTGGTGATAGTTTGCTTTTTACTGCGGGATTTCTTGCCTCTCAAGATATTTTAAATATTTGGGTTCTCGTGCCTGTCTTTTTTGTTGCAGCAGTGCTCGGAGATAGTGTTGGTTATTCTTTTGGCCGAAGGGTTGGGCGCAGGATTTTTAATCGAGATGACTCATTTTTCTTCCATAAAAAACATATAGATAGGGCGGAAAAATTTTATGAAAAGCATGGAAAAAAAACAATAATTATTGCACGATTTGTGCCAGTTGTTCGCACGTTTGCTCCAATAGTCGCTGGTATTGGGAAAATGGATTACTCTACATTTCTTGCTTACAATGTAATTGGCGGGGTTTTATGGGCTGTGGGCCTAACAATAGCAGGCTATATTCTAGGTGCAGTAATTCCGAATTTGGATAAGTATCTCCACATTGTTGTAGGTATTATTATAATAGTCTCCTTGCTTCCCGCCGTTTGGCATGTAGCAAAGGATCCGGAAATGAGAGAAGGAATTATTTCTAAATTGCCTTTTGGTAAAAAATAGATTTAAGAAAAAGCAGTGCCGTTTGATTTAAACTTTCTAACAAGCCCCACAACAAGACCCTGAATTGTTATTTCCTTAGGATATATTGGATCCATTGCAGCGTTTGCTGGTTTTAGTACTATCTTTCCATTTTCTTTGTAAAACCGCTTAAGTGTTGCAAGGCTTTCATCAACAAGAGCGACAACAATATCGCCATTGTTTGCAATTTGGCTTTTTTCAATGACGACAAAATCTCCATCAAGGATTCCATCTTCAATCATGGACTGGCCCTTTACTTGAAGAACATATGCTGTTTTTTTGCCAGATATCATTGATGCTGCTACGTTAAATGTTGCTTCGGGGTCAGTGTGTGGTTCAAGAGGTCTGCCTGCTGCGATAAATCCCATAAGAGGAAGCGCGATTGATGGGCCTAGTGCCTTTGTTGGGGTGCCTGCAAAACGCTGGATATTATCTTTTTTTAAAATTTTGAGAGTTCTGGTATTTCCTTCTACTTTTTGAACATAACCTTTTTCAACAAGAGAGCGGATAAGTGAGTGAATTGTTGAGACGCTTCGTCTGCTCATGGCATCAGCCATTTCTCGGAGTGTGGGAGAGTATCCAAATTGTTCTTGGAATTGAACTATATAGCTAAGCAGTTCTCTTTCTCGTTTATAAAGTACGGCAGGCATAGTAAAAAGTTAAAAATTAATCCTTAAAAGTTTGAAATATAAAAAAACTCTATACAAAATTTATACGAAAAAAATTTGAACTTTGTCAAGATATACAAAACTATTCAAACTAGATCAACTCTCATTTTGGATCATTTTTAGCTTCATATATGGGAAAAATATTCAGTCGGATTGCTGTGATACAATTATTAAATGCAGTTTCATATTAAATCAGACTTCAAGCCCACGGGAGACCAGCCTCAGGCAATTGACGCTCTTATAAAGGGATTGGGAGAAAAAGTTTCCGACCAAGTGCTTCTTGGAGTTACAGGAAGCGGAAAGACTTTTACGATCTCTAATGTAATTCAAAAGACTCAGCTTCCTACTTTGGTTATTTCGCATAACAAGACTCTTGCAGCACAGCTCTATCAGGAATTTAGAGATTTTTTTCCTGAAAATGCAGTTTCATATTTCGTTTCTTATTATGATTATTATCAGCCAGAGGCATATATGCCAACAACAGATACATATATAGCCAAGGAAACAGAGATCAATGATGAGATTGACAAATTGAGGCTGAGCACTACAACCAACATTTTAACTAGAAGTGATGTCATAGTTGTTGCTTCAGTTTCTGCAATTTACAATCTCGGATCACCAGCGGAGTACGGTAAATTTATTATGGAATTGGGTGTTGGTGTAAAACTTGCTAGAAAATCAATTCTTGATAGACTTTTGGACTTGATGTATGCACGCAATGATTATGCATTTAAAAGATCGACTTTTCGTGTAAGAGGTGAGGTAATTGACATATTTCCTTCATATGAAGATAAAGGAATTCGTGTGACCCTTGATGGTGATTTTATTAAAAATATTCAGATTACAGATCCACTATCAGGGGATATTATTGAGGAGAAAAAAAATATTGTGTTGTACCCTGCCAAACATTACGTTACAGATCAGGCAAAAAATGAAAAAATATTTGATCTTATAAGGCGAGACCTTGCCGAACAAGTTGCATTTTTTGAAAAAAGAGGCAAGCTTCTTGAGGCACAAAGAATAAAGCAGCGGACTGAATATGACCTGAAGATGCTCAAAGAAATGGGATATGTGAATGGAGTTGAAAATTATTCTAGGTATTTTGACGGCCGCAAACCTGGGGATGCTCCTTATTCTCTTCTTGAATACTTTAATACTACATACAAAGAGTGGCTTCTTGTGATCGATGAGTCTCACATGACTATTCCGCAAATTCGCGGAATGTATAACGGTGATCATGCAAGAAAAGAAGTTCTTATCGATTATGGATTTCGCCTTCCATCAGCATATGATAATAGACCCCTTAATTTCCCCGAATTTCTTGAGAGAATCAATAAAACGATCTATGTTAGCGCTACGCCAAGTGAATGGGAGGTAGAGCGCTCTGGGGGGCATATTGCAGAGCAATTAATTAGGCCAACGGGTGTTGTAGATCCTGATATTGAGGTTAGACCAACAGAAGGACAAATTCAGGATCTTGAGAATGAAATTATAGCAACTGTTAAAAAGGGCGAGCGAGTGCTTGTTACTACTCTTACTAAAAGAATGGCTGAGGATTTATCAGCATATCTTGAGGACAAACAAGTGAAGGTAAACTATCTTCATTCTGAAGTTCAGACATTTGAGAGGCAGGATATTATTGATGATCTGAGATCAGGAGTTTATGACGTATTGGTAGGAATAAACTTGCTTCGTGAGGGTCTGGATTTGCCGGAAGTTTCCCTTGTGGCGATTCTTGATGCTGATAAGGAAGGCTTTTTACGATCAAGGACATCTTTAATTCAAATAATGGGTAGAGCAGCAAGAAGAGTTGGATCTCGAGTTATTTTATATGCAGATAAAGTAACAAAATCTATGGAAGAGGCAATTGATGAAGTTGATAGAAGACGTGAAAAACAAGTGGCATACAATAAGGCTCATGGCATAACACCCCAGACAGTTCAAAAGGCGATCAAGGCAAAGTTAGTTGAACGTCAGCTTATTCTTGATGAGCTTAAGCCGCTTCTTGAGAAGGATCTGCTCCTACCAGATGAAAAAGAAAAAGTTATAAAAAGACTACGAAAAGAAATGCAGGAAGCAGCCAAGCAAATGGATTTTGAGACAGCAGCTCTTTTACGCGATAAAATACGGTACATCCAGCAAAGTTAGATAGATTTTAACTTCTAATCAATTACTTCTTTTACTTTTTTGTATGTATTTTCTAAATCGTCATTTATTATTATCTCGTCAATGTTTGGGTGATTGAATTGTGTTTGTTTGAGTTCTGTAAGTTCCTCTATTCCTTCATTGTATCTTTGTCCCGTAGGATCCCGTTTTTCCTTTTCGAGTCTATTTTGAAGTTCTGAAATTGTTGGGGGCTTGAGATATATCTTGAAAAGTACTTCCTTATATTCAAAAAATTTTGGTACACCCGATAAAATCATGTCGAGAATTGGAATTTGATTGTTATTAAAAATTTCTTGAACTTTTCCTCTAGGAGTACCATATCGAAATGTAAAATAATGATTAATTGCAGCAAATTCGCCACTTTTTTCGAGCCTTGTGAATTCTTCAGGCGAAACACTTATTTTAAAATGTTCTCCTTCTCGTGGAGGCCTATCTGTAACAGGGGTTACGTATTTGATTTTGGGATTATTGGCTATTAATTTTTTGATTATTGTCGATTTGCCAACTCCCGATGGTCCAAGTATAAGAATGAAAGGATTCACAATGGTAATGATATTATACAGGAGTGCTTGGTTTTTGTGCTCAAATGATGCTATAATAGATAACTTTTCCCAAATACCATGCCAGATAAATTAATCATAAAAGGAGCTCGAGAACACAATCTTAAAAACGTAGATCTAGAAATTCCCAAAAACAAACTTGTTGTTTTTACGGGCCTTTCGGGCAGTGGGAAGTCTTCGCTTGCATTCGATACAATTTACGCTGAAGGTCAAAGGCGATACGTTGAAAGTCTTTCTTCTTATGCCAGACAATTTTTGGGGGTTATGAAAAAACCTGATGTAGATTACATCGAAGGACTATCTCCGGCAATCTCAATCGATCAAAAATCAACGTCTCACAATCCCAGATCAACAGTTGGAACAGTTACAGAAATTTATGATTATTTAAGACTTCTTTTTGCTCGAATCGGTCATCCCCATTGTCCAAATTGCGGAACTGAAATTTCTCACACAACAAAGGAAAAAATTGTTGAAGAAATAACTAATTCGTATTTGGGTAGTGGTAAAACAAAAATTATGATTCTTGCCCCTCTCGTAAAAGGAAGAAAAGGAGAGTACTCTGATGTTTTTCGTGATTTAAAAAAGAGAGGGTTTCAGAGAGTTAGAGTAGACGGAAGAGTGTATTCGGTTGACGAGGATTTGGTCTTGATCAAAACAAACAAGCATACAATTGAAGCAATTGTGGATCGAATAGTTTTGGATAAGGATTTTGATTTTCAAAGACTTATGGAGGGCGTTGAGCAAGCACTAGCTTTAGGAACTGGAGAACTGGTTATAACTAAGGTTCTTGATAAATCATTTGATTTTCCAGAACGTCCCGCAAAAATGGAAGACAGGCTTTTTTCAGAGCGGTTCGCATGTCCTAATTGCGGAACTTCAGTTGCAGAACCTGAACCAAGACTTTTTTCCTTCAATTCTCCATATGGTGCATGCGTAACCTGTAATGGCCTTGGGGTGATTTATACTGTTGATGATGAGTTAGTTTTGAATCCTGAACTATCGATTAGTGAAGGCGGAATTGTAGCGTTTTCCAATATTTTCTTCCAAGATACATGGTTTGCCAGAACTGTCCGAACTGCACTTGATGCAAATGATATTCCAGCACGGGTAATGATAAGCACCTTGACGCCTGGGCAAAAACAACTCGTTCTTTTCGGAACGGGGGATAAACTATATGAGGTAAAAGGAAATAATAGATATGGAGAAAAAACAACAATTTATGAAGAGTATCCTGGGGTTGTCAACTATTTAATGAAAAAGTATAACGAATCAGAATCTGAATTTATAAAACGGGAAATTGAAAAATTTATGCTTCCCAGAACGTGTGAGTCATGTTATGGGGCAAGGCTTAAAAAAGAGGCATTAGGAGTTACCATTAACGATAAAAATATCATAGAGGTATCAGATTTAAGTATTAAAAAAACATTTGATTTTATGAAGGGGCTTGATGAGATTATGACTGACCGTGAGAAAAGCATAGCAAGGCTAATTCTTAAGGAAATTAATGAGCGGTTGTCTTTTCTTGTTGATGTGGGATTGCATTATCTTACACTTTCCAGAAATGCAAACACTCTGGCGGGTGGAGAGGCGCAGAGAATAAGACTAGCATCTCAAATTGGATCCGGTCTCTCAGGGGTTCTGTACGTTCTTGATGAACCATCCATTGGTCTCCATCCAAGAGACAATACCAAGCTTATTGATACCCTTCTAAGGCTTCGTGATTTGGGGAATAGCGTGATAGTTGTAGAACACGACAAGGAAATGATGGAAAAATCTGATTATGTTGTTGATATTGGTCCAGGGGCTGGGGCATTTGGGGGACAGATAATTTCTCAAGGAACTGTTGACTATATTAAAAAAGATCCAAATTCGCTAACTGGGGACTACTTGTCAGGCAGAAAAAAAATATCCGGTAAGAAAAGTGACTTTAATATTGCAGATGTTACAAAATTTATAGAAATTGGAGGAGTGAGCGAGCATAACCTGAAAAATGTAACTGCGAAATTTCCAGTGGGGGCTTTGACATGCGTAACAGGAGTGTCAGGGAGCGGTAAGTCAACACTCATGAATGACGTGTTGTATCATGCAATTGCACATCAAAAAAATGCTTTTCATAAGGAAAAACCTGGAAAATTTACCTCAATTTCTGGACTTGAGCATATCAAAAAAATTTATATGATTGATCAGTCCCCGATAGGAAGGACTCCCAGGTCAAATCCTGTAACATATACCGGAGCATTTACATATATTCGTGAGATCTTTGCAAATACAAGAGATTCACGAATGAGGGGGTATACATCTGGAAGATTCTCTTTTAATGTAAAAGGTGGAAGATGCGAGACATGTGAAGGTGAAGGGCAAATCAAAATTGAAATGCAGTTCTTACCTGATGTATATATTGCATGTGAATCATGCGGGGGAGCCAGATATACCAAGGATACACTTGAAATAGAATTTGAAGGAAAAAATATCTCTGAGGTTTTGGATATGAGTATTGGGGAGGCATGCGACTTTTTCTCATTCCACCAAGCGCTTTCACAAAAGCTGACTACTCTTCGAGAAGTAGGATTGTCTTATGTAAAACTTGGGCAATCAGCCCCAACTCTTTCAGGGGGAGAGGCGCAAAGAGTAAAATTAGCTACAGAATTATCAAAAAAAGGTGCGGGTGGGTCACTGTATCTTTTAGACGAACCAACAACAGGCCTTCACTTTGCGGATTTGCAGAAACTGGTAAATGTTTTAAGACAGCTTGTAGAAAAGGGTAATACCGTAATTGTTATCGAGCATAATCTCGATATTATTAAAAATGCAGATTTTATTTTGGATCTAGGTCCAGAAGGTGGAGATGATGGGGGGTATATAATTGCCCAGGGTACACCTCGGGAAATTGCAAAAAATTCAAGTTCTGAAACAGGAAAATATTTGGCGCTTGAACTATAGTGCATGCATAAAATACTTCTAATTTTTGTTTTTTTATTATCCTTTTTACTTTTTTTACCCACAGGAGTATATAGTGATGACAAGTCTTCGTTTGTTACTCAAATCGTTTCGGAATACAAAGTCGAAGAGGATTTTTCAACGGACATTAAGCATCTAATCCAGATAAAAAACTTAAAGGAATTTGTATACGCTCCGGCTTTTGCCATGGAAATTGAAGGAAAAGATGTAAAAAGTATCCGAGTTGAAGACGAAGATGGTAATCAAATGCCGTATGAAGTATCATCTGATAAAAAAAAGATAACAGTATTGTTTGAGGATAAAAATGCAGGAGAGGGAAACATAAAAGTCTTTTCTATTTCATATAATTCCTTGGGGGTCGCTTCTCAAAAAGGGGAAATAAAGGAGATATCAATTTCGGGACTTGGTGGTTTGGCTGTAATACACGATAGAAAAATAAAAGTTACCTTCCCAGAGCTTTGGGGAAATCCAAGCATAGTTAAGCCTCGCGTTTTCACCAAACTTGAAAAATCATCTTACGAATTTTTAGATAAGCACACGCTGGAAAGCGGAATTCTTTTAATTTTTGGGTCGGAGCAATTCTATTCGATTGATTTAACGTACAATTTAAAAAATCCCAACATTTTTCCTGCTGAGCGTGAAATAGCCTTGCCTCCTACAACTGGATATCAAGATGCAATCGTTCAAAAAATCAATCCTGAACCAAATAGCATGTATATAGATAGAGACGGAAATTGGCTTGCAAAGTTCATGATCCCCCCAAATGAGACAATTAAAATCCAGACAAGAGTGTATGTAAAAACACATTTGGGAAAAAGAGAAAAACTTGCTCAGTCACAAAGAAAAAAATATATAAAACAAGATGAATTTTGGGAAACACATAATAAAAAACTTCAAAATATAGCAGAAAATCTTTTAGACCCTTCTGAGATTTTAAATTTTGTTGTAAATACACTAGTGTACGACTACGAGAAATCACCTAAGGACTCAAAAAGGTATGGAGCATTTGGGGCGTTACTGAGTCCAACAAAGGCAGTATGTCTTGAGTTCAGTGATCTATTCATAGCACTTGCTCGGATAAAGGGAATTCCTGCACGAAGTGTAGAGGGGTATGCATATTCGTCTGAGTCAACAGTGCGTCCCAGTTCTTTGGTAAAAGACGTTCTCCATGCATGGCCTGAATATTATGATGAAGCAGCAGGCAGATGGAAAATGATTGATCCTACCTGGGCCGACACGACTCATGGCCTAGATTATTTCTCCAGCCTTGACTTTGATCATATAGCCTTTGTCATAAAGGGTGAGAGCAGCAGGTATCCGATTCCTGCGGGAGCCTATAAAACAGACCCCAGGGCCCAGGATGTATTCGTAAAATTTATTAAAAAAGATGAATTTAATGAAAGAAATACGATAATAATTACTCCAAAGGTTTCCTCATATATTATTTCCTTTATTCCATCAAATTTAGATATCCACGTAAAAAATTCAGGGAATACATTATTTGGAGGTGGAGAAATTTCTATTAATTCTGATTTTTTAGATTCTGAGCAAAAAGTACAAATACCCAAAATTGCCCCTGGTGAGTATAAGAATATTTCTGTAAAACTTGTACCAAAGTCATTTTTGACAAAAGGTGAGTACGCTATTACAATGCGTTTTGGGGGGCAGATTAAAAATATTGGAGTGTATGTCAGCCCATATCCGCCAATACGGTGGGTTCTTATAGGAGGAATTATTAGTGCAATTACAGGATCAAGCATCGTTGTTACCGCAAAAGCCTGGGGTCTATATGTTCGTAGACGAAAAAGGCACAGTTCTTTACGTGGGTAAGGCAAAGAATTTAAGATCTCGTGTTGCTTCATACTTTGCCTCAACCGGGATAAGCAGCAAAATTTTAAGACTTAGAAATGATGCATGCTCATTGAATCACATAGTTGTGAATTCAGAACTTGAGGCATTTTTACTTGAAGCAAGTCTCATTAAAAAACATCATCCGTACTTTAATGTAAAACTGACTGATGATAAGTCATATCCGTATGTAGAGATAACACAGGGCGACAATCTATCGGTTACAATAACCCGGAAAGTAAATAATCCTGATTCACTCTATTTTGGTCCATATGCTGATGTTACGGGACTTAAATATGTATTAAAAATTATCAGACGTTTGTTTCCTTTTCAGTCTATTAAAAACCACCCTAAAAGAAAGTGTTTGTATAATCACTTGGGCCTGTGTCCTTGTCTTCCTGTTTTCCCTGAAAAAAGGGATGAATATTTGAAAAATCTGCGTAAAATTGAAAGTTTTTTGAATGGTGATATTGAGAAAGTTAAAAAAACACTGCGGACAGAACAAAAAAAAGCAGTAGCTGGGGAGGAATTTGAGACTGCCGGATTTATTCAAAAACAAATCGAACGCATCGAGATTATCACAAGTCCTACGTATTCGCCGTTTTCTTATGAAGCCAAGCCGGATTTGTATTTTGAACGAATTAAGAAAGAAATGAATTCACTGCTATTTATTCTCAAAAAAAATGGAGTAGAAATTGATTCACTTCATAGAATTGAATGCTACGATATCTCGAATTTTCAAGGAAGCAATCCGACAGGCTCAATGGTTGTGTTTACAGATGGAGATGCTGACAAAAAAGAATATCGAAGATTTAAAATTAATACAAAGAATACTCCCGACGATTTCTTAATGCATCAGGAGATGATGAGTAGGCGCCTGAAGAGAGTAGATTGGCCAGTACCAGATCTTCTTGTTATTGATGGTGGAAAAGGGCAAGTGAGTTCTATTCTTGAGATTTTGGAAAAGGAAAAAAAAGATATTCCAATGATCGGGCTGGCAAAAAGAGAAGAAATAATAGTAATCCCAAAAAGAGTAGATGGAGTTATTCAATTTTTAGAAATAAACGTAGATAATAAAACTCCAGGAATAAATTTGCTTAGGAGACTTCGTGACGAAGCGCATAGGTTTGCGATAACCTATCACAGGCTGCTTCGCAAAAAGAACCTTGGCATATAATTTGCTATACTTTATTTAGAGTGAAAAAAATTATTCAAGAAGTGCTGATTTATGCACTTTCGCTTCATGTAACCTCTCTTATTTTTTCTGGCCTTGTGATTAAGGGGGGAATTGTCAATTTTCTAATAGCAGGAGCCCTTCTTGCTCTTGGGTTTAAGCTTCTCAAGCCAATAATTCTTACAATTGCACTTCCGCTCCATATTCTAACTCTTGGTCTTCTTTCTCCGATCATCACCGTACTTACATTATTTGTTTTAACCAAAGTTGTTTGGTTTGTAAATGTAACATCTTTTACATTCACTGGAATGAATGTGTTCGGACTGAATCTTCCCTCCTTTTCAGCCTCAATTGTTTTGTCTTTTATAATCCTTTCTGTTACAATATCACTCGTAGCAAGTCTTATTCGATTTGTTTTTTCAAAATGACAATTATTATTTCTGTAATAGCCATACTTATGATTGTAGCCGTTGCCCTGCAGTCTCGAGGAACAACACTTGGAGGAGCATTCGGAGGCGGTGGAGAAAGCTATAGAAGTAAAAAGGGAGTAGAAAAAATCCTTTTTTATGCAACAATATGTCTTGCAGCTCTTTTTGCAGCAGTATCAATCTTAAGGATTGTGCTCTCATAAACCTCATATTTACTCATGACGGTACGTCGCAGGTATTATTTTTGGTTATTTAAGGCATACCTGAAAAAGTGGAGGATGGTAATCCTCACGTCAATTTTAGC
>CAZFJW010000005.1:0-26668 GCA_964519355.1 uncultured Gammaproteobacteria bacterium | reverse complement strand
TGTGTAAATTTTGTGCCGCAGATTCCATACTGAAGGTAAGTATACAAAAAAGCCAAGACAATCCCAAGTGCTAAGATACAAAAAATCCAGCATAAAAGAGCGAGGCAAAAACAAATTGGAGCAAGAGCATTAAGAGAACAAAAAATACTTTCATTTTTGTTTTCTTTATCAAGAATACAAAAACCATTGGGATAACTACTGCAGCCAAAGTGTAGCGCGGTATTGACGAGAGCGTTCCGGTTAGCGTTGGAAAAATGATAAGAACTAATGAAAAAATAACATATTGTTTTGGAATTTTTGTTTTGAATGCAGCTATACATAAACTTATTCCCAGAAAAAGAAAAGCGAGCTCACTAGCTGAAATCCAAAAAGTAAGAGTTGAAGGATCTACTGTGAACAGAATCTTTAAGTACCTAAAAAGCACCTGCGGCAAAAATACAAGTTCACTAGTGCTCCTATTTGCTCCAAACGCTGATTGAGTATGTAAAAATAAGAATGGATCTTTATATTTTGATCCCAGATACCAAATATACCCTGCGAGTCCCGTTGCTCCAACTAGGACGTAACAAGTCACTTGCAACATAAATTGCATACTTATTTTTTTTCTTCGAGAATATATCATTGGAATAAGTATTGTAGGGAGTAAAAAAATACCAACAACTCTTGTTCCAGAAGCTATTCCTGCAATTAAAAATGCGAGAAAATATTTTTTCTGGTCTGATAGAAAAAGTGAAAAAATAACCAACAATATGAAGAGTCCTTCTGTATAGAGACATTGAAGGAAAAAAGCCATTGGAAAAGACAAATAGAATATTAATGTCCACTTAGCGTTTTTTTTATTCAAAAGTTTTTTAGACCACTTAAAAAGTGCCAACAAGAGTAAGAAAAAAACTATATTGGAAAGTACTATCCCTGAACTTATATATGAAATTCCCAATACTTCATGTATTAGTTTTATAAGAAGTGGAAATATGGGGAAAAAAGCTTGCTGAGCATAACCATACCCATTTTCTGCAATTGACAAATAGTGTACTCCATCAAAATTTGCGAGTCTACTCTGGGCTAGAAACGTAGGATTTACAGGCAAATAATTCCTCGAAATAAAAAGTATTAAATAAATATATACTTTTGCTGCAATAAAAAGAGCAGAGACAAAAAGAAGATCGCTATTTTTTTGAACCAACTGTTTCATATGCACTAATAGTTTCGTTCATCATCTTTTTTATAGTGAATTTTTTTGACTGCACAAGACCTGCTTGTATAAGTTTTTCTCTTTCCGATTCGTCGCTCATCATTATCTTCATTGCAGACATCAAATCACTTTTTTTTTCTGAATCAATATAACAAACAGCATCCCCTCCAACCTCGGGCAGACTTCCATTTTTTGAAGTAATTACTGGACACCCGCTCTGCATAGCTTCTAGTACTGGCAATCCAAATCCTTCATAATGCGATGGCATAACAAGTGTTTTTGCAATTTTGTACAGTGTCGCTAAATCCTCATCTGGGACAAAACCCAATGGGAAGAGTGTTCGCTGGTTTTGCAGGAGAAGAGATTGAACTTTTTTTCGGTCGTTATTCCACGGGTTTGAAACATCAAATTTTTTTTCTGTAATTGCTTTTCCCACAAGAACAAGAGGAATACTCGCTTGAACACATGCTTCAAGGATAAATGGTAAATTTTTGTTCCATGTCACATCCCCCACATATAGAACAAAATTGTTAGGTAAATCGTATTTATTTATTACCAGTTTTTGTGAGTCTAATTTTTTTATGTCAGAATAGTTATTTGGTACTGCCAAATGTATAGCAAAAACTTTATTCAGACTTATCTTTGTATATCTTTCTACATCCCGCGCTGCGCTATTTGAATCTGTGATTACCCCGCCTAATTTGGGAATCAATCTCTTTTGAATCTTCCAATTAATATTTCCCTTCAAACCCGCCGGAAATTTATCAGGAAAAACTACAGGTGTCAGGTCATGGATAGTAATTATAGTTTTTTTCATTTTTTGTTTTGGTAAAAAAAGGCTAAATGGGTCAAAGTAGGGATAATGAATTATATCTATGTCATCGGGAACTTCATTTTTTCTCTCGAAGAAAAAATATTTATTTACTAGATCAAATTTCTCTAAATTGTCCTGAAGCAACCTAATGTATGAACCTACACCCCGAACCGAATGTCCAGAACTGGGATTTAATGGAGAGATATCAATAGCAATTTTCATAAAAAATATTATCTTATTTGATAAGTTTTAGATACTTTAAACATGCAAAGGGAAAACGAAGTGCCGAAAAGAGACAAAAAACAAATCCTTGCCAGGAATCAACAAATCCCTTATGACGAATGTATGTCAGTAAAAACCAATGAACAGGTTTTATCAACAGGTATGAAAAGATAAAGAAAATTTTTGTAAAAATACCTTTCTCTTTAAGTTCTTGACCCAATTGTGTTGCGATAATGTTGTTATACCTATTCCATTTTGTAAGATAAAATTGGAAATCTTTATATGGGTAATGGAGAAGGGGGGTTTTAAGATATCCTATTTTTCCATCAATTTCAGCCTGTTCATGAACATCTTTTTGCGGCAGTCTGCCCTTTCCTTTTTTATAAAATCTCACAGTATAGTCAGGATATTGACCACCCTTTACCAAAAATCTTCCCAAAAAATAGTTTTTTCTAGGAATCCAGTATCCATTAAATTCTCCTTCTTCATGCAAGACTTGTTTAATTTCTTTTTTTAAACTTTCGGAGATATGCTCGTCGGCGTCTAACTGAAGTATCCAATCGCTTGAACAATGATCAATCGCAATTTGCTTATTGATATGAAAAATTTTTGGATTTTCTCTGATGATTACTTTTGCATTGTATCTTTTGGCTATTTCTACAGTCCTGTCTTTTGAGGTGCCATCAACAACGACTATTTCATCAGCAAAATCTTTTACTGTATCAAGACATGCGGCTAAGTTTTCCTCTTCATTATAAGTAGCAAGAGCAACTGATAGAGTTTTCATTTATTTATTGTACTATTTTCACCAACTACAAGTGATTCCTCTCCATTTTTAAGATGTATTATTTTTTTAACACTAACTTGCGAGACCAATTCATTTTTTGAAGAGAGTATATACATTTTGTTTGGTTCAATTTTATCAACTTTAGTAAAAATATAGTTGTCTATTCTGTGATCCGCTGCAAAACCACCGCTTTTAGTACCCCCAGATCTCTGATATAGCATAGGGTCTTTTTTCGAGTAGAAAAGATAGAACATATAAGCCTGCATGAGACGATTCTGGTTATCGACAACTACTGAAATACGCTTGGTGTTTATTTCTTCTACAGCATCGTAGGCCTGAAAAATCCCATACTGGAATTGGTTTGATAGCTGATTTGGAAACTTCACAAAATAAGACCGAATATATATGCCAACCGAAATAATAATAAAAATACTAGTGATAAAACTCACAAGCATATGCATTCTTTTATTTTTCATAAATATACTAAAAAGCCCGAATAGTCCAATCCCAGACAATAGACTGGGAGCAGGAAGTATTGTCAGCATTCGTGATGCATGAGGATATCCCGTTGTTATCGAACCTGGAATTGGGGAAATTAAAATCCAAAACAAGATAAATAATTTAACTCTAGTTGTTAACAATTTAGTTTTAGCAGTAAAAAATAATCCGATTAACAATAAAGGGATTTCAAACATGTGAAGCAGGCCCATTCCTGGACTTTTAAAATCTTCGTTTCCTGAATTTGTGAATAACCAAACTGGATTAAAATGCGTAAGATATGCATTGGTAGGAATTGTTATATATAGCCACCTGCGGTTATTCACAACTTCTTTAACTAAATTTCCTTCTTCTTGAGCATCCAAAATATTAGTTGCACTTTTTTGAAATAAGTCACTGCGTGATTCAAAAATACTTGTTCCATGAAGTCTTATTAAGGCATTTGGATCAGTCAAAGAGATAAGAATTGGTAAAATAGTTAGAAATCCTGCAATCAAAAACACAAAGATAAAACTTTTGAATACAAGAATTTTTTTTGTAAATAAACAACAAAGAATAAATACAGTAATGGGTACAATAACTTTTGTTGATTGATAAAAATCAAAAGACAGTCCAAAAGAAATTACAGAGAAAAGAAGAAAAATTCTACTATTTCGTCTTATTCCTATGAAGAAAAACGTAAGAGCAAATATATAAAACGACAAAGCACCGCTCCATTCGTGCCCAATTCTTGAAAAATATACATGCCAAGGCGATATTGTCATAAAAAATAAAGAATATAAGGAGATAATCTTTGTACTCTTTTTAACAGAATCTTTTTTTGTATGAAATCCTAACAACTCCTTAAAAAGAAAATAACTTGCAATGAGCGAACAGACAGAAAGAATTACTGACGGAAGTCTTACCGCCTCAGGTACTAACCCAAGAATTAGCACAAATGGAATTGTTAGATATACATATAGTGCTGGCCTCCAGTCGTCGTATGCTCTTAGTAAAATCGGAAAGCGCTCTCCAAATTCATCTCCACCAGTTTTAATAATTGAATACGCATTATATCCAATTGATACCTCATCAAGCGAAGGGTTTGGAGGAATGGAATCAATAGCAAAAACCCTTATAACTAATCCCAAAAGTATAACGATAAGAATAAGAAAATTGGCCTTGAAAAATTGATAAGATTTTTTTTTCATAGGCTTGGGTTATTTTTTTTCAGCTATAACTATAGCTGGGACTCCGTTCAGATACTTAATTACACTTAGAGGATTCACATCGTCAGGAATATCAGAAGGACGCCCTACGATTAAGCTCCCTGCCTCCTCAGAATTCCAATCAATTGGACGAAAAATGTAATTACTAAATTTATTTTCACTTTCACGAAACCCTCCGCTTGCAGTTCCGCCCTCCTTCAAATATTTTTCTGGTGGATATTGAGTGTAAAATAGAAAAAACATGTGTGACTGATCAAGAGGCTGTGCATTTGAAACTACGATCTGAGGATACTTTTTATGAATTGGCTGAATAAAGTCCACTGCCTGTCGGTATCCATATAACCAATCAACAGAATTATAATAATTTTGCTGAACAAAATATTGATTTAGGTAATATGAAAAGTTTAACAAAGCAAATAAACCCAACACGCCAAACAATACCATTTTTAAAATACTTCTTTTTGCAAATGACCAAATAACTATCTGAAAAAGTCCTAGAGCCATTACTATTTCAAGTATTCCTAAAAAATTCATAGTCCTTACGGCATGAGGCACACCACTTGTAATCGAAGCAGGAATGGGCACAAGCAATAAATAACCAATTAATAATATCTTTATTTCTTTTTTAACTTTTAAGAAAGCGAGTAAATAAATTCCAACAAAAAGTATGGGTAATTCCCACAAGTACAAAAGACCCATTGATGGTGCATGGTGACGTCCAATATCTCCAGAAATGAACAACCAGTTTAGATCAAAATGTGAAAGATATCCGGCTCCAACCTGTCTTATGAATTCAACTCTTCTGTTATCCATTATCAAACCAGGAATGTAGCCTGCGTCTTTATCAGCAATTAGTTTCTGCGAACTTCTTGATAGGAGAACTGTCTGATTTGAAAAAACACTAACTCCCTTTGCTCTCAATAACACATCTTCATTCGTTAAAATATTTAGAAGCAATGGAAGAGCAACAACAAATGCAACAATAACTCCAATTAGATAATAGTATTTTTGGGAAACCCATATTTTTTTGACATTCAGCAAAGATATAAATAGAAGCATTAAAGGAACAAAAACCTTTTCACTTTGATACATGTGGATTGAAAGCGATGCAAAAAGAAATGACAACGGAAAGAAAAGTCCCCTCCTTATACCCTTTAGAAAAAAGAGTAGCGATAAAAGATTGAGGATAGTTCCAATTTGTGACTCGAAGGCAATTCTGGAAAATTGTATATCCCAGGGCGATATAGCAAAAAGAAATGCGGCTGCAAGTCCCAAAAACCTTGTGTCAATTTTCTTGTTTGAAAATTCTATAGATTTTTCTCTAAAAATCTCTTTA
This sequence comes from uncultured Gammaproteobacteria bacterium, assembly GCA_964519355.1. Lineage (GTDB taxonomy): Bacteria > Patescibacteriota > Microgenomatia > Levybacterales > GWA1-39-11 > CAZBEA01. The sequence continues at coordinate 20,611 of CAZFJW010000005.1, read as the reverse complement.
ACCAAAAAATATACCAAAACTATTCCAAAAGATCCAAAAAGTGCCGAGGGAAGTCTCACAACAATATCAGACATGCCTATCAATGCAATAAAGGGAATAAGAAAATAACTATAAAGAGCGGGTTTGTAGTCGTCGTATGATCTAAGAATTACTGGTAAAAATTCTCCGAATTCATCCCTCCCCGTAGTTAGGATTGACCAAGCATTATATCCTAGGGAAACTTCATCCCAATTTAGAGATGGAGGAGTACTCCCTAAATGATACAAACGTAATAAGGCACCTATTGAAAATATTAAAATCAAAAGCAAAAAAATTATTTTATTTTTCATAAATGACAAAAGCATCCTGTCCATTTAGCAATTTAATTCTTTCTTTTACGATCGCATCTGAAGGAATATTTAAAGGCACATCTACGAACAAATTTTTCCCTTTTTCATTTGCATATTTACTAGGGTCTTTAGTAAAAGTGTATTTATCGAATTTTTTAACAGCTACGAATCCCAAAGCTTCCCTTTCGATTATCGCATTTTTCCTAAAAACCTTTGGATCATATTTCCCATAAAATAACACGTATATGTATGGTCTACCCATTTTTTCTGTAAAGAAAATGTTTTGATAATTGCCTTTTACCGATTCAGTAAAATGAACAACCTCTTTATACCCATACTGCCATTCCCCAGAAAATTCTCTTGCATAGTGGAAAAAATAATTATGCATGAAGAAAATAAAGTTTGCTGTAATTACTAAAACCATTGATACAAATACGAATGCTATGATTTTTTTATTTTTAAATGCGCTTTGAATATAAGACAAAAAGTAAATCATTCCATATGCAGTAAAGAATTGAAAAAGTGGAATAATTGTCTCAATTCTTAGAGCATGAGGTGTCTCTCTGGCTGTGGCTGCTGGGGCGATTCCTATTAAAATCCAGATTGGTATTGTCCACCAAGAACCACTTCTTTTTCTAAATAAAAGCAAAATTCCTCCGATAAAGAACGGTATTTCCCAGAAATACATCTGCCCCACGTCTTGAATAGAAAATTTAGGATTGCCATCTCCTTTGATAAAAAGAAAAGATGGAGTTAGATTATCAAAGTAATGCCTGACGTATTCTGCGCCATATGCAAGTCTGCGATTTTGTATTACGCGAGACCAGAGTGCTTCGTTATTGTTAACGTGCTGCTGATTAACTCGTTCTATTATTCCAATATCTGAAAAGATATTAACCTCCTGATACCTAAGCTTTGCTTGAGGTGATTTCATGAATAATAGAAGTGGAAAAGAGATTATGAATCCAATTACAAAAGCCATTGCCACATGCTTCTTTCTCGAAAGTAAGGTTTTGTAATTACCAACACATAATGCCAGCAGAAGAACCGGCGCAACAATTCTTGCAGTATTAAAAGTATACGCAGAGAGTATAAATGAAAGTACTGAAAAAATAAGAAAAATTCTCTTGCCTTCAACGCTTACAAAAAATAAATAAACCCCCAAAACAATAAAAAACGTTGCAACATTTGCCTCAAATGCGGCTCTAGATAACAAAATGTGCCAGGGAGAAATTGCTAGGATAAAAGCGGTTAAAAGAGAAGTATTAATTTCAAACTGCAGTATTCTAACGTTCTTTTTATCTGGAATTATTCTTTTGATAAGAAAGTATGTTAACAAGACTGTTAGTGTGCCAGCCAGCGCTGATGGAAATCTCACCGAAAATTCATTAAGACCAATAATTTTTTCTGAAACTGCAGTTAAATATGCATAAACAGGCGGCTTAAAATCACCAAAGGATTCAAGATACTGAATAGGCAGGAACTCTCCAAACTCATCTTTTAAATCACTACCAAGACTGTACCCATTGTACCCCCATGCAACCTCGTCCCAAGTTAGTGACGGAGGGAGAGTACCCAAATGATACATTCTTAAAATGAATGCAAGTAGAAAAATCGCAAGAATTATTTTATTTTTGTATAGTATCTTTTTCATTTTATAAATACTCCATACCTACCTACTGAATCTTCACTGCATAGAATACTTCGCGAACAAACTTCCCATCAATACTATTTATAACAGTTAGTCTATATGGTCTTTTTTGAGTATTAATAAGTTCATTTTGGCTATTCAGATCATTCCTGCTCAATATAAACAGTGTTTTCCTATCTGCATACTTTGTTAAATCATCTGTCGACAAATCAATACCACCTGGTTCGTCCCAAATTGCTCTCCCAAATGTATAACTTCCAAACCCATATCGCGATCCTTTATCACTTTGGTATTGACTTGGATTATACTTTGTATAAAATAACAGGTAGGTGTAAGGTCTCCACTTCTCGCCAGTAATGTAAATTTTATCATAATACCTCTGGTTCAAAAGCAAGTAAGATGCCAATTGCGAATGACCATCTCCCCACCTGTCCGCTTGATTTATTTTTTGATAATCAAAATACATCACTAGAAAACGTATAAAAAATAGGGCAACTATAAATACAGCAAGAGTTACTATGGTTTTTTTCCGCTTAACCCTATCCCAAAAATAGTACAATCCAATTCCGGTAAATAAAGATGTCATAAAAACATTCGGAAGAGTTCTGAGGGCATTTGGCTGCTGCACTGTTAATCCGCCCACAATAGGAACAGAGAGATAGAATGCAAAAATAATCCATTTGGATTTTGATTTTAATTTAGCAATTGAGTATATTCCCAAAAGAAAGAATGGAATTTCCCAAAGATACAATAGCCCCATCGGCCCCGTTCCATTAGTAAAATAAAAATCAGGTGCAAAGTTTTTCAAATAATTGTCAGTAAATTGCTGTGCATAGGCCACCCGTCGGTTATATACTGATCTGGCTAAAATAGAATTCCCGTTTTTGACTATCGCTTCTGAGTAAGGATTTGTCAGTGATTTATCCTCAAAGATGCTAACTTGATTGATTCTGGACATACCAGAATTCAGTGTTCTTGGTATAAGAGGAAGAAGTAAAATAACCCCAAATGCAAATGCAAAAATAATACTCTTTATGGATTTTTTAATTTCTTGAAAATAAACAATCGCGAATACTAAATAGAGTATTGGTAGTACAATACGAGCAGTATAATACGTATACAATGCTAAAACTCCAGCTAATGCAGAAAGAAAAAAGAACCTCTGATTGTTTCTGGCTTTTAATAAAAAGACTGCGCTCGATAGAATAAAAAATGCACTAACATTTGACTCGAAGGCAGCTCTGGAAAAATTAATGTGCCATGGACTAAATGCAAGAACTGCAGCACATAAGAGAGCAACTTTAAAAGCATCGTTTTTGTGAGTTTTTCGCAATAGTTCCATTACAAAAAAGTATAGAACTCCAATACTAAGCGTCCCAAAAAATGCAGAACTAAATCTTACAGCAAAGGGTGTTAAGCCAAATACAAATTCTGAAAATGCTGTAAGGTATATATACCCAGGCAGCTTGTAATCATCGAACGATTTGAAAAGCAAAGGAAATCTTACACCATATTCATCGCTTCCAGTTTGAAGTATTGACCATGCATTATAACCGATTGCAACCTCGTCATGAGATAACGAGACGGGAATAGAAGAAAGTCTTACAAATCTGAGTAAAAAAGCTACAAGTACAATTCCCAACAACAATATATATGGTCTGTTAACAATTATTTTAAGACTAATTTTTTGGTTCATTTCCTAATTTTACTATTTCAAATGCATCTGAACCATCAGCCCTTTTAACTACACCGAGAATTTGAAGATTCTCAGTTGGCTCACATAATGAAGAATTAACATAAAGGACGTCTCTTCTTGCTGTGCTGGATTTTTTACCATCTATCAATGTTTCCCTTGCCGGACATTCTTCGGTAGAAAATTCATATTTACCAAAATTTACTCTATCAAAATCACGCAGAATACTGTTTCTTACTTCCTTTTGATATAGTGATGCGGGATACTTTTCATAGAACAAAACGAAAATTGCAGGCGCTGATTCCCTATTGGTAATAACTATTTTTTTAAAGTTATCCTGATAGCTACTAATCTTGTAGACAAGAGATTGATATCCATCATTTCTTAACCAAGGCATGTAAATTGAAGAGTGAAAATAATATGCATGTAAAAATGAGACTATTGAATATAGATAAACTACAGACAAAACAATACATATCCCCAATCGCTTCCAACCTTTTAGAGCAGTGATGATGTAAGACAACCCTATCGCAGATATACCAGAAATTGGAAGAGACATGACAAGAATTCTTTGCATATTGGGAATGTCATATGATGACATTGCGCTTCCTAAAGGCATAATTGCAACCCACCCAATTAAAAAATATCCTGCTTTTATTCTATTTCTGAGAATAAAAATAAGACCTGTCAACAAAAACAAAATATCTACAAAATATAAAAGCCGAGCACCTACAAAAATATATCTATTGGGATAAAATTGGCCATCAAATAGAAAATCGTAAGAAAAATGAGAGAAATAATTTTTCAAAAACTCTTCAGGATATGCTACGGCTTTATTGTGAAATACTCTCGTTAAGAGCACATGAGAATTATGTGTTCCATCTTCGCGTATCTGTTGATCAAGCTTCAGTTGAACTTCTGGATAATTCGTGATGCTCAGACTCCTTGCCCTGAGTGATAATTTTGGAGAAAGAAATGTAAAGATAATCACTCCTGCTATTATGCTTAATCCTACCACATGAATAATTTTTGATTTTTTAAAATCTTTTCCTGAAAAATAAATAATTAATGGAATAAGAAATGGGAGCACGCTGTATGGTGCAATATAAAAAAACAAACACGAAAAAAAACACAGATACGAAAGAGCTAAGATAAATTTAGAACCATTTCGTGCCTTCAAAAATAGGTAAAGACCCAAAACAATAAGAAAAGAAACAATCGTGCTAACGCTAGCAGTTCTTGATAATAAAATATTCCATGGTGAAAAAATAATAAATACCCCCCCCACTAAACTGGCAAGGTAGGTATTGAAATATTTTTTCTCGCCTCCTTTAAACAATTCCAACAAAAACATGAGAAAAAATAAAGGAGTAATCGCTCCAAAAAATGCTGATGCAAACCTTGTAGAAAAAGCACTTAAACCAAACAAAAGAACTGGCAGAGTTGAAATATACGAATACCCAGCTGGTGTGTATAAAAATGATTCGAGGTGAAGCGGAAGAAGATTCCCAGTCATATCCCGGCCAGTATGAATAAGGGAAAATGCATTATAACCAAGGAATGCTTCATCTCTATCAAGACCATGTGGAATGGTATCTAAATTGTAAAAGCGTAAAATAAATCCAATAATTACAATTGAAAAAAACAGGATTACAAAATTACGTCTCATTTTCTTACATCAAACCACATGTTCATTCCAAACTCAAAATAACCACTTTTTGTATTTTTTTTATTAAACCCTGCCTCCATTAAAACCTGTGTAATATACGACTTTTCTAACGCGTGCTTGTGGTCTTCAATTTCTACTTTAGAAATGAATCCAGTATGTGAAAGTGCCAACAATGGCCACACTGCCAAAGGACTTGGTGTGGTAATGATAAATTGCCCATTCTTTTTTAGTATCCTTTTTATTTCTTTTAGTAAAAATAGTATATTCTCAAATTCAATATGCTCAAAAACAGCAAGCATAACGACAGCATCAAAGAAATTATCGTCAAATGGGAGTTTTTTTTTCTGAATATGTGTTTTTAGAAGTTTGATACCTTTGATCTCTTTTACTTTTTCAGATAATGAAGAATCTATGCCAAACTTTTCCTTAAAATCAGTGTTCATTAAAAAATGAGGGAATGTGCCGCACCCGATATCGAGAACCCGGCCTTTTCTTGCACTTTGAAGTATTAGTGAATTCGCCTGCCCTGCTCTCTTCCTGGCAAGATGACCTTCTAAAAAGCCATACCCCCGAGTTACATTGTGGTGATGTCCAGACACTAAGTTTTCTCCTCCTTTTTATCAGGCCAAAAATATCCGACAAGAACAAGCATTGAAATGTACCCTATGTGGCTATTATTGAAATATCTTGAGAAATACCAATATACGCAAAGGAAAAGTGCATACAGAATAATAATTACACGAATTGAATTATTCTTTGATTGATATTTAAGAAAGCCTATTAAAAGTGGTATACAGCATAGTGCCTGAAAAATAGTAAAAGGAAATTTATCGTCAAGGCTTTTTATTACTCCAATCTGATGCATCAAAACACCAAATCCGTAACCTGAAATTGGATAACTGTGAGCTGTATTACCAGACAAATAAAGGATTGTACTATTTATGTAGGCTCCAAAATCCCAAATCGCAAATGGCAAAGCAATTATAATACAAGTTAACATGAATGGAGCAATATCTAGAATTGTTTTTTTAACGTTTTTTTTGTTTTTAAAGAAAATGTAACAAAAATAAAAAGGAAAAAAAGGCCAAACAGATTGCTTAATCATGAAAGATAACCCGATAAATACTCCAGCGAGAAATTTTTTTTCCTTCCACAACAAATAAAGTCCTGCAAAAAGAAAAGTAAGAAGAAAAATATCAGATCTACCTTCAAGTGTATATGAAAGTGTTGCTGGGTTAAATGCGAGAAGTGAAATAAACTGCAGTCTTCTTTCTTGATCCTTTACGAGTCTTGATGCCATGAAAAGTAATACAAAAAATAAGAAAAATAAAGGCATTCTTCCATCAAAAAAACCGATTGTTTTAATCGAAACGGCGTAAAAAGGAATTGAAAAAAGAAGATAAAAAGGCTCCATAACAAAATGGTAAAGTGCTGGATTCACTTGAGTATCAGAATAGTGCCACGCCTCAAGGAAAGTTCCAAAATATGTAGTCTTGTAAGGATTAATCCCATCTAGAAGAAATCTGATTGCCGCTTCAAGCTGAAGAATTATGTCATGAATTTGAAAAATCGGATGAGTTAAATGTCTTACAATAATAGCAGATATAAAACCTGCACCTACTGTCGAAAGAATTGTAGTCCAAAAAACTATATTTTTTAATGTGTAATATCGACTCGTTCTTTTTACAAACATATCCAGGAATACAGCTCCAAGTAAAAGAATGAATATAAATGTAAATAGAGCATATGGAGTATCTCCTGGTCCAATTCGATAGGACATAATAAAAGGAATACTCAAACCAAAAAGAAGAACCGTGGACAAGGTAATATTCATAACTATCGTGAAAATGTGATGAGAATCATATTAATTTTTAAATCGGTATTTTAAAAGTGTCCAAAGAGCTATTCCTCCATCATGAAATGTTCTGAGCTTTTTGCCCTCGTCAAAGCCTCTGGGTTTGGTCTTGATTGGAATTTCTAAAATTCTTATGCCTTTCTTTAGAATTTTAGCTGTAATTTCAGGTTCAAAATTAAATGAACGAGACCGCAGTCGCATCCCCTTGATAACATTTTTTTCAAAAGCCTTGTAACACGTCTCCATGTCACTAATAGGGTACCCATAAAGAGCCGTGGTAACTAGGCTCAAAAACTTATTTCCAAAAAAATGAAGCAACAATGGAGTTTTATTTTTGCCAAAAAGAATAGGCTTAATTTTTAGCCTCGTGCCATACACTACTCGGGCATTTTTCTCAACAATTGGCTTTATAATTTTGGGAATATCATTTGGATTATATTCAAGATCAGCATCTTGAATTATAAGAATATCTCCTGTTGCTGACGTAAAGCCGGTTCTAACAGCGGCTCCTTTTCCCTTATTTTTAACATGATCAATTACTATAAGTGATTGATTGTATTTTTTTATTTTTTCGATTATTTGTCCTGTTGAATCTGTAGATCCATCATTTACAACAATAATTTCTTTATCTATTGATCCGATATTTAATGAGACCAGTTTTGAAAGCATTTCGCCAATTGTCTTTTCTTCATTAAACGCTGGAACTATAATAGATAACTTCATTATATTTTGAAAATAATTTCTTTATCAGTAAGCAAAAAATACTTTTTCTGCTTCTCTTTTTTTTCAATTATATCAGGAAATTTTAATACGGCAAGGAAAAAACCCTTAATAAATGCTGTATCCATTCTGAATATTGCTTTTATAAAATAGTACGGTAGCCAAAAAATGTGAGACATAACAAGTGAATTATCAGTTATGTTCTTCCATAAAAAAATAAATTGATTTCTGTATGCAATCGTATTTATTTTCTTTTTCTTATAATGTTTTTTAATAGCACCCTCTTCATGTCTATGCTCAACGATGCATTTTTTTTCAAAAATTATTTCGAATCCAGCTTTTTGAGCTCGATAAGAAAGATCAATATCTTCCCAGTAGAATGGATTAAATATCCTATCGAACCCCTCTATTTTCTTGAATTTTTTTGAATCAACGATGCTACTGCCTCCCGAAACCCAAAATGTATTACTGCCCTGATCAACATCGCCTTTGGCGTGAATTAACATTCCTCTTCCCCATGAAGCAATTCCTCTCCCTCGAAGAACAACGCCCTCAGGCTCAATACTTTTATCCATGCATCCGACAGCGAAAAGTTTTGGGTTTTTTTCAAAATGGGCCAGAAGTATATCAAGAAAATCATTCTCAGGCACTGCATCAGAATTTAAGAAAAAAATGTAGTCAGATTCTTTAGAAAAAGCTCCAGTATCAACAGCTGAAGAGAACCCTTGATTTACTGAATGTTTGATCAACCCGACGGGAATAGGAAAAGTATTTTGAGCAAGGAAATTCTCAAGATTTAATACCTCTTCTTTCCTTGAAGCATCATCAACGATAATAATTTCAACATCACTACGTTTTTTAAATATGTCTGCAATTGTTGGAATATTCTTTGAGATTAGTGCAAAACCATTATAGTTCGGGATAACCAATAAAATTTTTTTCATATTAAAAAAGTCTCGTTTTAAACTCAATCATATGTTTTCCTTTCGGAATATACAATCCACGCAAAGCATAGTCTGTCTCATATATCTTTGTTTTCTTGCCATCAATATACGCAGCAATTAAGGGATAATATGAATCACTAACAACCAAAAATCCATCACCAACACTTTCCGTAACTAATTTAGATGATCCATTTGGCAAATACTCATTTTTTATTATGCGCCCTTGGGTTAAGGGTATCATATCAATCTCTAAATCGCCAGAAACAACTAAGGCATTTTTTCTAAGGTCGGTGGTAAACAGTTTCTTCAAAACCGAATTCTTATCGGGTTGTTCTAAGACCTTTTCCACAAAAAAGGCTCTTTCAAGAACTTTGCTATTGCCATAAACAATTGTATTTCCTTCTCTATAAACTTCTTTTAAATTGGGGGATGAAATTGGATTCATTGAAAGTATATATTTGACTCCCAATAAATCGATGATTGGCGAATCATATTTTTTAGGTGAAATAATTCTATTAAAACCGTATGGTAATGTAATATTAGGTTCACCTCTTTCAGAAGCAACAATTAATTCAGCGAAGTTTTTCAGGTATAGCGGGTCATATCCGGATACACTTTGCAATTTATAAAGCGTTGCTATGTTTGGAGCGAGAATTCTATCATCTACGCTCATGATACGATAATTTTCAATATTATTTTGTAAATATGAGATGACTGTGGTTTCTGGATAAAAATATTCCCGAGGAGTAAAAGGGGTAAATTTTTGGGCGAATCGTACTAAGTCAAATGTTGAGATAAGAATAAGTACTATTACCAATAAGGCTCTTGCTGCAGCATTTTTTTTGACAAAAGATATACAAGAATAAATCAACAAAATAGATCCAGTTGATGTGAAGAGTAATAAAGGCAATATCAAATTTCTTTTTGAAACTTCCAGATTTTCTACTTTAAGTCCAAAAAGGTTCACAAGAGTGGTTAACCAAAGTGCTATAAAAATTGCACTTAGAATTAGCAGACTAAATATAATTGACTTTGATTTTTTTAAATAAACATAATTGTCAAATCCATAAACTGATAGCATAACCAAACAAAAAGAAATTATTCCAATCAAACGCGTTGGCTGCATACTTGATATTACAGGAAGAGAAAGAGCGTATGGAATTTCAGAAAGAGGATTTTTTGTAACAAAAAGCAAACAAACAAGAGTTGAGATCCCAAAAAATATTTGTCTCCTATTAAAATTGGTAAATAACGAAAATACTATAAAGACCATAGCGGGAATCCCTATATATCCAACAAATTCTGCATAATTAAAAACCCCCCAATAATTTAATGTCGAGGGATTTCCAAAAAAGTCAGGCGCAATAAATTGAATAATATTTTGATACGGTACAAACCAGCCTTCAACACGGGTGTAAATTTGGTCCAATCCTCTCAGGGAATTAGCCATAAAAAACAATCCTTGATAAATCTGTACAAAAGAAACAACAGAAAAAATAACAACTGAACTAGCAATAGCAGTGAATTTTAATCGCCAAGAAAGTTTAGTAACAAGTAGAAAATAGAGAAACGTTAAAATAATAAGATATAACGTGGTCTGAGGATGACCAGCAAAAAGAGAAAAAGCAAAACCTGCACCTAAGAATAAACCATATTTTACAACGAGGCTTTTTGAGTTATTACGTTCTTTTTCTATTTTCTCACAAAGATAAAGACAAAACGGAAGCCATAAAAATGCGTGAGCAACACTACCCCACTCATACCACGCAATTAAAAACCCTGAGAATACAAAGGTAATTGCCCCAAAAATCCTAGCTGAATGTGATTTTTCCAAAATACGCAAATATGCATACATAAAAAATGCCCCGATAAGTTGACTGAAGATTATAAACAATGCCCATGCAGTCTTAAAATCGAAAACAAAAAATAATAAATTTACCGGATAGAAAACTCCAGATTGAAAATTTCCAAGTAAGGGTTTTCCTCCCATTTCATAGGGATTCCACAATGGTAGACTCAGGTCCCTAAAACCTTCAACAACCAGATACTTCCATACAATTAGTTGTCTTACAGGATCCGTAATTAAAAAGTTTTTAAATGGAATTCCGTTGGGATTTGTACCAGAATAATAGTCTCTAAAGGGATGATACAATCCCACCATTGCGTCAAGAGGTGCTGGAATAAAATTTTTAAAAAAAACTGGAGAGTTAAAAAATAGAATTACAGTAAAAACAAAAAGAATCCCACCATTTTTTTTAAAAAATGCTTTCATGTAAGTCCTAGAATATTTTCTAATGTTTTACAAAAGTTAAGAGACTTAAAATAATTTGCTCTCTCAATTGAACTTTTACTCATTTTTTCAAGAATGTTAGAGTTACGAATGAGATTTAAAGTCTGAGACTGAAGTTCCTCAATCGAATTCCAAAGATACCCATCCTTATCATTTCTTACAATCTCCCTTTGCCCCCCTGCATTAACGACAACTGGAACAACTCCCGCTCCCATTGCTTCAACAGTTGAAATCCCAAAGTGTTCAGCTAACTCAGGCTTTTTATCCAAATCTTCCCCAAATCCGGACGCATGCCAGTATATTTTGGCTTTTGAATAATATTCCCATAATTGATCATTTGATTTATTTAGTGCAAACTCAATTGGATACTTTTTTGCTTTTTCCTTCAAAACTTTAAAGATTTCTTCATCTTCTTTTTTCACACTAATACACATAACAAGCTTCCAATCTTTTAGTGCATAGGTCTCCATAAAGCTTGAAAAAGCCTCTACCATTAAAAATTGCTTCTTAAAATCTTTTGGACTCTCGTCTTGCACTTGAACTCTGAATCTTCCGACATGCAAAATAATATTCTCCTTTTTGATATTTTTAGGCTTTAAGACAATAGGTGGATAGAGAATTTTTGAATTTATTTTAAATTCTCTGTCTATATATTTTTTTGTATATTCAGAATTGCAAAAGATACCCTTAATTTTTTTAAGCTTGATTCTGTCAATAAGTTTGAGATTTACATTAGAAAGAGGCTGTTGAATATGAAGAAATGTTCGTGATAGCAATATAGGCACACTTCCGTCTGAAAGTATTATTATCAGATCGAATTTAGATGATTCAACAATTCTTTTAAAAGTAGCAGTATTTGATGAAAAGATATTTTTTATAAATTTTATTTCCTTTAAATTAAGAGAAAAACGCTCTGCAAGACGTTCTTTAACTGATGTGTCATCCCAAAAAACTGCAACTTCATGATGCAAAGACAAGCATTCGGCTATAGACATCATATACTTCTCACCACCACCTAAATCATCCAAATATGGATCAAAAATTCCAATTTTCATATGTACTATTGTAGCAGGTCTTGATTCTACATAGTATCTGTGATAGATTTATGAGATGGATCAGATGATGGCTCCACAAAATAATTTTGTCTTTGGAATGTTGATCTTCACAGTAGGAATTTGGACATTATTCTGGAAAGGAGTTGCGTTGTGGCGTGCAGCGAAGTACGAACAAAAAAATTGGTTTATTGCATTTTTAGCTGTAATACTTTTAATCAACACCCTTGGAATAATTGAACTTGTGTATCTTTTTAAGTTCTGTAAAAAACCACTCACATTTGGAGAAATAAAGGCTTGGCTAGGACTATCTAAAACAACTCAGCTTAAAAAATGAGGCTAGACTCAATAGTCTTCTACTCTTCTCTCTTTTTCCCTTTTAGTTAACTCCTGCATCTCCCAAAGCTTGGCATATGTAATAAACATTGAAAATGCTTGATACATGCTCTCTATAATCCCGTAGGTTCCATTTCTATACCCCTTGTCTTTTATGTAAGACCTAAAAAAACCTGTTGCTATCACTCTTATAAATCGAAAAGGATTCATTGCTGGATGACCAGTTTCAAATCTTAATTGCGCCTCATGCACTGACCAGGAATTTGTTTTTTGAACCATTTGGGAAAGACTCCGATGAGTATAATGTCTCAATGAATTTTCTAGATATCCAAATTCTCCATTTATAATTGGTGTTTCGTGCACAACGCCTTCCCATTTTTTCAAAAATTCTCTTCTAAAAAATCTCTGTACATGATCACGCATATTCCAATTCTTACCAAAATAATACGTATCACGTCCAACAAAATAGCCCCCATACGCATTAGCGTTCTGGCCTATGATACTGTCTATTTCATCGACAAGCTCTTGCGTCATAACTTCATCAGAGTCAAGATAAAAAACCCAAGGTGTCTTTATCTGCTCAAGTGCAAAATTTCTTTGATCTGCAAAATCTTTGAATTTATGAACAATCACCTTTGCAAGCATCTTTTTTGCAATTTTTACAGTGTCGTCTGTAGAATATGAGTCAACAACGATAATATTATTTGTTAGTAAAAACCCAGAAGAAATAGCTTTAGAAATAACATCGCCCTCATTTGCAGACAAAATCACAACAGTTACTAAATTATTTTCCTTTTTTTTCATAGTGTATTACTATTATAACCAAGGTCATAAGTCCAAATATCCCCATCATACTTATCAACAATCCATTTCTAAAGCTTTCCGGCTCATACTTAAATTGAATTGTATGCTTACCCTCAGGCACAACAACACCCCTGAATATGTAATTAACTCGTTTAACACTGGTTTTTTGCCCATCAACATATGCTTTCCAGCCAGGATAAAACACATCACTCAAAACAAGAAGGCCATTCTGAGGTGTCTGAACCATAACGTCAACATTATTTCCTGAATATTTAGAGATTTTCGAAATGTACTGGGCTTCTCCGATTCCACTTAATGTCCCCAAATTCTCTTCTACAATTGCCGAGCTTGATCCGTTAAATTTATCATTAAATAGATTTGATAATATTTTTTCTTTATCACTTTCTAAAGATGTGTTATAAACCATGTAAGCACGAGGTAACGCATGGTTATTTTCAAATATTGTGTATTTTCCATCTGAAAAGATTTCTTTCAGCTGATTTTCGGGATATTCCCAGTATGGAAAAGCCCACGGCGCTCTTCCGTCGGAAACTCTATATGCAATATACTTGACACCTAGTAGGTTTATGGCTTTTTTTGAATATTTTCCTTTTTTTGGAAAAAGAACCAAAGATCTTTCACCATTTTCCAATTTTCCGCTATCGATGAATCTCACAAACTCACCATACCGCCCAATATACAAAGGATCATATCCATCGGTGATTGGAAGACCGTACATCACTGCATTTTCAGCATGTGTATCCAGATAAAATCTTTTTTCAGAAGAAAGTTTTTTGTATTCTTGTACAGTCTCAACTTCAGGATAAACATACTTCCTTTCCTCAAATGGCATCCATTTTAGTGCAAACCGAAGCATCTCAAAGGTAACAAGGAATAGGAGTCCGTACATAGCAAAATTTTTCAAAATTTTATTACGAAAAATAATTCGGGATATTATAAAACCTATAAATAACCCGGAAAGCCCGGTGGGAAGAATCGAATTATTCCGTGCAACAACTGTTTTGTCTATTCCCAAATTTCCAAAAAATACAGCAGTCCAAAGTAGAATTACAAAAATAATTGGAACCAAAAGAGATGGAATTATTTTTTTTATTTTAAAATTTTCATTAATCCTGTCAAATCCAAACCCTGCGAGCACTGCAATTGAAAAACTTGAAAGTACAATAATTCTACTTGCTGCACTTGTTGAAAGCACAGGAATTCTTAACCATATAACAAGGTCCACTAAGAATGAGTCGTGCGACAGAAGAATTGAAATTATAAATAAAACTACAAAGAATCCAATTTTTCTATTAATTCTTTTTAAAAACACGAATGGCGAAATCAACAAAGGAACAATGCCCGAATACGAACTCCACTCAGCATAATGACCGAACCAATCATTTCGAGTTACAGGATTACCAAAAAAATCGGGAGCAATTCTTGTTAGAAAATACTTCCAAGGTATCACTTCCATCTTCTGAAATATTCCTTCTCTGACTGAATTATGATAAAACTCAAGTGAAGGTAAAATTTGAATCATAGCCATTAGTAGCCCCGAAACTGAACTGACCATGAACAGCAAAAAGCTTTTTATGTCCCTTGAATATAGCAACTCCCAAATGACATAAAATACTACCGCTCCAAATAGATAAAGGCTTGTTTGAAAATGGCCTGAAAAAAATGAAAAAGTTATACCTAGTGAAAGAATAATTAAATACTTGGAACTTTTTGTGCTCAAAAAAGACTCTATTGCATATAGGCAAAGTGGTAAAAACAAAATTGCATAAGCGAGTGTTCCATAAGCCATCCAAGTCGTAATAAATCCACAAAACATAAAGGATAATGCCGATATAGCCGCCCCACCAACGCTAATATTCAACTTTCTGGCATATAAATACATAAAAATACCTGCAAGAAATGGTTGTAACAGAATTTGAATGCTCCAAGCATCAAGAAAAGGAAGCAGGAAATAAATTAAGTTGGTAGGTGAAAAAACTTGAGATTGATAGTTTGCCAAATGTGGCGTGCCAGAAAACGTATACGGATTCCACAATGGAACATCTCCTCTTTTCCAAGAATCGATAGTAAATTTTTTCCAGGGATATATCTGCCCTATCACATCAGGCATAGCATTGTTTTTAACTGGGATTCCATATTCGGGATACGCATTCCAAGGACTAAAATGTGATACAAGATACCGAGATGGGAACGGTACTTTTTTTTGCAAAAAATATTGAGATGAAAAAATGCCCGAAACAAGAATTATTAGAAACAATCCAAACGATGTTTTTTTTAAAATATTCACGATATTTTTTTATTAGGCACTTTTTTACAAATAAGTGATACGCAAAGAATGTACAGGAAAGGCAATATCGGCATAAAGTATCGTGAAGATGTGTAGCCTACTGAAAGAAATATCATGTAAAAACCAAGCCAAAAAATAAGTACTGCTTCATACTTAGTAAATTCAATTTTTTTGAAAAGATTTCTTCCTATTAAATAGGCGGCAGAAAAAAAACTGACTGGCCAAAAGATAGTCCAATTAGAATCGCGTATTATTTTATTTCCATCCCACCATGTATGCCACCTGTTAAAAAGTAATAAATCCCAAAAAGAAAAGGGAAGAATAAATTTCGACTTATGATAAGCAAGTATATATTTTTGTATACCAAAAACATCTAAAATTGAGGCTCCAAGCATTATTGTTCTAAAGTACGACGCAGCAAGAACTATCAAACTAAGTGGCAAAGTCAACACGAACGGTATTATTTTTCCTCTTTCAAATACGAAAAGTGCTGCGATAAAGGAAAAAACCAACACTCCTCCTAAAGCAAAAACTCTTGTCGCAATAACTCCTCCTAAGAAAATTGATGTAAAAATAAAATTTTTAATTGGCTTCTTTGATGAAATTCCCTTCATAAAAAAATATATCGAAAATATAATGAAAGTGAATTGAAAAATCTCAGGAAGAGGAGTAAATCTTAACTTTCCTAAAAATAATGACTCATTTAGTACAATGACAATTGGTATCATTGCTAAAATGTTATTCTCAATACATCTTCGAGCAACAAGGTATAAGCCAATAAATGAAGAGAAAAAAAACGGTATAACTATTAGGCTTTCATTTTGAAACAAAAGAATTGACAAAGAAACAATATATCTCCGAAGTGGTGGATGGTCATGAGTAATAAGGATAGGATTCAGCCCCTTTAAAAAAGCACCACCAGCATAAGATTCAAATACTTCATCCGGAATTATCTGAGGATTTTTCTTTTTGACGTATTGAGAATTTTCATAACTAAATTTGTATGAAGAATAACTCTGCCAATAATTGTTATTAAAAAATACGTCTTTTCTTTCATAAATAATAGCCACAGGCTTTAACATAAAAAGAATCATGCAAACAATAAAAAATTTTTGAATTGAAAAGTGTTTCATGATTTTTTTGTAGAACGTTTAACTAGTTTGAGAACAGAAAACAACATCAGCAGTAAAAAATATACAGAAGATATTAAGTTTGAAACAAGTCTAACTTTTGTATCTTGGAAAATTATATCAATTTTATGATTGCCACTTGTGAGAGGAAAAGTTATCAATCCCCGATGATTCTGGTCTTGAAATTCAATTGGTACTTTTTTACCATCAACATAAACATTCCAACCAGGGAAGTACAGAGTATTTTCCAAGATTTTAGAATTAGTTTTTGATTGAATTTCATAAGTATGAATAGTTGTTTTTCTTATTTTTGGAGAAATTTGACCATATCCATCAATAAATTCTGCAACCCGTTTCGGTCTTTTTTCCATAAACCGTACCGACCAAATAGGTGCGCTTTCACCTGTATCTGTTGTGCCATTATAAGTAGCACTGTAAAATACGTCATCCTTTTCAAGATATCCCTTTGCCTTCATATAAGGCAGGCTCACTATCAATAAAGTCACAAGAAAAATTGATACAATTATTTTTTGATTCTTTTTTGAAAAATATGAAAATGTTATTGCAGAAATAACGCTTACTGAAAATACCGTCACAGATAAAAATCTCCAAGGAAACTGAAATTTTTGTAAAATTGTAAAGATTTCATAGATAGGTTTAGAAATTGGAAGCATCAAAAAAATCGATACAACAAATACTCCATACCAGAAGATAAGACTTTTCCGCTGCGCACTATGTCTTTTAAACAGGAAGAATAGCCCGATTACCAAAACAGTCAAACCAACAAGACCAATTTGAGTCGAAAATTGACCGGTAATACCATAATTCCAATCTCCATACAAAAGGGATTTCAGATTAGTGAATCGATGTGAATATTCCTCAGATCCGGTTACAATATCGCGAAGTGTATATTTTCCTTCAAGAAAAGCCGGTACCCAGAAAAAAGCACTAAGCAACGCACCATAACCGATACTTGCAATTTGTTTGCCTGCAAGCATTACATCTTTATGCCTCAAACTACTTAATAATCCATAAAAAATAATTATTGGAAAAAACATTATGCTTATTGCATTATGAGCCAATATAAGTCCAGCCGAAGATAAAACAATACCTATAAAGCTCCAAAAATTTCCTTTTAAATTTGATTTCACAAAAAAATAGCAAATAAGAGGCGGGAAAATAAACGATACATGCTCACCTATAGCGCCTCGAACGTACATATCTACGAATCGATAAGGCAGGTATATATAGAATATTGCTCCTAAAAGTGCTGGGTAAATTCCCGAAAAAGTGCGAAGCCAATAATACATTGCAAAGGAACTTGCTATGAATGAAAAAGCAAAAACTAGCTTGAAAGAATTTGATATATCAAAGCCTAAAAAATGAAAGAAAGATGCCATATACGATGGCAGTGGATACAAAAACATCATAACTGGGTGTCCATATCCCCAATTTAAATTACCAGCCCATCGAGGAATTACAATCCCCTCAGAAAGAGACGCATAAAAATTTGCAATTCTTGCAAGGTGGTCCTGTCCATCATGTGTTAGGGGAATTCCATTATGGAACATAGCCAGAAGAGCAAAAAATGAAAACAATACAATTGTAATTATAGGAATTGAATTAGAAGAGAATATTAATTTCTTCATGAAGATCCTGGAACAAATGTTCCTCTACCAAATCTTTTAAGGTAGTAGTCTCTTACACCTATCTTTTGCCATTTTCTCCCGTTCACAAGAATTCTTAATGATTCACGAATAAGCGCAACCCTTGCCCGTAAAGGAGCATATGACATTCCAAATAACAGTCTGTTTCTTGATATGTAATAGTCTTGCAATGTGGATCCCGATCCAGAAGAACCTGCATTATTGTGCCAAACAACACTTTTTGGAACATATAAAATTTTATAACCAAGATTTTTTATCTTCATATTTAGATCCCCGTCCTCATAATATAAAAAGTAGCGTTCATCAAAGCCTTTTGTTTTTTCCAAAACATCTCTTTTTATTAGCAAGCATGCTCCTGTTGCGAATTCGGTTGACTCAAGTTTGTCATACTGTCCTTTATCTACCTCATCAACTCCACGATGAGAGCTAATAACATTTTGCCAATCTATAATTCCACCTGCATACCAAAAAATTTTACCCATATCAGAGTTAGAATATCTTTCCTTGTGATATTCGTGACCTTTTGTAAAGTAAATCTTAGGAACTGTTACACCAACTTTTTCATCATTCATGGGTAATAAAAGCTCTTTTAGAAAGTTCTTTTCAAGTATAGTATCGTTGTTAAGAATTAAGATAAATTCTGCACCATTTGAAAGACCGTACTGAATGCCCTTATTGTG
Source organism: uncultured Gammaproteobacteria bacterium (assembly GCA_964519355.1). GTDB lineage: Bacteria > Patescibacteriota > Microgenomatia > Levybacterales > GWA1-39-11 > CAZBEA01. The sequence goes on along the minus strand of CAZFJW010000005.1, from coordinate 1,483 downwards.
TCCTCCAGCAAAGCCCAAATTCACTTCACTACGAATAAGACTAACATTTGACGAAGATTCTTTTGGAAGTGTATATTTTTCTCTTGACGCATTGTCTATTACAACTACTTTTATATCCATACCCTCTTTATTTATTTTAGATAAAGATTTTAAACATTCATTTGTTTCTTTTGGTGTATTGAAATGCAAAATTGAAATGTAAATTTTTTTCATAGTTTAATCCGACTCCTGGCTTTTCTTATGTATTTTTTAATAGTACTTTTTTCCTGTTCATTTTGAGAAGCCACAACCCAGTGCCTTAATTCCTTACCAGTTTTCTTTGATTCATCGACAAGAAGATGAAGCGAGTCAACATCTGGATCTTTATATTTTTCAAATTCCCAAACTCTCATAAATACGATCAGATGATAAAAAGCCATTAGTAATGAGATTGCCAAGCCATGAAGTCCGTCTCTATAACCTTGTCTTGCAAAAAAGCGGCTTAGGAATTCTTGGAATGGCATTCTTATCACATCATAAGGCTTAAATCTATAACCAGACTTTATAAGATTTTCAGCTTCTGAAGGCGTATAAATATTAGTCATTTTAAGTAAAAATTGAGTAATAGTTTCATAGTTATAGTGGATCATGGGATTCTCAAGATGACCAATTTCTCCTTCAAGTTTTAGGAATTCATGGACATGTTTTTCTTCGAATCTGCCCTTCCCCCTCCTGAATAGCCTTAACTGATAATCGGGGTACCATCCAGTATGAGCTATCCACTTTCCAAAGATTATATTTTTACGAGGGATAAAATACCCAGTCATGCTTTCTTTTAAGGAAATTGTAGACAGTATCTCCGCTTTAAGTTCTGGTGTAATTACTTCATCATGATCTAAATTTAATATCCATTCTCCTTGTGCCTGATCAAACCCAAAGTTTTTATTTACATTTAACATTGGGTTATTTGGCCTATCAAAGATTTTTTTTGTATATTTTGCAGCTATTTCTCGAGTATTGTCAGTCGATGAGTTGTTAATAAATACTATCTCATCAGCAAAATCACTTACAGCAGAAAGTGTTTCCTTTATTTTTAATTCAGCATTATATGCTGAGATAACAACTGATAATTTTGTCATTTTTTAACGACAGATCTTATGAATCTAGCAGTACTTATTATTTCAGATTGAGCAAGAAGGAATAGTATTCCAAAATATATTATCCCTGCAAGAAATACTTCCAAAAGAAGTGAAAAAAGATTTTGGACAACACTTTCTCTCGTAATTATTAGAAATAGAAACATTGTAAGAGTTGCAATGATCTGAGGCATAACTGGACGAATAATTGAAAACTTGAGATATCTTTTGGCTATGACTATCACAAATATCGAAGAAATTGAAACTAGGAATGAACCAATTGCAACTCCATTGTAACCAATTTTACGTATAAGAATAAATGTTAAAATCCATGTTGCTGCTGTCCAAAATGTCATAAAATATAAAGT
>CAZFJW010000004.1:0-33609 GCA_964519355.1 uncultured Gammaproteobacteria bacterium | reverse complement strand
GAATAAATGTTAAAATCCATGTTGCTGCTGTCCAAAATGTCATAAAATATAAAGTAATTTTTACCTTTCCGATTGCATTTAAGAAATTTGTTAGTGGAGTAGATAAAGAGGAAAAAATCGTATTTAGTGCAAAAAAGTACAATGATATGAGCGCAGGTTCCCATTTTTGATATGCAGGAAAAATCTCAATCAAGAATTTAGAAAGCATAGCCATCCCTACAACTGTTGGGAAAAGGCAAGTAGAAATAAGAAATAATGACTTTTCCACCCCGATCCTCAAGCCCTCTCGGTCATCCTGAAGTCTTGAGAAAGAAGGAAATGTTACCTTGATAACATTATCCATAATAAGTCTTAATGGAAGAAATGCATATCTTTGTGCAAAACCAACGTAACCCATCTGTTGAAAAGACAATACTTTCCCAAGGTAGATAGTCAAAAGGTCGTCCTTAACAAGAGCAAGAATCGAATGTGTTTGAAATGGAATTCCAAATGTAACAAGTTTTTTAAAAACATGCTTATGAAATGAAATCCCAATCGGCCATCTTTGAATACAATACAGAACAATAAGCCCCGATATGCTTCTTACTAAAATTGCGATAGTAAAACTTTTTACACCAAGTCCCATAATTGCAAAAGTAATAAGGCAAATGTTATATAGAACACTTTCTACTATTTGTGGGAGAACGAGTTTTTTAAAATTTAAATTTCTTTCAAGTAAAACTGTTGGTATCGTTCTGAGTGATGAAAGGAAAAATGACACAAGAAGAGCAACAAGCAGCATCCATCCATCATTATCAAGCTTGTAGAACGCTGCAATTTGTTTTGAAAAAATAAGACTTGGAATAACAAGCAGCAGCACTAAAAATTCTTGAACTGTAAACGTTGTCTGTAAATCTTCCTTTGTAAGTTCTTCTTTTTTTTGAATTAGTGATGCAGCAAGACCAATATCTTGAAAGTAATTTAAAAAAACAATTATTGATGCAACAACAAAATATACTCCGAAAATTTCCGGTGTCAGAAAAATAGTAAGAATAATACTTGTTACAACTCCAAGAACTTGAATAAGAAATGTTCGAGAAATAAGAGCTGCTATGCCCCTTACTGACTGCTTGGCAACAAAATGAATATTAAACTCTTCCATTGTGAATATCGAACCATAACATGAAACTTTCCAGAACTGCCCTTACAATTACTGGAAGATTGGCTCCTGTTGGGGACCCAAACTTTCGAGGATAGTGAGTAACTTCGACTTGTTTTATCTTCAGCTTTTTTCTTTTAGCTTTGGCCAAGATTTCTGTTGTTATCATCGCTCCTTCAGACCGCAAGGGCATTATTGAATCAAGGGCATCTTTTTTAAACATTTTAAATCCGCAATCAATATCTTTGTAATAAAATCTAAAAAATATAAAATCCCAAACCTTAAGCATGTACATAAGCAGATGTCTTACAAACTGGTCTTTCCTTTTTTTTCTATATCCAATAACAATGTCGCATGATTCAATTTTATCGATAAATTTTGTAACTTCAGCAAAATCAAACTGACCATCACCATCGGTGAAAACAACATACTTATATTTTGCTGATTCAAAGCCTGATTTCAGTGCCGCACCATACCCCCTATTCGGAGAGTGAGAAATAACACGTAGATTTGGATACTTTTTAGAAAGGGATTCGGCTTTCTCAAAAGTCGAATCAGAAGAGCCATCATCAACCATAACGATCTCATACTTAGAAGCACTTTTCTTAGCTATAGAGATTGCCTGCTCAACAACAGATACAATATTTTCTTCCTCATTCCAAAAAGGAAAAAATACAGACAGTTCAGATATTTTTTTTGCCATAGATTCTTTTAAATATTATAACAGCTCCAAGTATAAGAATGGTGAAAAGACTTACTATATTACCAGCTTTTTCAATCAAGGTTTGGTTAAATTTAAGCACAACATTATGTTCCCCCGGTGGAACATGTATTAAAATACCATTGTTCAGGTTCTTCAGTTGTGTCTTTTTCCCATCTAAATAATACTCCCATGCCGGGTAAGGCGCGATTCTAACAGCAATTTCTTCCTTCTGATTTGTCTTAATATATGCACTAATTTTTTTTGAGCTCGCATTCTCTTTTGTTATAAAAACTTTAGCATTTTTAGAAAGAAAATATTTGTTTGGAATATCTTGTAGATTTCGAGGTTTTTTGAAATTTTTAGGCATATACTCATCTGAAATCTTTGATATTTCATACTCTATTGAGTCCGGTGAAGTATACCGAGAAACATCCTTTATTAAAGATGCTTGAGGAGAAAATAGCGTACTATTATCTGCTATCGTAACAACAATTACTATTAACGCAGCAGCAAAAGTTACAAATTTTTTCTCAAATACCCTATCAATTGAATGTAATGCGGCACCAATTAAAAACGAAATTCCTAGTCCTGCAAAAGCAAGAAATCTCCATGGGTATTGAATGAATTTTAAGAGCGGGATGGTATTCCAGAATACATCAGAAATCTGGAGCATTAAAAACATAGAAAAAGCGATCACCCACAAAGGAATAATTAATTCAAAACTGAGTCTTTGTTTCGCTTTTTTCCATATAATAGTGGCCAATATGAATAGTAATGAAACAAGTCCAAATACAATATTAGATTTTCCAAGCTTGAAGCTGAGTCCATCAAGACACCCAGGGGCAGACCCTCCAAAACCCCAGCTACTATTCCAAAACTGTTCAAAACACACAAAGTGATCCTTAAAATCTGCCCCACCCCCAACTTGCGAACTTACATTCGTGAAAGATGATTCGAATATAACAGGTAAAATATAAAAAGCGCCGAGGCCGAATGTAAGCAATAGTGATATAAATAAATATTTCAGATGTAAAACTTTCTTTTTGCTAAAGGTAAAATGGACAATAACAAGAGGCAAAAAAACAATTGCAGCCATTAGCGCAGATAAATTATGAGAAATTACTAAAACACTTAAAAAAATTGAGAAAAAAGTGACCCATTTTTTTGAATTACTTTTTCCTTCAAACATTTTAACGTAGAACAGTATCACGAGAGGAATTAACAAGTATCCAAACTGTTCACTCAATGCACCCCTGACGTATGTATTAACTGCATGATACGGGAAAAGTAAATAAACAGTGGCTCCAGCAATAGCTGCACCTGTTTTAACAAAATGTTTAAGAAGAAAAAACATTGTTATAAATGCACCAGCAGTTACAAGCCCAAACAGAATTTTAGCCGAATCGACTGCATCAAAACCTAATAAAATTGGTATTGACCCAACATAATATGGTAAAGGAGCGTAAAAATTAAAAATTGGATATCCATATCCATATCCTAAGTATTGAACCCATCGAACTGGAAATTGACCATCTTCAAGAGCTTGTGCCATCAGATATATTCTGGTGGGCTGAGTGTCATCATGCATCGGAAAATATGAATTCTGAAAAAGAGGCAAAACCACAATCAACAAAATGACTGCAGATAACAAAACACAAAATAGATAGTGTATTATTTTCATTTAATAATTTTATAATACAGAGCTCTTCCTAAAGGTAATAGAAGAAGAAAAACTCCTGCCAGCAAGAGTGCGTCTGCAATAGAACGAACAGGTGTTTCTGAAAATGTAGCATTAACAGTATGACTTCCTCTTAAAATCGCTATATACATAAATCCATCATCTTTTGTGTAGGGAATAATTTCCCTGCCATTGTCAATGTTTACATTCCAACCAGGGAAATATACTCTATTTATCTTCATGACCCCATTGGTTTTTGCAAGAACTTTAAAATTAACTTGATTTGAATCGCTCTTAATATCCTCGACTAACATTTCTCCGTTTACAACTTCAACAATATTTGCAAGTTTTATCTGCATAGGATTTTTTACTGTTTTTGGCATATATTCATCATGAGTCGTAGTGAGAGATTCATTTGTATCATAAAATCCAATTTCATTTTTGTCATAACCATGAGGGAAAAGAAATCCAAGTGAAAATGACAAAGTGATTACAAGAATACATACCCCTACAAAAAGACGAAGTCTTGGAATAAAGTGATACATAACATATGCACTCAAAAAGGCGGTACTTATTACTGAAATTGATAAAAATCTAAAAGGAAATTGAATCCATGAAGCAGGAAAAACTTTCCAAAAAACTAAGCTAATTGACCCTGAGAGAATTATCGAAACAACAAGAAGGACAAAAAATAAGTATTCAAGGTTTTTGGCTACAGAGCCGTGCTTTCTCGCTTTTGATCCCAAAAAACTTACACCAGATAAAAAAAGCATTGCCAAACAAATAAATCCTATGAGTGGTAATTTGGCAAAATGATCTAGAGGATTGGAAACTTCAGTATCTGTAAACTTAGTAAATCTTAAATCATATACTGCTGGGATTGTAAAGAATGAAGAGAGTAAAAATCCTGTTACAATAGGAAAAATAGCCAAACGAGTTACCCTTCTCACCAAAATATAAAGTCCAATTAAAATAAGAAAAAGTACAGCAAGAGTGTTGTGGGAAACCAAAATCAAGAAAATTCCTATGCTCGTAAGTATATGCGACTTTTTCTCTATTGACCAAAGAACAAATGGGAGAACTCCGAGGCTCATTAGCTCCCCGACAGAGCCCCTCGTGTATAAATTATACAAATGGTATGGGAGATATGTATAAACGAAAGCCCCGATGAAAGATGAATAGGAATCGAAAAACTTTCTTAGCCACAAAAATGAAAAAATTATTCCCGATCCCATGAAAATGGCCATTAATAATTTAATGACTTCGAGTGAATTTAATCCGATAACCTTAAAAGGGACTCCTAAATATAGAAATCCAGGATAAAGAAAATTTGAGACTGGATACCCATAACCATTGTTTAATCTTGTAAGAAATCTTACCGGAAATTGTCCTTCGCGAAGTGATTGGTAAAATGCTGAGAATCGAATAACCATCCAATTCCCATCATCACTCACAAAAAATCCTTGGTGGAAAATTCCATAAAGAGACGGCGCCAATACTATAAGAATGAGTATAAGCCAAAGTATGTTATTTTTTTTCAACAAGAACATATGCTACATCTGTAACAGGAAATTGGTGAATTTCTTGTCCAACATTAATCACTACTGGCCTCTGCGGATATAAGATTTTATCCACGATATATTTTTCTTCTGGGCGATTTTCGAATGTTGTAATAAAAAGCGTCTTATCCGATGCAAGATCTTTATTCCAATCAATTTTTCTAAATTCGAATTTTCCGAACGATTTTACTTTAGAAAAACCCTCTGAATCGTCTTCTTCTCTCTGCACTGTTCTTTGAAAATCTTCGGGAGAATATCCTAAGTAATACAACAAAGACGTGTATGGTATGCCCGCTGCTTCATCGACAACAACTTTTTCATATTTCATATTATGATCTTTGATGAAATCACTCAAAACTCTATCTTTTGATCTCCAGCTTTTTGCATAAAAAATTGGGAACCTTTCATAATATGAAGAAAAGTAATAAACAATGTTATACGAACAAAATAAGCAAATAAATAATCCACCTATAACCCCAATTTTTCTTGGCATATTACTAATTAACTTAATAATAACTATCAATCCGTATGCTGAAAAAATAATAAAAGGAAGAATAAGAAAAAAGCTTCGAGTAGCATGAGGTGCTTCTCGTGTAAATGCACAAACAGCCACAACGATAATTCCCCAGAAAATCAAAAAACTCCTCCATTTTTCTTTTTTAATAAACGCCAATATCAAACCGGTAAGAATTGTGAAAACTTCAAACAAATAAAACTGTCCGAAATTTCCAATACCATGATTGCCATGTAATGATCCATTTAAAAAGTAAAAATCAAACGATCCATACGCAGCAATGTGTCTTATATACTCCCATCCAGTTAAAGCAAACTGAGAGAAAAATAATTTTTGGAATAAAATTGGGGTTCCTATCATATAACTTCTAAGTTCCAAAAGTGGCGCCTGAATGGCAGCGCTTGAAGTGATAAGAGTTCCACTCGCAGAATGCACCCCCTCTGGACTCAAAATTGATAAAAGCAGTGGAATAAAACCAACTATGACCGTGCCTGCAATAATACCCTTATGTGCCAGTGTCACCTTTTTCCACTCTTTTATGTTATAAGAAAAAACAAGTAATAATAGCGCAGGAGAAAGAAGACGTGTCAAATTATAAGTATAAAGCGCGACAATAAAGCATCCTACCCCAAGCATTGAGATGAACATGTTTTTTTTCCCCCCAATAAGTAGAAATGAACCTAGTAAAAAGAAAAATAAGGCAACACTCACTTCAAAAGTTGCTCTTCCATAATGAAGATGCCAAGGATTAATTGCCAATAGCAGCATCGAAATCAGTGCAAGTACTGTATTCCTAGTGAGTCTTCTTACGAAAAAGTAGAATAACCCGACTGTTAATATACTAAATACTACTGAAGCCACTCTAGGAGTAAAGTCAGTCAAACCAAAAATCTTAACCGGGATAATTGTAAGGTATATATACACAGGCAGCTTATAATCTCCGAACGATTTGAAATATAGCGGAAAATTCTTACTGTATTCGTCTTTTCCTGTTTCAAGTATTGAATACGCATTGAAACCTATTGCAGTTTCATCCTGATAAAGCCCATTGGGTACTTGTCCGAACTCAAAAAGACGCAAATAAACTGCCAGGAAAAAAATTGCAAAATAGATCAGAGCTGCTTTATTTCTTTTTATAAATTCTATAACCATAACCAGTTAAAAGAACGAGTGATATTACTGAAAGCGAAGCAGTCAAAATATCATATATATTTCCCGCTCGTATTCCTCCATTATATTCTAATTCTACGTGATGTGTGTTCTTGTCAATTGGTATAGCACGAAATGCATAATTCGCTTTAAGAATTTTAATATTTTTTGGATTTTTTACTTCCCATCTTGGATACCATGTATCTGAAATTATGACAAAACCTTCTTGCGCAGGTGAAATATCAAATTCGATTGTATTTGGTTTGTAAATAAGGTTCTCAATTTGAACTTTTGTTTTATTTTCTTTTTCTGAAATTATATTTTCAGCGATAACAACTGCACTTTCCGATGAATCAAATGAATCGGAAAAAAAGACTTGTTCGAACTGCTTTTTATCTTTCACAGTTACAAGCCCTGATGTATAAAATATTCTAGGAGCAGCAAGCAGGTTTTCATATATAAACCATCCATTTTTTTCAAATACCTTTTTGAACCTGCTGCTTGGGAACGTTTTCTCAGTTGATCCATTTTCTTTTCGATCAAGAATGTATTTTACCCCTAGTGTATCCATTACTCTTAGTCGATTCGTATTTTGCATCATATCTTCTTCGCCAAAACCAGGTGTCAAAAACGCATTCGATCTTGTTGTCTCATTAAATGAACTTAGAATTTTGCCGTCTTTGGATGAGTTTATAAACTCTCCGTACCACTTTGGATAGAGTGGATCATACCCATTTGTTGAGTAGATTGCATTTTGAGTTTCGATATTTGAATCTAAAGACGCAAATCCATAGCCCCATACCCTATTAATCCCTGCATTTTTTTGTAAGAATTTAATAACTTCGGTTTGCGGAAATGCAAAAGCACTCGGACTAAAAGGATTGAATTTATTGAAAAAGTAAAATAGATCTGCAAAAAGTATAATCAATAAAAAACAGCACACAAACTTTTTAAAACCTGGCTTTATCCAAGAAAAAATAACAATAGATAAGACCGCAATAGAAAGTCCAATTGTATATATCAAACTTTTTTTGATAAATTCATCATGAAAAAACAATGCAAAGATAACTGAAAATAATAAGGCTGTAATAAAAATAGCAATCTCTTTAATTTTTATTTTTTTGCTTAAAAAACTATCAACTCCAAAACCCGCAAGTATTGCTCCTAAAAAACTTACAAGAAAGAGTGCATTGCTTGGTGAAGAAGATGTTATGAAAGAAAATGGAATTTTGTAAAATACAAAACTTATTGGATTTTTAGTAGTAATCAAAAAACTTAATAAGAGAAGAATGGAAAATATTTTAATGCGTACATTACTTTTCCAGTTACACAAAGCAATAATTGTAAAAAATATTCCAGCCAGTCCAATATATACAGCATTTCCAGGATAAGAATCAGGCAGCATGTAATTTCTTGTAACTGGGTTGCCGAAAAAATCAGGACTAAAGAATAAAACAAATTCCTTTGGCTGGATCAATAAACGCATCAGATCTGAATGTGTATGAGAAACTCTTGCAGAATACCGAATCAATTCAAAGATTTGAGAAATTAAAAATGACCAAAATCCTAATGTTAAAACTGATACAAATATTGTAGAAAAAATAATTTTGTCTTTTCTATTGAACAATGCTTTCAAAAATACATATCCCCAAAAGAATCCAAAACTCAGAAAAAATAATTGCAGATGCCCTGCTAAAAACGAGCAAGTAACGCCTAAAACTATAAGCATGAATCCAACAAGCGGCTTTTTACTCGACATCTTCTCTGCTCCATACAGCAATAATGGAAGCCACAAAATGGTATGCCCAACAATTCCATACTCAAAAAAACTTGCCATAAATAGTCCAAAACCAAATGCCACTCCTGAAAAAAGTGAGGCAAAGACTGATAATTTTATGGACCTTGCAAAAATATAAGTGAAAAATGAAGCCAGAACAGGTTGAAGAAAAAGATATATCACCCAAGAAATATTTCTTGGTAAAAGAAGAAATAGAACATTTGTGGGATAAAAAATTGCTGACTGATTATTGGCCAGCATTGGTGTTCCTGAAAAATTATATGGATTCCAGAAAGGAATATCAAAGTTCTTGAGACTCTGAATTACGAAGCTTTTCCACGGATACATCTGGCGAACTACATCAAAATATTGAGCTTTATTAGGATACGACCCTGGGTTATACCCTAAATATGACTCATATTTATAAGGTGAGTATTCCGAAACAAGCAGATCAAAAGGCAATGGCAGATATCCTTTTAGGAAAAAATCTTTAAATAATATCAATGCCAGGAACACAAAAAAAACCAGCGCAAACAATAAGCTATTTTTTTTCATTGAAGTGCTTTATGGGAAGTGTTAAAAACAGTAGCATTGTTATGAGTAAACCAACAATTGAGAATATGTCAGATAGAAGGCGAGTTTTACTTTCTTGAAATACTGCTATTACAGAATGTGAGCCTTGCGGAATTTTAAATGTTAATTGCCCTCTGTAATTTTGGTCTTGAAATTCAATTGGGGTTTTTTTTCCATCAACAAAGACGCGCCATCCAGGAAAGTAATGCGTGTGATCAACAATAGTAGAGTCTGAATTTGCAAAGACTGTGTATTCCCTTGTATTTGATTTTCTTGTGTAGTCTTGTATTTTCCCATCACCAGCAATAAAATCTACTGGATTTTTCGGATATTCTTTTTGAAGGCCATCAGACCAAACAATATCTGTCTCCCCATAATAAGTAGTATTTAACGCAAAATCCCAATATACTGACTCATTTACCCTATCATACCCTTCTTGTGCCTTAAAATAAAAAGATACCGTTAAAATAATAAAGAAAATAAGACCAATAATCGTTGTTTTTTGTCGAAATGCTGGTATTTGAAAAAACGTAAATCCGAGCAGCGAAGAGGCAAAAACAACAAGCGACAAGAAACGCCAAGGGAATTGAAATTGGCGAATAAGATTAAATCCACTATCCCAAATAGGTCTTGATATCTCTGTCATGAAAAAAAATGAAGCGATGAGAATGGTGAATGAAAAAAGATATATTCTCTTGTCTTGTTTGTTAGAAAATTTGTATTGAATAAGACTTCCAAGCGCTAAAATAATAGCAATTGTATGGAAAATTCCTATATGTATATTTACTGCTCCAATATCTAAACTTTTTGAATTAAGTAAATTCGGAATAAAAAAATTCTGAAAAGGAACAAAATGACTTCGATATAAATCCTGCATATACAAATCCCCATAGGTGTACTTATGCTCAAGAAGTGCAGGTACCCAATAATACGCAGCAGTTATCAACCCCAACACCATGCCAAAAGCACATAAGGCAATTTTTTTAAATGTTCTTGCAAAAATAAGCACAAAAAATGCCGATACCCCAAAAAATAGAAGACTCACTGAATTATGAGAAATAATTAGCAATGCTGAAGCCAAGGATATTATTCCAACAGAAAATGCCGAGGGTTTTTTAATTGTTAGAAAAATACCATAAAGAACAAGAGGCAAAAATGCATACGTGTATACCTCTCCATAACTACCTCGCACCAAGATCTCAACAATTCTAAATGGGGCGAACTGATAAAGAATGGTTACAAGAAGTGCCTTGTTGGTATCTTCGAAAAAAATCTTTGCAAATATATACATAAAAATTCCGGAAAGTATAAAGCTCAGAGCCAAAGATAACTTAAATGCAACAACAAGTCCTGCTCCTAAAAATAGAAAAAGAGATCCTACATAATACGGCAAATGATAGATAAAGTTAAAAAGCGGCAATCCATAATGGTAATTAAGATCCCCAGCCCACCGTACAGGAAATTGACCATCAGAGAGTGCTTTGTAGAATTCTGCGAGCCGTGGAAGATGAACGAGACCATCATGGGTATGAATGAGTAATCCAGTTAAAAAGAGAGGTAAAGTAGGAATAATTGACACAAGAATTATGTAAAAAAGCGGATGAGTAATAGTTTGCGCAATAAGGGATTTATGTTTCATTTTTAGGTGAAACCTTATAGAGTCTCATGTAATGATTGCCCACTCCTTTTTGAAACACACCAATCTCTTCAAGCGGCCATAAGGGAGGAGGTGAATCTGATTCATTGACAATGAAAAATGTAGGCATTTCCATGGCTTTTTCGAACAGATTGTTGGGTAAAATTTTAGGCAAAGGATATATTCCTTCTTTTTCTACGTTGTTATTGTCCCACAAGTAAATCTCGACGGCATACGTTGGCAGTGATCCAAATGTCCCCTCAGAAGCAACATATATTTTTCCTTTTTTTGCCTCCTCGGATAAAATTTTAATAATCTCACTAACACCACCACCTGCTGGCCATCCATTAATATATTGATATAAATCAGCCTTTGGTATTGGCGCCATTGCGAAATTTGTGAGAATATAGAAATCAGCTCTTACAAAAACAGCAATTGCAATAAAAATAATCAGCATTCTCATCCATGATTTTTGGAAACGAAGGAGTGTTAAGTAAAGGCCGTACGAAGCAAGAATCAAAATCGGCAGAAGCATAAAGAAAATAAATCTTGGATATAACACTTTTCCAAATGTTGCAAGACCTAAGAACGGAAAGAAAAACCAAAGAAAAAGAAGCATCTTCTCGCCAATATACTTCTTCCACTCAATGAAAAGAGAAAAGAGTGCAAATGCAATAACTGGAAGTGATAAGTATCCAAAAGCCCAATCACCCATTCCGCTCAAATTTCCCATGACAAAACGTGTTGGATGTTCTAACCACTCATCAATTGGATACACAAAAACAGCATTTTTATCTCCAATAATATGGAAGAACGGAGAAAGTCTAAGAATTGAATAATAACCGTATGCAAAGATTACTGACACTAGCACAAGACCTCCCCATCGAAATAGCTCCTTTTTCCATAGCTTTTTCTTAAAATCCGTAAGAAGAATTAAAAAAGGAGTCATGTAAATAAATAGAAATCCTGAAGTTTTTGTCAATACTGCCCCCCCTAGTATCATTCCATGGATAAGTGCAATATCTAACCTTTTCTTTCTAAATAGAAGAATATGAAAATAAAGAGTCCAGACACAAAAAGCAGCGACCATTGAATCGTAAAGAGCCATCCTGTCATACACAAGACCCATTGGAAAGAGGATATATAAAAATGCAGCAATGAGACCGACAATTCTATTTCTGAATATTTCCCTAGCCAAAAAATACATTCCCAGTGTTACAAACAGTCCTGCTCCAACAGACACAAGTCTCCCAGCAAGCAGTGGGTCATCCAGAAATCGAATTAATATCATTTGTGCCCAGATAAATGAGGGTTGTTTGCCGTCAGTAAGAGAAATCATTCTCCAAGCCGCATCATGCCTTGCAATTTGACTCCACCGTGTATAAATTGCTTCATCTGTAAAAAGAGGAAGCGACATAATTCTGAAAAGCCGTGTAAAAAAATATAAAACCAAGAAAGCTGGAAGAACCTTTACCTCCAGAGAATATTTAGAGAGTACTTTTCTCATAGAGTAATTATACACTTCTTTTTTTTTAATCCAACAGTGACAGCAATCTCATAAATAAGGTATCCGCCAATGAGAAAAATGGATGTAATAACAATAAGATTAAGCTGTTCAGGGACTGGTTTGTTCCAATTACCAAAAAACAGGGGTGGCAGGTAGTATAAAAGCCCTGCAGTAGATAACAACAAATTAACAATCAATGGCCTTTTCAAATGAGTAAGTGGTATAAGCGGCATTATTATTACAAAATACCACGGTTGTAAATTTGCGCGCATTGCCTGAGCAATAATTGATATAAAAAGCAATATAATTGCCCCCTCAAAAAAATACGATTTCATCCATTTTTTAAAAATAAAAAGCGGGAGTAAAAATCCTGATGCGTACTTTATTCCAATAGAAAGTATCAAAAATGAATATGATTTGATATTTTTTTTGCTAAAAAGATAATATACAGCGATTAACATAAGCGCAGTCATTACAATGTCAAGATGAGCAGAAACAAGTGATTCTACAATTACCAACGGGTTCAGCGCAAAAATTGCAGTAGTAAGAAGCGCTTTTTCCTTTTTTACGATTAATGCAATTTTGTATAAAAACCATACAGAACAAAAATAAGATACTGCTGCGAGGATTTTAAAAAGAAAGAAGGTAGGAAGAAAAAACCCAGCACCGATAAAAGATAATGGAACAGTTAGTCCAAGCCAAACGGGTCCATATGGATAGACCCTGTGTGTCCACCTCATAAAAGACAACATTGGATCACCGGGAAAATCAAGGGCTTTGTGAATATAGGGATTTTCATGATAATGGGTTACAATTTTTGCATCAAAAATATAGTTAAAAATATCGTAGGAAAATGCATTATAGGAAAATGTAAGGAGTATGCAGATTGCAAAAATAATTTTAAAAAGCCCCTTTTGAGATATCTCCTTTCTCCCAACTCGTAAAACTGTAAAGATGTAAAGGGAGGAAAAGAGTAAAACTAAAAGAAGATACATTTGAGAAGACATCGGTCTATTAAAAAATCCAATGTACTGAAAACCCAAAAGTACTTTTGCAACAAATGGAAGCGAGCTAAGTGTGAGACTTAAATCGACTTGAGTAAAAGTATATAAGAAGAGAAAAATTGATGCTATTACCCAGAGCATTAAAATTCTTCTCTCTATTATCGACATACCGTTATTATAAATTTATGCAACTAAAATTCCTAGCCTATCTGAACAATTGGGAAAACTATTCCTCAACAGATTCTAGTTTGTATTTGCCGCTTAGAATATTTCTCTTTATTCGGACTAAATCCTCAACTCCCTGGATTGAGTCCTTCACGGGACTGACTCTTCTCGTCTCAACATAAAGCCATTCAACAGGAACTTCTTTTATTTTATATTTGTTCTTTTTAGCAATGTACAGAAGCTCAACATCAAAACCCGCTGTAACAGATGAACCTTTAATATTTCTGAATCCATTGTGAACTTCGTGAACAGTAGTAAATACTTTTTTTGCTGCGGCTTTTTTGAAAATTTTAAAACCGCACTGAGTATCTTCAATCTCTGGGAATCCTACAAGAATGGACCGTAGTATCATCATTCCTTTGGCCATAACTTTTCTAGTAAATGGCGCGCCTTTTCTTGTTCCAGCACGAGACCCAATAACAATATCAAATCCCTTGTTGATCCAAGGCAAGAGCTTTTCTATCTCCTCGATGGGTGTTGCCTGATCCATATCAGTAAACAATACGTATTCTTTTTTTGCCAAGAGCATCCCTGATGTTACAGCTCCCGCTTTACCAGTGTGAGAATTTTCAATGAGTGTAAATTTTTTATTTTCCTTTGTGTATTTTTTAACAAATTCGCGTGATCCGTCATCTGACCCATCATCTACAATGATGACCTCATAATCAAATTTATTTTTTTGTAAAAAATGCTCAACCTTATCTAGTATTCCCTTTTGAAGATTGGCCATTTCGTTGTAGGATGGAATTACAACTGAGATTGATTTGCTAACCATAAGACCTATTATACCAAGTGATAGATGTTCTCTCTAGCAGGATCCTTGAGGTATCGTAATTACTATTTCCACGAACCCAAGAGACGACAGAAGTGAAGTTATTTGCTTTCTGGCATTTTCTGATGCCATATTGAGTATTCCAGAACTGCATGCTGCTTCTCGAATTGATTGTTCTGCTGTTGCCCGAGCCTCAGATTCAATATTATCATTCCCGCCAGACAAAAGACCACTTTTTCTGTCATACACTCTGGTTTTTGTATTATCAAGTGATGCAAAGAAAATCTCTGGAGCTGGAAGGGAAACTTGAATTTTTTTACCCTCGATAACAATATCCTCTTCTTCTATTCCTATGAAATCGATACCAGCAATAACATTTCCATTGGCAATAAGGAGTATTTTGTCGCCAAAAAGAAGTTTTTGAAATACATTTCCTGAACTTTCAGAGTCAATTATCTTTTCAACTGTAAAAGAGGCAGTTTCAAGTCTTGAGAGCATTCTCATTTCTTTGATTACAGCTACCCTATTCGATTCAGACTTCTCCACCCTATTCAAAAGCAAACTAAAAAGAAAAAGTGCTATGAGAAAAAAAACAAGAGATGTAAATGCAAAAAGAAGAATAAGTTTGGACTTCATAGAATTATTATAATACAAGTCAAGAAAATTATTTTTTATCTGTTTATTTTTCTCTTTATATTTCGTGTAAAAAGTACTGCGTCAATTGCCCCAATTGAAATAGCCGTTCCAAAAGCTTCCATACCCATATAAACTTTTCTTTTTAAAGTTGGATTTCCTCCTCTATGTCTATGAATTTCAAAATCAACAAAATGAACGTCCTGATCCCCATTAACAACTATATTTTCTGATGAAATAAGTGGAGTAAATATTCCAAATACCTTGCCTATCATGCTCATTTTTTTATTGGATGAACCAACAATATCAAATCCTCGTTTTTCTTTTATAAAATTTTCCAAACTCATCTTAAAAACCATACGAAGATCTCCCAATGCCTCTGATGGGAGTCCCAAAACGCCTAATTTTTTTGCCGAAAGAGTCTCGGCATCTTCTATACGATTTTGAACAGAACTATACACGATTGCTCCACATGGATCTGCATGTAATACATAGTCTGTATTTGTAAAAAGATCATGACTTGCCCCGCGCGAATCAGCTTCTATACGAGCTTGAAATAAATCGTTTTTTAGGATGGCAATCCTCTCTAGGGCGTCTTGAGAAGAAACAAACGGAGCTCTTTTTCTCTCTTTCCACTGTTTAACAACCATATCCGAATCCTGATAGCCATACACATTGCCATACTTACTTTCAGCTATCAGATCTCCATTTTTGAACGGAAAATTTGGGGTATTCTCTTTCATGGGCAGAAGTATACCAAAAATGTAAGTAAAATACTATCTTATAGGATATTTTTACGCGGGAAAATACTTGCTAAAATCCAATTAAAGTACTATAATACTATTATATATGCCAAGTGCAGAAATGCTCCATCTGCCAGTAGGTGAGACATCACACTTCGGAAATACCTCAATCGAAGTAACAAGTTCTTTATTGTCTAAAACTTTTACCCCAACTGATACAGCCGAACACGAAGCAACTCATGCTGTTGTGGCAATTCTCAACGGTACAGGAGTCAAAAGCGCCTCAGTTATACCTGGTTCCGGTTATCTTGGGATTACTGAACTTACGGGTTTTGATGCGGTAGCAGCAGCAGCGCCACATGCAATGGGACATGATGGAACAGGCTGGGATATGACGCTCGTTCAAGCAATGGGACATGATGCAGGATCTGTCGCAAACGTAGCGCGAGATATTGCAGGAAAAAGTCAGGAAATAATTCAAGAAGTAGCAAGTCATCTTGATAATAACGGAAGCCTTTCAGGAAACAGAATCCATGACATAGTCCAAGACGTACAAAAAGGAGAAAAGGTAAAAGTCACTATACATGATGCAGATAGTGGTGAAACGACCGTTGAAGAACTTCGAGCTCGAGATGGAATACTCATGTTCCCACGGAAAGAATACGATCTTGCTGCGTAATATAAATTTTTAACTAAAAGAAAGATTAGTTAGTAAGAAGTTTACTCTCTTTGCGTTCTCGGATGGTTTGGGCAATATTGTCTTTTCTGATTTTATCCTGTTCTTCTTTTTTCATTTTTTTCTCATTAATTCTCATTACTTCTTCTGCTCTATTTTTGTCAAATTCGGCCTGGCATGCTTCATTTGTACAAGTAATTTGAGATACTTTAAGAGTTGAAGTCCCGGAAATTGTTTCGTGTGCTTGATCCCAAGTCTCTGATACCACTTTAGGACTCCCGCATCTATCACATGGCTGTTCAATGTATGATTTTGAAGAAGTTCCGTTTGTACTCATGTTATATATCAAAGTGTTTTTTGAGAGGAAAGATCAAATTCAGGAACAGGATTGTTATTTAAAATCTTTCAGTCAAATTCAGAATTTTTTTAATCTCTTGATTATTGTATCAATAAAATGGATCAAAGTCAATTCATACTATCGGATTACTATATCAAATCAGTACAATCCTTTCACAATTACATAATTTTTGAGAGTACAATGTACTTATGATGAAAACATGAAAGACATGATGATACACCATACCCATTGAATAGGAAAAAATAAAATCAATATATGAATTCAGAACTATTTTCAAAAATACTACGAAAAGACGACATTTCCTTGCGACAATTTGTAAGTTCTGACGCATTTGAGCTTTTCACACTAACTGATAAAAATAGAGACTATCTAAGGCAATTTCTCCCATGGTTAGATCGAACCAGAACTGTCACTGATACCGAAAGGTTTATTACTAATTCTCTCACGGGTGCAAAAGAGGGAAAATGCGCGGATTTTGGAATTTACTATCAAGATAAATTAGTTGGTGCAATTGGATTTCATTCAGTCGACCAGGAAAATAAAAAAACAACAATCGGATACTGGCTTGACAAAGGGCACCAAGGAAAAGGAATTATAACCCAGTCCGTTAAGATGCTTATCGATTTTGCTTTTATAGAACTTGGACTGAATAGAATTCAAATAAACTGTGCACCAGAAAATACGAAGAGTGCTGCAATTCCAAAAAGACTCGGATTTACAAAAGAAGGAATTGCCCATCAGTCAGAATGGCTTTATGACCATTTTGTTGACTGGGAACAATACAGTCTTATAAAACAGGATTGGAAGACACTAAATTATTTTTAGAATCTGAATTTTATAGTCTTTAGGATTTTTTAATGGTGTAAACCTTCACACCATTGTCAAGAAATACAGTTACACAATCTCCCAATTTATAGGAGTCTAAATTGGGAACATCCTTGAACCAAAACGCAGGAATTACAATTCCAGGGCCCGTTGGTCCTCCTCCGTAGCTCAACTGCCAGTTTGCATTATCACGTTTTACAATTTTTCCGGATACTTCAAAAAGTTTGCCTGAGGATTCCTTAATTGAGGGTGGCGGAAGATAAAGAACTGAACCAACGGTTACTTTGGATAAATTATCGTTAATTTGAATAATTTCAGCATCTCGTGTGGTGCTCCCAAGTTGTTTTTCTGCAATGCTTGAAATGGTATCTCCATCTTGAATGGTGTATGCAACCAAGTATTCCTTTTTTTGTGAGGGGCCTGTTTTGTCACAAATTGATTCAAGATCCACTGTCTCTGTCGGAACAGGGAGAACTGTTGCTTGTTCGTTTGTATTGGTGTTTTGCTGAACAATTGGTGCAGAGGTTGGACTAATAACTGGTGTGGGTTGCTGTATGGCTGTGATTTTTGTATTTTTATTTTTACCAAAAGCATAACTTGCAAATGCTACCATGCAAATTGAAACAATCCACAAAAATACAAAAATTATTTTGGGATTAATTCCAAGACCTGAATCTTTTGAAGCACTGCCTTCCATCGTTACATACTATTTATAGACTAGATCGCACTCCCAATCAAGTAACTCATGACTCTTGAAATTCGATAATACAATCTATACACTGTTGGTAATTATGAAAAAAGTTAATTCTTATGAAAAAGCATCGTCCATTTTTCTAAAAGCGGCTGATTATGTTAGAACATACGGCTGGCAAGTTGAGGGCATGGCAGAACATGGACAACCACGGTGCTCTATGGGCGCACTTGCTTCTGCGAACCCGGATCCTGTGTGGGATAAAGAGCTATCCTCTGTAATGTATAAAACTCTTTATGAAACACTAGGAGATGTTTCATTTTCTGAATTCAACAGGAGAGTTAAAACTAATGAGGATGTAATTAATCTTTTTGAAAAAATGGCCAAATCCGTACTTAAAAATGATACAACAGATGAACTATCACTGGTGAAAAATAAAACTCTGTTCCAAGTATAATTAAGACGTGGAAAAATCTTCTAAAATTACATCAGTCCACAATTTCAAGATACATCAATTAACCAAAGCTCTGGCAGAAAAATATTTAGAAGATATTATTTCAGCGCTTGATTTAATCCCTAAAGTTGACCCTCATACCCCAGAGGATGTGCTTTCTGAAAACAGCAAGGGCAGGATACTACATGCAAAATGGAACCACAGTCTTATTGCCCTGACAAAAGATGACAAATTCGCAGGAATAATAATTGGGTATGAAAGGGCATCAGAAAAAAATGAACAGTACCCATCACATTGTATATACATCAGCGGGCTTGCAGTAAGTAAAAACTTTCAGGGGGAAGGACTAGGAAAATTAATTGTCCAAACTTGGATTGACAACTGCAAAGAGGAAGGATTTATTGAACTGGATGGCAAATTAAGACTGGCTGTACAAACAAATAAAGAAGATTGGAATAGACATGTTCAAAAATTATATGAATCTTTTGGGTTTAAAAAAATATCAGAAAAACAGTATGGTAATAGAAGTGATAATGTCTATTCTCTCGATTTATAAATCTATTAACCTTATCCACGTCTTAATTTCTAAAATCAATAATAAACTGTAGTGTTATAATCTCGATATGAGTATTGTCGAAAACTTTTTAAAAGTAGACGGTGGGAAAATTTGGTATGAAGTATTTACAAAAAAGACAAAAAATACTCCGCTCATAGTCCTCCATGGAGGACCCGGATCTTCTTCGTATTCGATGCAAACACTTGATGCACTTTCAAAAGATAGAACTGTGGTTTTTTATGATCAACTTGGCTGCGGCCTATCCGATAGAGCAAACGATGTTAGTCTCTGGAAAAAAGAACGATTCGTTCTGGAGCTTGAAACCCTAAGGAAACATTTAGGATTTGATGAAATATCCCTGTTAGGACAATCCTGGGGAACGATGCTTGCTGTTCTTTATACCTTGCAATATCCAAAAAAAGTTAAATCGCTTGCACTTTCAGGTCCTTTTTTTAGTTCCAAAAAATGGATTGAGGACACAAATAAATTAAAACTTACCCTACCCACAAATATCCAAAAAATAATTGACGAAAATGAAAAAAATAAAACCTACGATTCCAAAGAATATGAAAAAGCAACACTGGAATTTTATAAAAAATATTTCTGCCGAATTTATCCATATCCCAAACCAATTAGAGATGGCAGAAAACTTAAGATGAGTGGTGATAGGGTATACAACATTATGTGGGGACCTACAGAGTTTCACTGCACAGGCAATTTAAAAAATGTTGATTTAACTGATAAATTAAAGGATATTAAAATACCAGTTTTGTTGATGTGCGGAAAATTTGACATGGCAACACCCGAAACCACAAAATTTTATATGAATCAATTTCCAAATGGACAAATGGAAATATTTAATAAAAGCGCACATCTTATGTTCTTGGAAGAAAAAGAAAAATATATAAAAACTGTACGTAAATTTTTGAGGATCAATTCTTAACTCTATTTGTAGTTCTCTACAATCTTCTATACCGACTCAAGTCATATCCAATTTCCTGATCGCGATTTAGTTCATAAAATTCCCGAATAGGAACAGGCACTTCTGACTCTATGCCATCAAGAAAGGGAATTTTGTCATCAACACCGTGTCCCATGCCCAAAAATAGTATTCCAGTCTCCCCTTCCCCAAGAGATGAAGAAATTCTCCCTGCGATTTGAATATCTCGCTCAGCCGCAATTTTATACGCCTCACGTACATTTCCTGCCAATACCGCATCTCTTTGTCTTATTAATAGCTCAAGGTCCTCTGTTCCCATTATTTTCGCACCCTGACTTTTGAGCCATCTTAAGAGATTCATATTGGGAGATGATGGGAGCGCATTGTCAACAGTCCGTTGAACTAAATTTTCATCAACGTCGGGAAGATTATCCTGATATACCCTTACACCATCTAAGACCAGGCCTGATGTTTGAAAATAATTTTTTGTAACTCTCCAGAATTCATCTGCAATAACATCAACTGGACCGGGTGGAAGAAGGACCTCGGCATTTGTATGGATTATTGGTATATAGATCAATTTCCTCATTACGCAAGGATTATAACAAATTGAAATTTAGTACCCGAATATTTTCTTCAGAATCAATATCAGATTTAAATACAACTATATCCCAAGCTTTTGTTTAATATATTGCGCCACCTCTGCAACTGACATTTCTGAGTTGTCAATTATTTCAATATTCTTGAGTGTGGCGATTTGCTCATTCAATTTTATTGATGATTCAATTCCTTCCCTGACATATGAATCTCCCAAGTGACGTTTTCGCAGTATTTTTTCATTGGGAACAAGTGCAAAAACTTTTACAGAATCCAGATCACTTAATAGTCCTACTTGTTCTGATAGATCTTCATCTCGTACATATACAAAAGATATAAAAACAGTAGTAAATCCGCCTTCATAATAATTTCTTGCAACTGAGGCAATATTTTTGTACCTGAGACTGCGCTGTTCTCCGTGATCATGTGGAGTAGTTGCAAGAAGCCAATCACCATCAACATATGCGCTCTTGTCTATATTTTCAAATAAACATTTGGCAGTACTACTCTTTCCTGACCCTGGCGCACCATTAATAATTACAAACATTAAAAATATTGTATCAGAGTTAGGATATTCAAGATAAATTTATAGTATCTTAAGAGAGTCGAATACTTTATAGGATCAATCGTGATAAAATACCTGTGATGCGGTAGCCGAACGTTCAGGCGCCCCGCCGCAAGCGGGGAGACGCAGGTTCAACTCCTGCCCGCATCTCATATGACTCCAAAAGACTATATCCTATCAACAATTGAGGAATTAAAGGCTCCAATTCAAATGGAAGATATTGGCAAGACTCCCCTGGAAGATGCGATTTTTGCAAAAGTTATGTCCAAAAAATTCCGCAAACTTAAAGCCGGTGATGAAGCCATACAACTTACAAAAGAAGCAATCAAAATTCTCGTAAAGGAAAATAAACCAATTAGAATTTTTGAGATGTTTGGCGGGAACAAACTCTGGCGATTTGAGGAAGCACCGGAAGTTGACTGGGCAGAACTTTTTAGTCTCACCTACTTTGTACAATGGTCACGCCTCATCGCAAGTATATATGCTCCAGGTGTGCATTTTGAATATTTCTCTCAAGATATATCTGTTGAGAGTCTTAACAATGTCCCCCGTTCTGAAACTGATAAATATAGTGAAACTTTCCGCACCTTGCTAGCATTTATTCAGCCATACTTACCTCCAACTGTAAGAGTCACATATACACGCCATTTTGATTTATTTGACAATCCTGATGACTACTACAAAGAGCTTGAAGATGCAAAGAATAAAATCTTGGAAAAAAATAATGGAAAATTGCCAGAACTAACAGATGCTATGAAAGCAGCAACTGAATTGAACGTCAGGCTTCGCCCCGGCCAAGAAGCTGATCCCCTGTGGCGAGAAAAGGTAGAGCTCGAGCATCAAGCAATTTTTGAAACCAAAACACTTAAAAAGATTTGTGATGACCCTGCAAAAATCTGGACATGCCCTACGTATTACCCAGACTCTGTTGTAACAGGCAGCACAAAAAAATCGTATGCTAAATTCTGGGCAGCAGTAGGCGCGCTTGAGAAAAAAGAAGACGGCTTTATGGAACTCGTACTTACTCCAAAGCAGTTAGAATCAATTGACTGCTCGTGGGAAGATATAAAAATAGATGGACTTGAAAGTAGGAATTTCAAAAGAATAAGAATTGTAAAATAAATATTATACTTCCAAGGATACAACACCACTAATACTTGGAGTAGTTACATATCCTTCATATTTCTCTAGCTCTGGAAGCGAATCGTATAACTGAGAAAAATAGATTTTAGTGTTAAAAGATTTCTGAAGAATTTTTTCTTTAAAAGAACACTTGTTGATATCTCCTGAAATAATAAGATTAGAAAAGTCTTTTACAGTATCAAAAATTTCTTCACTAAATAACTCTATATTTTTAACTACAACAATAAGATCCTTCATGTCAGAATTTTTATGAATATTCGTAATAAATAACTCTTCATTTTCTTTTGTAAAAAATTGTGCCTTTTCGTTTGATTCAATTTGTCTTTCAAATTCATCTCGTGCCATTGCAAATCCAGTAAGCGCAATGATTTTTGATCCTCGAGAATATAGGTCTGTAAGAACACTCACTGTAAATAAAGATGTGCCAGTATGCTCTTTTCCATGAATTAAAATTGGAAGTTCCGATTGCGTAAAGTGAAACTCTTTATGATCGAGAAAAATTTTCTTAAGCATTAAAAGAAGTATAGCAAAAAACCTGTGACCCAAATGTCCTTTTTATATTTGCTACAATAAAAATATATGCTCCCTACTAACCCAACCGAGACACCCCAAGCAACTGTCGCGCCAACTACAAACATGTATCCTATTAGTCCTTCAGAGCCTTCAAGAAGCAAAAACATCAACACTAAATCAGCTCTTCTCTATTCCTCATTCGTAGTTTTTTTAATTTATTTTACTCAATTCAGTACAAATATCATATTTGCAATGTTATATATGAATTCTTCTTATGGAAACCACTCTTTCATTGAGGGTTTTAACATCATTAATATATGGGCAGAAGAGTCCATGAGCATTTTTGCTTTTATTGGATATGTGTACTTATTCATAAGTACTTTCCTTATACTCACTAAGTCACGCCTTGGGAAATATTTTATCTACTTATTTTATTTTGGGTTAGTATTAAGTTCAGTCTATCTTTTTTATGCTATCGCATTTGGAGGTTTCATAGCTATAACACTTATTCTTGATACTCTCCTACCACCTTTGTTATTGCTCTTTATTATGAAAAAGAATCCAGAATTTAGGATAAAAAGTTTCGTAAGGTATTCTTCGATTGTTTTCATTTTCACTCTCATAGCTCATGGGGTAACAATTTATAGCACTCTTAACATAATGGAACAAGATTACAATGATAAAATTCAGATGGAAAAAACATTCGAGGAATATAGAGTTAATGGGAACTCTAAATAAAATCGCTATTGACTCATGACATTAGGGATCGTGACTCACTCCTCCCACCCCAAATAGTTAATTCACTATTTTGTGACCCCACGGGAATTCGAATCCTGGTTCTCAGAATGAGAATCCTAAACTAGGGGTTTTAAATTTTTTCCAAAAAGACGGTATGGGTTTTCAGTAAGAACCATTCTTTCAATCTCCTCACCCGCTTCTCGTATTCCATAAGCAAGATCGCAATTTTCAGGCAGTTCGTACCCAATATCGGTTCCTGCTACCACTTTTTGAGGATCAGAGGATAAGAGTATTCCCAATAACCTAATGGCTTCTCTCAGCTGACTTCTTACTTCATCTTCTGACAAATCCGTAAGTCTAGATTTTATCCCTGTATTAATATCTGTCCTTGGCCCTCTTCCCAATTGCGGAAGAGATGTGGTATTAAGATAAATATTTGGGTTTTCCAGAGCCAATCTCACTGCAGGTTCTATCCACTTTGCATCAAGCCCTCCTAAATGGGCAAAGATTATTTTTAAATCCGGAAACCTCTCTGATATTTCTTGACCCATTTCAGGTGAATCCAATTCTTTTTTACTCGCTGAGGCATGTAGTAAAACAGGAACTCCATTCCTTTGTGCTGCATCATAATAAGGAAAGTAGCTCTTGTCATTCATTGGAAGTCTAATAAATACGGGGTGCATTTTGACCCCTACGACGTGATCTTTTTGAAGAAGTGATTCAACAGTTTCAATGTCGTCATACTCGCTAGCATTTGGAGCTGAACTATTTGGATTAACCCATAACATTGCACCAAGAAGGCGCGGGTTTTCTTTGACTGCTTTGATAACATAAAGATTGTGCTCTGAGACAAATGGCATAACTATAAAGCGACTATCTCGATACTGTTCTAAGTCTAAATATTCTGAAGTGTGAGCTATGGGTAGAGGCTCTCTATTAGGATCTACACTGTCATAAAAAGCATGCGTATCGATTCCCAATCTATGTTCTGCTGACATAGTGGGAATTATATGTATTCAGGTATGCATTTTCAATAGGAAACGACTATTCCCCTTGTATCCCATAATTATAATTCCGTGGTATAATTTCAAATTATATGAGATCAATAGAAGTTTTGTCTGGACTTTCCGAAGAAACAGCTTTGCGTTTTGACCAGCAATTTGCTGGAAGACAAACATTACCCCTCTTGTGGCGCAGAACACAAGACCCAGCTAACCAAGACCAGTCAGACTGGGTTGACGGTGATGCAAGAAGAAGAATGATCCATGCACAAGATAATTATTCAGTGATTGAAAATGGGGAGCATGGTTATGGACTTGGAATTTCAGACTTATATTTGTGGCTACAGGCAGTTTCTCCAGATTCCGAAACAAAAGCATACGAGCAAGAACTGCTTAAAAGTTTGTCCTCAAATCAATGGGACCCGCAACTCGCAAGAGGAGTGCCTGGTACTTTCAATAAAGAGGGGATAAATATTTCTTATCAGATAAAAGATTCAGATCCGCATGATGCTCAAGCAGGCAGAAATTTTCCATCGGGATACACAGTTTTTGAAGCAGAATTGTCAGGTGGAAAACCTGTTGATCCTGTAATAAAAGATTCTCCGTGGCTTGTTTTGGATTCAGGTATAAGACAGAAAGATATCCGTGGTATCCCCGAGGAAGTAACAGACTTAAAAAGACTAGAGGAATTTTTTCCTATGCAAGTCGAGGTAGGTTGTGGCCCATCAACTGAGGCAGGCATTCCACCTTTACACTATTTTCATCAGTTATACAGAGTTGTTGAATCTACTGGAAAATTTGTTTTTGGACCCGAACGGGACAGGGTACTGCAACATATTATCAGTAATGCACGGGATTTTTATGTAGATGCTTCGGCTATTTATACCAAAGCCCTTCAAGCAAACGTTACACCATTTTATAGGCTTCTTGAAAAATTACATGCGCAAGGATTTCTAGTAGGCGATGTTATCACGAATAATTTAGATGGATTTTGCAATTTAATTGGGCTGGCAGAAAGAAATGTAAGAAAATATGACAAGGAAACACTGGATACTCCAGTGGGTGAGTTCGATCAACGCGCAAAGTCCTTACTGGTGGTAGGTTCCCATGCAGATAGAAGACATATCGCCAAAGCGGCTCGTAACGAAGGTTTAAAGGTTATACATGTTGACCCTGAAGGTTTTACAGATGAAAAAGGGAATTTTAGACCCTATCCCCTTGAGGGACCTCAAAGTGAGGATATATTAATAAGAATGACTGCACAAAAATTTACAGACGAGTGGGAAAAAACATTTGATTAAACCTTGGAACCAAATTCAAGCTTCACTCCATCAATCGAAACTAGTTTTACAACCCAGCCTTTACTTGAATCGCATATTATCTACCACTAGGAATTAGAATCTAATATAGCATGTAGCCTTTCACAAAGCGTGTCCCCACATGTTTCCCGCTGGCAATCTTCAGGATTGTGTCTTCGCCCCTGCCATGAGAAATAAATGCTCTTCTTCCATCTCTTGCAGCCGATTTTGCTTGTACCCACTTACTCCAAGATCCTCCAGTACCTGAACCTTCTCCTGTTCTTATTAGGTCCTGAATATCCTCCAACCTATCAACTGAAGAAATTGTTGCTCCATTTTCATCAAGAACACCATCTGTGTCTGTCAGAAAGAGTAGGGTATCAGCGTTAATAAGAGCAGCAACTTGTTGTGCTAAGACATCATTATCAGTTGCCCTTTCAACCTTCCTCATCTCTTCATCTGAAACTCCATCATTGTAATTAACAATTACTACTCCTCGTCTGAGTGCACGCGTAAGAACATCCCTTGCGGATGCTGCTCTTTCGTGAAGGTCTATGTCTGTGTAAAGAAGTTGACCTACGTCTTCAATTCCGTGCTCTTCAAAGGCGCGACTCCATTGTTCCATAAGTTTACGCTGTCCAAAAACAGCCTCAACCTGTTTATCCGCAATATCTCTTCTCTCAAAACCTTCTTTTTTCCCAGACGCTACAGCTCCACTACTCACAATGACCACCTCAACGCCATCGTTTAACAATTCTGTAGTTTGGCGTGCAACCTCTTTCATGAATAATGAGTCAGGTCTGCTTTGTCCGCCAGTGATAGTGGTTGTACCTATTTTTACCACCATACGCCTAGCAATAAATTTTCTTTGCTCCTGATTTTCTATGTATCTTAGTGTTTCCATATTTTAGCCACAAAAAAACCTCCCTTTCGTGGGAGGCTTACAAAATAAAATATCTATTGCTTTACGCTTCCCACACAAATTACATCCCTGTTGGGATGTCCTGTGCGGGTACTGGTAAAGATAAGAATCTCATGTTTATATAGGTATTATATCATATTGTGTCTATAACCAAAGAATAGTTTGAACCAAAATAGCTTCAAAATTTAAGAGGATTTGAAAGTTTCCAAAAATATAGCTTCAAGTGACCCCACGGGAATTCGAATCCCGGTTCTCAGAATGAGAATCTGATGTCCTAGGCCACTAGACGATGGGGCCAAGTGGTGTATCTGGTATTTTACAGGAATTCTTAGCTTCGGACAAGGTTTGATACAGTTCTTTATTCAAAAGATTCAAATGGAACAATTTATTTACGAGATAATTCATTTGTAACGCAGTGGGTTGCCCCCTCCTCTTGCGGAGGAGGGGGCTCATCACCTCGCGTCTGCAACACGAAATTACCGGTAGTACCGACTGGCAATCTCGATACTCCCATCGAAACTTGAAGCGAGCATCCAGAGAGCCAGTGACGCCAGCAAGATTCCTGCATGCAGGAAGGAAACGAAAACCGCCTCCTTCGAAGTCATCTTTGGAATTTTTGCCAGCACCTCTGGGCTTTCCCTTAAGAATAGCGCTCCGAATATCCCGATGAGGGCCAGAGTCTCAAGATCCATGACGATCGCAAGACCATAACCAGACACAAAGAAAGCTGCCCTGATTCTCGGTTCGATCTTCTTTCTTCCTGTTGTTGCGATCGCTTCTGCAATCCTGCCGCCGTCGAACGGCAGAAGTGGAAACAGATTCGCGAATGAAACGAAAGCGATGATGCTGGCCATTCCAGCCCAGAATGGACTTGAAACCAGATACGAGATGCCGAGCAGAATGGGTACAGGCGCCAGGCCAAAAACCGGACCGGCTAGTGCTGTTAAGGCTTTTGACTTGTGGGATGGGTATAACCCCTCCCCTATTGTCACTCCGCCCAAGAACGGGATAAAGTGGAATCTAACTTTCGTCAGACCATACCGCTTCATTGCCCACATGTGGCCATATTCGTGAATTGCGATTCCTCCAATGAGGAAAAGTGACAGTTGCCACGTCGTGATGATCGCAAATGCAACGAATGAGGCTGCGGCAAGAAAAACCTTAAGCCAAACCGAACGCTTAATGCGCACGAAAAAGGCCTTAAGGTCTTCCCTTGAGATTTCCTTCTCCCAGTCCAACCTACTACTCTCCTTTGTGCGTCAAGCGCATTTTAATTTGTGGACTTCTCTTTATTCAGAATTATTTCCAGATAAAAAACAGTCCACAAATTATGCTACTGTGTTGCAAATATAAAGGTGCAAAAAAATAATTATCAATTCATAAATAGCAAATATTTATGTTTTGGTAATTACGAGTGCATTCTACCACAATTTATAGCACGATTCAAACTATAAGATATTAGGGAGTTAATTTAATATTAATCTGTTTTTACTAGGTTTCTTTCAAAACAGATATTGAATGGAATTTTCGAAAATAGCAACGAGCTACCTCCGTTTCTATGCTGACCATTATGCAGCGATTTGTGAGACTTGATCTAAATACCTGTTTCCTACTCCGTAATTTAAAACTTTACCATCGTATATATCATGTGCTGGAACGACAAGATTATTCTCATCACGGAAAGTCTCATAAGTAACTTTATTGTTTGTTCTCATAATTCGGGGGTATCCATCAAGCGATGCCTTTGGCCGCGCGATGTCAAAGACTATTGATCCATCAGCGCCCGCTTCATCAAGAACTAAAAATGTATGATCACCTGGATCATCAGATGGATCATCAAGATGTACCCCTGACATTACAGTGGACCTTACTCCTAATTTGTCGAGTAACAATTTTCCAACAACCGCTTTCTCCACACACTCTGCAGATCCCACTAAATCAGATAATTTAGGAACTGTTTCGCCATTAAGATATTTATCTCTTCTTGTGCGCTGGGCTGAATCTGCATCATTAACTTTCAATACTCTTTCCATGGTTTTTTGAACTTGGAAAAGATTATGGAATAATTCAGGATTTAAATTTCCACCATGCTCACGCAGCCAATCTCCAAAAATTTTATTATTTCCTCCTTCAAATGCTGCGTCCACTTTTTCTTTTGTAAAACCTGCAGCGGCTTCGTCAAGCCATTCAGTATCTACCTGCATAAAAATATCAAGAGTATCACTAAGCGCGTGACCTCCAACCGGAATTTTATCCCCATCTTTTATTGTGTCTGCCCAAATACCTCTATATAAAGGTTTTATTACTTCACCTTGTGGACTAACGAATTCAGCAGGACTAGGATTTGATACTTCAGAATTATCCATATTCTATATTTATATAACTTTCCACTCGCCTGTATCACCATTCAATTCGAGTTCTGCCCCATCCGTAATTCCTTCCGCTTTTTCATCAATAATTGCTGGGATTCCAAATTCACGCGCAACTATAGCCCCATGTGATGTTTGGCCTCCTCTCAAAAAAATCATACCAACACATTTGGGAAACTGGATCGTAAATTCAGTACTCGCATTACTGAAGATTCCAATTGTACCTTTAGGAATTTTTTGTGAATTATCCATCACCCGTAATACCCTCCCCGTAACTTTCCCTGATGAAACACTTGTTCCTGTATTCCCAGGCAATGTGTTTTTCTTGCTCTTTTTTGTTCTATGTTCTGTCTTTGGTTCTATAGGCATAGAGGTAACTGAATTTTTTAGCATCTCACTTCTCAGCCGATCAATATGTATAAGTGTTTTTCTTTTTGCCTCTGAGCGAAGGATTTGAAGACGGATAGAAATATGAATGAGTGCATCAATTTTATGACTCACCTCAATTCCTAATTCTTCATTCTTTTGCGGGAAAGGGTTTGATTTTTGAATGCGTTCTTTTATTATCTCTGGAACCTCATGCCACCTAGGACTTGTCAGCTCATAATCCTGATCAGATCTTATGCCGTACTTTTCAATATATTCATCAAAAGTCATTTCATTTTTTTTAACTTTTTCCTGATCACGAAGTGAAGAAAAAAACCAATCATCACGGGATACCTCCTGACTAATAAAATGGTTTATTTTCGTGAATAAGCCCTTTGATTCTTTTTCAAGATACTGGCTAAAGAATTCACTTACCATTCCGACTGCAATAACTGACGGCCATACTTTTTTTCTCAAAATTTTATCTGTCATATCAAGATCTGCGCCGGGAGTTACTGGTGGAATTTTAAACACTAATTTCTCCATATGCTCTAAAGTCTTTTGTGGATAAGCAATCCATATAGATTGCGTGATGATAATTCTTACTGTGTTGTAGAGACAAAGCGGATTTAGAAGTTTCCAAAAATTAATAGTAAGTCTTGGTGTAGAGTGAATACTTGCCTGATCCTGATATGTAAAAATTGTCCATTTGTATAAAGTATTTTCCTCATTTTTTAAATTAACATAGAGCTCTCCATCCTTTAAATCAAATATGCATTCGCTCGTCCTGCGGGAAGGCAAACGCAGGATACGCATTGCACGCCCGATACTGCCTTTTCCGCTGAACCATTTTTCAAGAAATAAAAATGTGGATGGTGTGGGATGCGAGACGAGTTCTGCAAGCCCTCCTGAGTAGTAATTTTTTATGTCAGACATAAGGTATACTAAATTATAATATGAGAATTCTTCTTTCTGTGGTCTTTATTTTAATAAGTATGCATTTTCTTGCACCAAAGGCTCATGCAATTATTTTTCTTCCAGCAATAATTCTCCTCCCGATAATAAAGATTATTGCACTAATTATCGGCGGATTTAGCATTCCTGCTCTTGGAATAGGAGCGCTTTCTGGCAAATTGTTCCATACGTCACCTAAAAAATCTATACCGATAGTTATTGGGGTGCTGATCATTCTTGCCGTAATATTGGCGATCTTTTTAAAATTGGAAAACCCTGAACGTCCTCTTTTTTAATTGTGAATATATTCAATTAGTCCCTTGCCCGGTGTGAACTGACCATTCTTTTCGATCTTACCGTCAACATTTCCAATAAACCAGTCAAATGATCCATCTGGAGCCTTATTTAGCTGATCAATTCTTTGGAAATTGAGTTTTACACCAAGTGGTACCCCGAATGAAATGGTGTAGTCTTTAGGAGGAATCAGACTATCACGTGTAACCGAGACATTAAATGTCTTTAAGACACCACCTTGCGCGTCTTTCATAATCCCAAGCTGATGCGTTTGATAAATATCTGTTGGTTTTTGAACATTGGTCACATCAGCATGGTAAAAATTTCCTGCAGTATCCCAGAAAATCATCCAGTCTGTGGTAAGACCCAAAGGTTCAGAATAGAACTGTATATCTGAAGCATTCAGAGAATAAATTCTGGTATATAGAACATATGCATCGTAACTTTTCCCATCAAGAGATAATGTTCCCGATCCTTCAGACATAAATTTTGTATACCCAGGGAGACTCCGAACGCTGATCTCATTTTCAAGAGTACCTGATGTGAATTGAATTGTTTTTTTATTAACTGTAACTTCACCATCTACGGTTTGTTTGAGAACACGTGTTGGATCAATTTTGACATTCCAGCTTTTGACAATTCCATTGCTGACTATTGAAGAACTTTCGGTTTTACCTGATGTGGTTTTACGATCCCAAGAAGTCCCGTCAAAAAAACTTACCCGCGTTCCTTGTGTATAACTACCATCTTGTTCTGATCTGGTTACTGTTGCGACTAGATTGATTGATGGGTCTTGTTTGGATACAAGAATAATTGTGTCATCAAAATAATGTTTGCCGGGAATAAATTTTGTAGAATCCTGAGGGACAGTGGGTGAATTGTCGTCTTCGGCGATAGGAATTGCAATGTCACTCTTGTCTGGAGGAAATCTAATCATTCCTCCACTTGGCTCTGTAGTCAGAAGTCTTGCCAGAATAAATCCCGTAACAAACGTTGTAATAAAACCAGACACAACTAGTATGAGTATTACTATCTTCACCTTGGTATTCTTGCTATTCGAAGGGGGCATCTGGTCCACACATCAACTATAAAGCCAGAAGAACAAATCGTCAACAAAATAATTTAGTCTGCCTGAACAGGCTGAGGGGTTGTAATGGAAGACTCTTGTTCACCTTTTATTTCTTTTAATCCCTGAATGGGACGAGTTAGAGCATTCTTCAGAACATCGTCCATGTGAGATACGAATATAAATCGTAATTCTTTCATAACCTCTTTTGGCACGTCTTCAAGGTCTTTTCTATTTTCTTTTGGCATAATAACAATTCGAAGTCCTGCACGGTGAGCAGCCAGAACCTTTTCTTTTACACCACCTATCTCAAGAATTCTGCCTCTCAATGTTACTTCTCCTGTCATTCCGACCATTCGATTGACTGGAATTTTAGTAAGTGCTGAAACAATTGCCGTTGTTATTGCTCCTCCTGCTGATGGCCCGTCTTTTGGAACTGCGCCCTCTGGAACATGAACGTGAATATCTATCTTGTCAAAATCTTCTTTAATTCCAAGTTTTCTCGCTCTTGCCCTAACATAAGAAAGCGCTGCCTGGCATGATTCTTTCATCACATCTCCCAATTGACCCGTTAACGTCAGTCTTCCTTTTCCAGGCATGATAGCAACTTCAATAAAGAGTATTTCTCCACCGACCTGAGTCCATGCAAGACCTGTCGACATTCCAATTTCGTCTTTTTTCTCGATTATGGATGCTGATACTTTTTCAGGACCGAGGAACTTTGCTACATTTTTACCATCAACTTTAATTTTTTCTTTCTTACCCTCTGCTACTTTGCGGGCAACTTTACGAAGAATTGTAGAGACCTGACGCTCAAGACTTCTAACCCCAGCTTCTCTTGTATAACGTCGAATAATATAATGAAGTGCCTCGTCGTCAAATGAAACATTTGACTCCTTAAGACCGTGAGCTTCGAGTTGTTTGCGCAGAAGAAAATCTTTTGCGATATGGAACTTTTCGGCCTCTGTATATCCTGCAAAATCAATAATTTCAAGCCTATCACGCAGTGCTGGTGGAATAGTGTCAAGCATATTTGCAGTTGTTATGAACATTGCATCTGAGAGGTCGAATGGAACATCCAGGTAGTGATCGCCAAATGCGTTATTTTGCTCTGGGTCAAGAGCTTCAAGAAGTGCAGATGATGGATCCCCTCTGAAATCAGATCCTACTTTGTCAATTTCATCAAGCATGAAGACCGGGTTGGTTGTTCCTGCATCTTTTATTCCCTGAATGATTCTTCCTGGCATTGCTCCAACATATGTTCTTCTGTGACCTCTAATTTCTGCCTCGTCATGAACACCACCAAGTGATACTTTTACAAATTCGCGGCCCAAAGCCCTGGCAATTGACTTTCCAATGGAAGTCTTTCCAACACCCGGAGGTCCATAAAAACATAAAATCGGACCTTTCATTTTGCCTGACAACTTATGGACTGCCAGATACTCAATAACGCGCTCTTTTACTTTATTCAGACCATAATGGTCTTCATCAAGAATTTTTCCAGCCTTTTTAAGATCTACATTACTTTGAGATTTTTTGTTCCATGGAAGTCCAACAAGCCATTCCAGATAATTTCTAATGTATCCTGCCTCAGGATTGTACGGAGTTGTCTGTTGAAGTTTTTTAAGTTCTTTTTTGGCTTTTTCAAATACATCTTTTGGCATTCCTGCTT
>CAZFJW010000003.1:0-35003 GCA_964519355.1 uncultured Gammaproteobacteria bacterium | reverse complement strand
AAGCCAATATATTTATTCAAGATTTATCAGTATGGTATTTAAGAAGAAGCAGGGAGCGAATGGGTCCAAATGCAGAAGCTGGGGAAAGCGAAAAAAATGATGCTTATTCAACGTTATGGTTTGTGCTGAAGGAATATTCAAAAACGCTTGCGCCAATCGTTCCTTTTATCACAGAGGAGATTTACAGAAATTTAACAGGAGAGGAATCAGTTCACATGAGTGATTGGTCTCAAGTGGATGAGGGGAAAATAAACCAGAATTTAGAAGTAGAGATGAATGCAGCTCGTGCAATTGTAGAGGAAGCTCACGCAATTCGAAAAAAAGAAATGATAAAAGTTCGCCAGCCCTTATCATCAATTAACATAATATCGCCAATTATATTCTCAGATTCTGTTCGAAGCGTTATTGCTGATGAGGTAAATGTAAAAAATGTAAATGTTACCAAGGGTGAAAATGTTATGGTTGAATTGGATTTGAATCTAACTCAGGAGTTGAAAGAT
The DNA here is from genome assembly GCA_964519355.1 of uncultured Gammaproteobacteria bacterium. GTDB lineage: Bacteria > Patescibacteriota > Microgenomatia > Levybacterales > GWA1-39-11 > CAZBEA01. The sequence continues at coordinate 34,503 of CAZFJW010000003.1, read as the reverse complement.
GAGGGCGAGGCTCGAGATCTTGTGCGGACTATACAGGCAGAACGTAAGAAGATTGGTACAAAATTAAGTGATTGGGTTGACGTTGAGTTAGAGAATTGGCCTGCATCATATGAAGAGGAGATTAAGAAGAAAGCTCTAATTCGTAATCTTACAAAAGGAGAGGCAATGAACGTTATAGTTGTGAATGAATAAGATTTTCTTTGGAGTTGATTGGATTTTACTTTTGGGCGCAGTTCTTCTTGTAATTTTTGGGCTTTCTGCAATTTACTCACTTGAGCCATTTTTCTTTAGGCAGCAAATTATCTTTTTAGTTATTGGTATTTTTTTATATTGGTTTGTCGCAAGACTTTATATCCCAAAAATTAATTCAATTTGGATAGTTTTGTATCTGATAATGAATCTTTCACTTATCGCGATTCTTTTTTTTGGTGTGGAAGTTAAAGGTGCTGTGCGTTGGGTTGAGATATTGGGGGTAAGAATTCAGATATCCGAATTTATCAAAATTTCATATATTCTCTTTCTATCGTGGTTTTTAACTCAGAGTAATAAGCACTCTCTTGAAAAATTTATTGGAGGTCTGTTGCTAACTGCTCCAATAGGATTCCTTATTTTAAGAGAGCCGGATTTAGGAAATGCACTGATTATTGGATTTTTATCTATTCTTATGTTCTTTGTATATGGTTTTCCACTAAGGTATTTTATAACAATTTTTGCGGCTGCTGGTGTATTGATTCCAATTCTTTTTGAATTTTTACATGATTATCAAAGAGCACGAATTACAAGTTTTTTGAATATGTCACAAGATCCTTTCGGATCTTCATATAACGCAATCCAATCGCTTATTGCAATCGGAAGCGGTGGATTTTTTGGCAAGGGATTTGGACAGTCCACTCAATCTCTTCTTCATTTTCTCCCAGAGCAGCATACTGATTTTATTTTTGCCACAATTCTTGAAAGTCTAGGTTTTGTGGGCGGAGCGGTGCTGCTCGTGCTTTATTCAGTCATTTTCCTTCGAATATACAAGCACGCTGCAGATTCATCTGATGTTTTTGGGAGACTTGTACTTTTTGGGTGTTTTTTCCTGCTATTAATCCATGTATTTTTCAACATGGGGATGAATATCGGGATACTTCCAATTGTTGGAGTGACATTGCCATTTGTCTCATATGGGGGAAGTTCTTTAATTACTAATTTTATATTGCTCGGTATTGTATCTAACCTTTCTGGGAGGAGAAGTTCTAAATTACTGGAAATTCGGTAAAATATTTGTTAGAATACGTAGATATGCAGTATGCAGTAGTTAAATCTGGTGGCAAACAATACAGGGTTTCTCCTGGAGATGTTATTGAAGTTGACAGGCTTCCTCAAGAAAATGGAGATATTGAATTCAATAGTGTATTGCTCCATGTGGATGGCGAAAAAGTACAAATAGGCACACCAACACTTGATGGAGTAACTGTAGTTGGAAAAATTGTGGAGCATTTTAAGGATGAGAAAGTTCGAGTTGCACGATTTAAGGCAAAATCAAGATACCGACAAGTATACGGACATAGATCTCATCTGACAAAAGTTCAGATTGAGAAAATTTCTGGTTCCGTGAAAAGTACCAAATCAGCCACAAAATAGGTATTGCATTTTTCACGAATTTCGATACAATAAACAAATATGGCACATACAAAATCACAAGGAGCAGTTAAGGGAAATAGAGATTCCATCTCAAAAAGATTGGGAGTCAAGCTTTACGCTGGAGAAGTAACTCATTCTGGCATGATTATAATTAGACAAAAAGGAACAAAATTCCATCCAGGCAACGGAACAGATATGGGAAAAGATTACACTATCTTTGCAGTTAAGAACGGAAAAGTTGCTTTTAAAACTTTACGCGGAAAACAATACGTGGAAGTACTCTAAATGGATAACGATAGGATAGTTGAACTCGAGTTATTGCTTCTTCAACCCAATCCTCTTCAGCCTCGAGGACTTATATCTCCTGAATCATTGACAGACCTAGTAAATTCAATTCGTGAGCAAGGAATTCTTGAACCGATTGTTGTGGCCAAAACTCCTGCCGGATTCCAAATTATTGCAGGAGAGCGAAGGTGGAGAGCCTCAAAAATTCTTGGTCTTGAAAAAGTTCCGGTAATTGTTAAGGAAACAACACCACTTGGAATGCTTGAGATGTCCATAGTTGAGAATATCCAAAGAGAGGATCTTAATCCAATAGAGAGGGCATTGGCTTATAAAAGACTTATTGAAGAATTTGGGCTTTCAGTTACAGAGGTGGCTAAAAGAGTCGGAAAATCTCTTCCATACATATCTAACTCCCTAAGGCTCTTAACCCTTCCAGATGCCATTAAGGACGCACTTTCTGCAGGAGTAATTACGGAGGGACATGTCAGACCTCTTATTTCTATAGGTGATCACAAATTAATGCTTGCAGCGTTCAAAAGAATTTTAGTAGAAGGTATATCGGTAAGAGGAGCAGAAGAAGTTGCAAGGCAAGTAAAATCAGAAATTCAAGAAAAAGAGCCTCACAAGAAAAAGGACAAAATCTATATACCTGAGCAAGAAGAAATGGCTAAGAATCTTAAAGAAAAAGCAGGATTTCATAAAGTTGACTTTTTCCAATCAAGAGCAGTGGGGAGAATTACAATTGTTGTCAAGGGAAGTGAAGACGAAACGGGCCCTCGCCTAAAAGAAATCTACGAAAAGTTAATTGGGTAAATTCCTCACGTGAAATTTATTTAAATTCAAAAATTCCTATTCACCAATTTTGGCGTGTTTTACAAGTCTCATGCGATTGACAGGCCAGTAAACCACCATTGATTTGCCAATCATTTTATCCTTTGGTACAAAACCCCATGCTCTTGAATCAGAGCTGTGTGGTCTATTGTCACCCGATACAAAATAGTTATCTGGTGGTACTGTCACAGTTTGACTTCCAAGGAACGGTCCGGATTCAGTGTATACGCTTGAATCAAGATATTCACTTTCGTCAAGAACTTTTCCGTTGAGAATTATCTTTCCGTTTTCAACTGCAACTGTATCTCCTGGAATGCCAATTACTCGTTTAATAAAGTCTTTCTCTTTGTCGATCGGAGCGTTAAAGACAACAACGTCACCCCTTTTTAAATCAGAAATCCTGAGTGTAATAAGATTGGTTAGGATATATTCGCCATTGTGATAGTTGGGAAACATTGATTCGCCATTGACTTGAAACGGACGAAAGAGGAATGCATACACGACTACGAAGATTGCACCGGCAATTGCAATTGTTTCAACAAAATCAACAAAAAACTGATATATCTTCTGCAGAATCATCATGGTATTCTATTCTGGCCTATTTTGATATCATTGTCAATCTTTGGAAATCCAAATTTATCTGATAGAATAGATTCAATTCACAAAGGATCCGTGGCTCAGTGGTAGAGCGTTCGCTTCACATGCGAAAGGTCGAAGGTTCAAGTCCTTCCGGGTCCACGTATATACTTGCCCCAGTTCTTATGAAAATCGTATTTTTATCTTCAGCAATTTTTCCTTCGATTGGGGGAGTTCAAACGCATGTGCTTCGAATATCTGAGGAGTTGGTAAGAAGAGGTCACTTAATTACGATCATTACAGAATTACCACCAGAATTTAATCATAGCAAAAAATACTTTTATCAGTCAAGAGGATCGAGTGTTAAAGCACCCTTAATTTTAAAAAAGATTGAGAAATCAATCTATTCTTACGATTTGAGCAAGAATAAGATTCATATTATTGGAATTAAATTTGGGAAAAATAATTACTCAAAAAAAATTAGAATTTGGCTTAAATTATTGAAAATGCGAAGGTACTTTCTTGATGCAGATATTATTCATTGTCACGATGTATATGTGTGGTACTTTCCGTTTCGGATTTTGTTTCCTTGGAAAAAGAGCTATATAACATTTCATGGGTATGAAGGAGTAGTCCCCCCCAGAAAAAATGCAGTCTTGATAAGAAAAATCAGCAATGAACTTTCCCGCGCCTCAATTCTTGTGGGATCTTATATTAGGAAATGGTATGGTACCAATTCCCCCTTTATTACGTACGGAGGAGTCGAAAGAAATAAAATTTTTACTTACCGTCATGTAAAGAAGGAATTAAGAATCCTTATGATCGGAAGACTTGATCGTGATATCGGCGTGCAAACATATGTTGGGATTTTAAATCATTTAAAAGAACTAGGCATTCGATATAAATGTGTAGTTTTGGGTGATGGACCTATGAGATCGACTATAGAGAAATATGCGGTTGTAAAGGGATTTGTAAACGATGTTTCGTATCTACTCGATCATAGCGATATTGTTTTTGCATCATCGTACCTATCAATATTAGAAAGTCTGATACGAAAAAAAATGGTTGTGGGCGTGTATGAGAATGCGTTGAAAAAAGACTATTTAAAACCAGTTTCACAATTCATTATTGCGGGTGATGATGCTTCAGATTTAGCTCTTGAAATTGAGAAGTTTCTAAAACACAAAAGACAATATAACAGTATGATAGAAAAGGGGTATTCTTGGGCAAAAGATCAAACGTGGAGCAGAGTTGCTGATATGTACGAAAAGTTATGGAAAAAGTAAGTTCATGTGTAATCACTATTTTTAATGAAGAGAAGTCAATGCCGCGACTTTTGGATGCTCTTGTCAGCCAAACAATGATGCCTTCTGAAATTATTATTGTGGATGCGGGATCTGGTGATAATACACAAAAGATTGTCAAGGAGTTTTCTCGAAAATTTAAAGATTCCAATATTAAATTACTCATTAAAAAAGGCAACAGGGCTGTTGGAAGAAATTTTGGGATAAGTAAAAGTAGAGGTGAAATAATATTCGTTACGGATGCAGGATGTATTCCTGATAAGAATTGGGTAAAAAATTTATTACGCAATTTCAAAGGAAGTGTTGATGTTGTTTCGGGGTTTTACTATTCTGGTGCCAAAACTCCATTTACACAATCGGCTGCAGCATACACATGTGTAATGGAAGAAAATGTTAATCCTTTGGACTTTCTGCCATCTTCAAGATCGATTGCTTTCAAAAAAAATGTTTGGAAAAAAGCAGGTGGGTATCCTGAGTATTTGGATACATGTGAAGACCTTGTTTTTTCAAGAAATTTGAAGAGAATGGGTGCGCAATTTGTATTTGAGAAAAAAGCTTTTGTTATATGGCCGCAGGAGTCGAATATTGTTTCACTATTCAATCAGTTATATGGGTATGCAGTGGGTGATGGGCAGGCATTATATATTCGTTCACAAACTCCCTTTCTTTTCGGGAGGTATTTAGTTGGGGTAATTTTATTTGGCTTTTCTATATATTATCAAAGCGTTCATTTGGCAGTATTTCTTGGTATCGGGTTTTTCCTATATCTTTGTTGGGCTGCTTTTAAAAATAAGCGATTCGTTGAATCACAGCTTGCATATTTTTATCTTCCATTATTTCAAATTGTATCTGATTTTGCTGTAATGTTGGGTATGGGAAGCGGGCTCCTGCGAAGACTTAATGATCGCCATACAAAGTCTTCGGCTACGATTTAACTTTTTTAACAGAGAATGGATGAATGTTGAGTCTTGCTTACAATCAAGAAGTGGCGTATGAGGGGTTTGTAAGATCAAAATCTGTGACATGACTTTTTTTGTATTTTTCTGAGTAAAATTCACTTTTGATAAATTTGGTCATTTCTAAATTGCTGTATATAGAGTCTGAATAGTGTTTTTTATATATTTTTTTTGCAAAGTTGTTATACATTTCCTCCATCCCTTCACGAAGATCAACAGATGACTGGAAATGAAGTACTTTATTAATTTTCTCAAATGAAACTTTGTAATTCCTTTTGTCTTCTGCAAAATCCTTATGGTGTACCAGGATCTTGTGGTCTTTTGAGGCAATTTCTTGGGCCATTGAGGCAATTTCAGAAATAGTGTAGTTCATTCGGTCGTCTCCAACGTTAAATATTTGCCTGCTCACTTTTTCGATTGGAGCCTCAAGTGTCATAACAATTGCATTGGCGATGTCTTTTGTATGAATAAGTGGCCTCCATTGGTCGCTATTAAAAACAGTTATATCTTCCTTAAAAAATCCCTTCGCAGTGAATAAATTTGCAACCAAATCAAATCTTGGTCGTCTTGAATGTCCAAACACCGTAGCAAATCTTAAAACTGTAGGGTGGAAAAAATCCGCAGTTTCTCTGAGTATTTCATTTTCTGAGTCAATTTTAGATTGGGCATACAAGGAGAGTGGGTTTGTCGGGCTTTTTTCTGAAACCAGGTCGTCTGCAAATCCGTAAACTGAACAACTAGATGCAAAAATAAATCTTGGAATTTTGAATGCCTTCGCGTTATCTTTTAATATTCTTGTTGAAGTAATATTCATGTGTCTAGTTACTGCTGGGTCTAGGGCCGAAGCTGGATCCCCAACAATTCCAGCAAGATGTATGACCGCTTGAGTATTTTGCAGTGCAAGTGTAAGCTCGAAGATGTTTGTGATGTCTCCTTCTATAACCTCGAGTTTTGGGTTTTGTTCCAGATCTTTTAAGACGCTTCTCCCGTATAAAAATTTATCAAAAACCTTCACTGAATACCCTTTTGACAATAATTTTTCAACAACATGGCTTCCAATATATCCTCCACCGCCAACAACTAGTATTGGAGAGTGGGCCTTAATTACAGTTTGCAGAGGAACATTGCCATATGAGAGTATATGAAAATTCAAAAATACCCTAGGAAGAAATAACAGAACTATAGAAAAAATACTTAGTAAAAAGAGCACTGGAGAAAAAGTGCTTGTCAGTATTGAAATAATTGCAAAAGCTCCTAGCGATGAAGTTACGAGTATTTCAAGTTTAAGAATTAGTGAGGAAATTTTTTTATGGGTGTATAGACCTAGAAGATAATTAAGCGCCACGACTAATGGGGCATAGGTATATTCGATGGGTTTTGCATATTCGTTTTTGAAAATTGCAAAAATCAAAAAACAGGAAATTGAGATTATCAATACTGCAAAGAAATCATAAAAAACCCTGGCTTTTGTTGGATCGTAAAAAATTTTTTTTGCAAGTGACCTCATATGATAAGTGATGCTTTCAAGGCATACTTTGCGTACCCCCAAATAGTAGCATAATTATAATGAAAGTGTGATGTGGAATTTTTCCTTGCAGTGAGAATATTTGGAATCTCATAAGCCTTTGCTTTTTTCTTTTTAAGATGGTAGAGCTCCTCAAGTATTATGGGAAAGGAATTTTCTTTAAAATTAATATCTTTTATCATTGATAATCTCACCATTCTGAATCCATTCGTGCAGTCTTTTATTCCCATTCGAAATAGATTTCGTGATATGAGGCTTGCTGTAAATGAGAAAATCCGTCGTTTGAGTTGTGTGTTATTCTTTCCACCATGAATATATCTTGATGCCTTTACCAGATCATAATTTTTAGGGATCATTTTTACAAAATCTTTTATGTATTTAGGGTCGTTGGTAAGATCAGAGTCCATAAAAAGTCCATATTCATTTTTATTTTCAAAAGCTACTCTTATTCCTTCTTGAAGTGCTCCTCCATATCCTCGATTTTTTTTGTAAGTAACTACTTTCAGGTTTTTTTTGTGAATCTTTTCTAGAGGTGCTAATATGTCCTGAGTCTTATCACGGCTCCCATCATTAACAACTATAAGTTTAATAGGATAATTAATTGATGTGATTGTTTTTAGTATTTGCTCTACGCATTTTTGTGCGCCAATTTCCTCATTGTACATGGGAATAATTATGGCAAGACCTGGATTTTTTTTCATAAAATGGACCCTCGCGTTAAAGTGATCGCAACATCGGGAGGTATTTTTGATGAATAGTCAATCATCCTATTTAATTCTCCACCGACCTGGGTAAGTGTTTTCCAGATGTTTTCTTCATGTACAAATTGAGGAGCTGGAGCAATATCAAATTGTATATTAGGATTAAGGTTTAGTTCAGCTGTGCCTGCTGCTCGAGGGGCATGGTAGTCACTTGTTACGAGTGTTATATGATGCGCTGTTCCAAGTACTGGATCATCATTGATAGCCTTAAATTGAGTTAATGTGTTAAATTTCCCGTCGATTACGCAATTTTGTGCCACTACTAGCTCTGGGGGAAAATTCGTTTCATCTAATATTTCGAACATATCAGGAAGTTGATTGCGAGAATTGCCCTTTTCGTGGAATTCCCCATTGAGATATAAGTAAAAAGGTCGATCCCCTTTTATTAATTGTAGAAGCTCTTCATGGTTTGGGTTTTGGATTCCTAGTTTTTTTCTTGCAACTTCTAAATAGATTTTTATACCATGAAATATTCTTATTTGATTTTCGGGAGAATTCCAAGTGAGGGGTTTTTGTTCTCGATCATAAATTCCGTGACCTGCTAAAACAACTATTCCTTCTGTTTTTTGATTTGGTTCTTGCTCAAGTCCATCTTGCTCATTTTGAAAAAGAGGAGCATAGACTGTATCTTTTAAAGCAGTATAAAGAAGTGGTTCTTTAGACATTAATTCCATCCTCCATAAAAGATCTTTTTATTGGGAGATGATTGTTCTCTGGAAGATGGCCTCGAAGTTTGTTGCTTCGGAGTCTATTGATAAGGTCATTTGCAATTCTTTCCGAAGACTTTCCATCTCCAAGTGAATGTTTCCAGGTGGTTCCGGTGATTTTTTCAAGTTTTTTTAAAACAATTTCTGGGGTGTATTTTTTAGGCTGATCTGGATCGAATTTAACTGCTCCTTTTACGTCATAGACTTGTGGGCGTTCTGTTGATTTTCTCATTTGAACTGCTGGGATATTTAGAACGCTTGCTTCCTCGATTATTGTCCCTGAATCAGTAAAAATACCCCTCGAATGAGTCATGAGAATAAGAATTTCTTCGTATCCGACAGGGTCGACTACAATTAGATTTTTTGGAAGAACTAATTTCCGGCTTTTTATGATTTTTTGTGTTCTATAGCTTGCAGGAAAGTACACAGGATGCATTGCTTTTTTTACAAGATTTAAAATTGCATCAAAGGATGTATCGATGTGTACATTTTCTCTTCGGTGGCATGTCATAAGATAATAATTACCATCTGTGATTCCTCTTTTCGTAAAGAAAGATTTTGTTGCTCTTTTTTCAAGTTTGTCCTTTTGTTTGAAATAGAATTCATTTAATACATCTACAATTGGATTTCCTGTTACTACAATGTTCTTAGGGTTTAAACCTTCTGCGATGCCTCTTTCCTTATATTCTTGTTCATATGTGTAAATTACATCAGCTAAATGATCAGTAAGGGTCCTAAATTTTTCCTCAGGCATTCTCCAGTCATATGAATGCCAGCATCCCTCGACATGGATAATTGGAATATTAAGCATTGCCGGCACCACTGATGCAATCGTGGTATTAGTGTCTCCGAGGAATGCTACAGCATCTGGATTTACTTTTTGGAGAAGCGGATAGAGTTTTTTTATCAATTCTCCTGCTATTTCCGCATCTGTTTCGCCCTTGCAACCTAGAGAATAATCGGCTTTTCTAATACCAAATTCTTTGAAAAATATACCCTTTAAATTGTGTGAGTAATGTTGTCCGGACCAAATAAAAACAACCTCTATATCTATTGCCTTTTCAAGATAGCGCATAATAAGAACAGCTCGAACAATATCAGGCCTAATTCCGAGGATAAATGCTAGTTTTTTCTTTTTCATTTTTCTCAAACAACACTAGTTCAGTGAGGGCATTCTGAATTGAGTCAGTATAGCGTAAATTACCTCTGAGATCAATAATTTCAGAACGGAGGATCCTTGTTATTTCATTGCTTTTCTGAGGTACAACTTTTTTATTTATTCCAAAGACCTCTACAATGTTTTGTATAATTTCGTATTTTGAAATTGGTCCAATTGGAGCAAAATGCAGAATTTGCGTATTTTTTAAAATCTTCTTAAAATTTGAATTTAATATAAGATCTTCACAAAGTTTTGCAAACTGAAGAGTTGTACAGCCTGACCATGATTGATTTGTAAATCCTGAAAGGTTGTGCTCACCGGTCGTTTGAGCCCAATGAATCAGTCCTTTTTCAGCTATACCTAAAAAAGATGTTCGGATAGTAATGTGAGGACTTGAATAAATTTCTCCTTGAAGCTTCGACTTTCCATATATATCATTCGGGTTGGGAATTGATGATTCAGTCACAATTTTTGATTGGTCATCAAATACTGCATCTGTAGAGATATGGATAATAATTGTTTTTGTTTTATTTACAAGACCTAGTAAGGTGTGGGGAAATTTTCCGTTTACACTTCTTAATTCATCAGCATTCGAGTTTTTTAATTTGCCAATACAATTTATTATGTAATCTACTTGTTGAATTTTTAGCAGATCTTTTTCGAGATGATCTGTATGGAGAATAAACATGTTCTCACTAATATTTTCTTTCCTGGAAGTACCATATACAGTGAGTTCAGTATTTTTTGATAAATATGAGTAGAGGCATCTGCCCACCATGCCGTCTGAGCCAAGAATGAGAACCTTTTTACCCATCATGGGATAATTTTAACATGTGGAAGGGGAGTTATAAATTTTCCACCTTTTTTTATGAACAATTCATTTCTTTTTATAACCTCACCTGCAAATGGCCAAGCAAAAAGTAGGCAGTAATCTGGCTTTTTTGAATTGACAAGTGCTGTGTTGTCAATTATTTTTTGGTGAGTCCCAGGTGTGAATGCGCCCCATTTTTGAGGAGCGTCATCAATTACTTGGGTAAAATACTTTTTATCAAGTCCGCAATAATTCATAATAATTGTTCCTCGGCCAGAAGCTCCGTACCCAATGATTTTTTTATTCTGAGTGAGCAGCTCGTCAAGAATTTTAATAAGTTTTTTTCTTGTAGATTTTATAAATTCATTATATTTTTGAAATGTTTCGATGTTAGCTAATTTGTTTTTTTTCTCGTATAAAATTAGATCTTTCACGTTTTGAGTTGGTTTTCTTGATTTATTTTTACTGTGCTGCACATAATAAATCATAGATCCACCCCTCATTGGGGTTTTTTGAACATCAAAAACTTCCATGTTGTACTGTGCAAAAAAGTTTTGCAGGGAGTGTAGGGAATAATAGTATTGATGCTCATGGTAGATCATGTCGTATTGTTTTTCTAAAATGAGATTTCCCAGGTAATGAACTTCGAATGCAAGTACACCGGCTGGCTTGAGTAATTTTTTAATCCCTTTTACCACATCATGCATGTTCTCAATATGTGCCATGCTATGGAATGAGACGATGTAATCTGCTTGTCCTTTTTGATTAATGATGTCTAATGCAACTTTTTCTCCAAAATAGTCATTTATTATCGGGATACCCCTTTTTATTAATGGTTTTACAACGTTTGTTGCTGGATCAACACCAGTTACTGTGACGCCCTTTTTTATGATGGCATCAAGAAGTGCTCCGTCGTTGCATCCTATTTCTACGATATGAGTTTTTTTTGAATACTTTGTATTTTCCAGTAATTCATCTGAGAATTTTCCGAAGTATTCAATCAGTGTTTTCATCGATGACGTGAAGTAAAAATAGTTTTTAAAAAGAGTGTCTGGATTTACTGAAGTATTAACTTGAAGCATTTTGCAATCTTTACAAAAAAATAACTGAAGAGGATATTGTTTTTCGCTTTTAAAATCCACCTCACTCGAATCACTATTTAGAAACCCTCCTGCAAGTGGAACATATCCAAGATCAATTACTATTTCTCCATTATTAGAAAAGCAAAATCTGCACTTATCAAAATATTTGTATTCGCCAATATTTTTATATTCCATATTATTTTTTCCAAATAGCATCTCCCCAGTAATCCTCAGGGAATCGATAGTCGTCTTTTTGTGAGTCCTCAAGACTTAAAGTTGAATAGAAAATGATTTCCGAATTTTTACTTAAAGACATAATGCCATTCGCATTTTTAGGAGGAATTGTAAGTATTTGCGGGTTTGAAGCATTTAGAGAGTATGTCTGTATCTCTATATCTTTTGCTGGGCGATCTATGTCAGTTAATGGAACTATGACTATTTTTATTTCACCCTTTAGAATGTATGCATATTTTTTTTCAATCATGTGGCCATGAAATGCACGAATAATTCCTTTTTCTGGTAGTTTAATATGGTAGAAACGTTTTACATCTTTAAAATTAAAGTCGTTGTTGTAGAGTAATGATCCTCTAGTGTCCGAATGTTGCCTAATTTGATATAAGAGTGATTGGGCCATGATCATTGATAATATAAATGATCGAATGATATAAATCAATTGAATTAAACAATATTAGTAATTTCTATGAAGCTTTTCTTGCAGTCATGCCTTGAGATATACCCAGGTCGATGGTTTGATGATCAAGAATTTTGAAGTACTTACCTATGAGTTTCTCTAACATTAATAATTTGAATTTACTAGGATGTACATCGTCTCGATACGGCTTGCAATTGCCTCCAAAGAAACGACTATATGTATGCTCGATGAATTTGCAAAGAAAACTGTTGTAGTTAGGAGTTGTCAGAATGATCAAACCTCCTGGTTTGAGAATTCTAAAAACTTCCTTTACTGAAACTTCTGGTTTAATAAAATGTTCAATTACTTCTCTCATCGTAACAGCATCAAAAGAGCTATCTTTATATGGCATTTTGTATAAATCGCCATGGATGTATTTACCAGAGTAATGTTTTACACAAAAATCAACAGCATCTTTTTCCCCGTCGATTCCTTCAATTGTATATTTTTTTCGCATAAGTTTGGTTGGCCACGCATTAATTCCACATCCAGCATCAAGAATTTTTGACCTAGGGGGAAGTTGTGCAACATTTTTTCTGATGTATTCATCTAGATGGTTGTGATGGATACCAAGAGGCGATATTTTTGATTTTTTTACTTTCTCGTGCTTTATCAAGTAGTCAAGATAATACTTTTCCTGATCAGAATATGAAATTTGTTTTGATTTGTTGCTATTATTCATAAAACCTATCTCAATACTATAAACAATAAAATTCTGTAAATCAAGGAATGAGGATGAATTAGAATTGTTAATGAAGTAAACCTAAATTTACTTCATTCTTTGAATTGATATAATATCGAGTAATGAAAAAAAATAGGCACTATCAATTGGAGTACGAAGCGTTTTCAAAATTCGTACATGGCCAGCCGATTTCTATTTTTGTGTACTTTGTGCTTTTTTTAAAATCCATATTAGGATTGGGAGAAATGATAATCAGGTATATCCCCGGCGGAGTAGGTTATAAACTCCGGTATTGGTATTACAAATTAATTTTAAAAAAAATGGGGAAGAATGTATTAATTGAGGCGGGAGTTTTTTTAAATGGGACAAGAAATATTTCACTTGGTGATTATGTATGGATTGATGGAGGGTGTCGGATAGATGCGATGTTAGGAGAGATTAGTATCGGGAAAAGGGTTCATGTAGCTCCATATTCTATAATTGCTGCGAGGGAGCCAATAATCATAGAAGATTATGTTGGAATTTCATCGCATGTTAGGATTTATTCAAATAGTGAAACTCCTCTTGAGGGAAAAAGAATGAGTGGACCAATGATTCCCGAGGAGCATAAAGCATTTCATTCAAAAAGAGTTATTCTTAAAAAAGACAGCTTTGTTGGCACGGGAAGTGTTCTTTTGCCTGGCGCATACCTTGGAGAAGGAGCTGTAGTTGGTGCAAATAGTATTATCAGTAAAAAAGTTGATGCATACACTATTGTAGTAGGTCCTTCAGCCAGAGTAATAGGAAAGAGAGAGAAAGTAATTGTACCTGAATTATGATTCAAATCCATGTCGACGTTGATAATATGTGGGTGTATGAAAATGCACATAGTATAAAAACACCATTCAAAAAAGAAGATATATACACCAAGGCGCTTCCGATTTTTCTTAATATTTTAAAAAAAACAAATTCCAAAGCAACGTTCATGATAATTGGTGCAGATCTCGAGATGAAGGCGTGTCGGGATTTTTGCAAAAAGGCAATTACACTTGGTCATGAAATCGGAAACCATTCCTGGTCTCACTCAGATAATTTTGGGCAGCTTTCACATGAAGGGAAAAAGCAGGAAATTCAAAAAACACACATGGTTTTGACTAAAGTGTGCGGACAAAAGCCAATTGGATTTAGGGGTCCAGGATATCAGATAGATGTTGATTCTATAAAAATTCTTCAGGAGTTGGGATACAAATATGATTCAAGCGTCTTGCCCGGTCTCTCTCAGACGCTGATGAAATTATATATTCAAGTAAAGAATAAAAAGGGAATGGAAAAGATTTTCAAGAAGGGGAAGGATTTAATGAGTAAACACAGGCCATATGTGCTAAGTCAGAGTAGGTCGAAGGGTAAGCTTTGGGAGTTGCCAATAAGTGTTTTCCCAATTATTACAATTCCTATCCATTCAACATTTATTTATTTTCTGGGACCGGTCTATAAAAAAATAATAATCTTGTATCTGAAATCAAAAAAAGGCTATCTTTTATATCTTTTTCATGCAATTGATTTTTTAGAACATCCCTCCACCCCAAATCATCCAATTATTCCTTTTAGATATAGTCTTGAAGAACGAATTGCATTTTCATCTGAAATACTAAATATCTTGGTTAAAAATAATAAGGGGTCAATTAAGACTTCTCGTGAGTTATTAGGGGAATTAAGGTAGTGTATTTTTATAACCATCCACCATTGATATCGATTGCAGCTCCTGTAATATAAGAAGAATTACTACTGGCAAGAAATGACACAAGCTCTGCAATTTCTTCTCCAGACCCCTTACGTCTGAGCGAGACTTTTTCTAATAATTTGGCAAGATGCTGATCTGGAATTATTCTTGTCATATCAGTATCAACAAGTCCCGGGCAAACCGCATTTACAGTAATATCATATTTTGCTACTTCTTGAGCAAGGGATTTTGTCATGCCGATAAGGCCTGCTTTTGAGGCGGCATAATTTGTTTGTCCGAAGTTTCCTTTTAAAGCAATTGCTGATGCAATATTAATAATTCTTCCATACGTGTTCTTTTGCATGAGGGGAAGAATTTTTTTTGTAATAAAAAATGGTCCGTAGAGATTTGTTTTTATTACTTGATCCCATTGTTGATCTGACATTTTTATGAGAGTTTTGTCTTTCGTAATTCCAGCATTGTTGACTAGTATTGAGATTTCTCCCACATATTTTATTATTTCTGTGATTTTTGTATCCACTTCCAAAGGATCTGTTACATCAAAGAATGTGGAATGTACATTCTTTGAAATTAATTTTAGTTCTCGTTCTGTAATTTGCAAATTTTCAGAATTTTTTATGCCGTGAAGTACTACTGTATGTCCTTGAGACGCAAGCTTTATTGCAATTGCTTTTCCTATTCCGCGACTGGAACCTGTGATGAGTGCTATTTGCGTCATGTTTTGTACCCACAGAATTATATCAAATTGAGTTTGTATAGATTTTAATCGTTTTATATACTGTTTGGAATCGAAAGGTTATAATTACAGAAAATGAAATTATTTTTTTGGATAGGTGTGGGTGTGCTGATTTTTGCGTTTATAAACGAAAAAATGCTCTCCCTAGTTATTGGACTTTATTTTTTGTATTCTCTTGTTCTCTTGTCTACTTCAAAGCATCGAATAAAATTCTCTGTAATTTTATCCTTTTGTATTCTATTATTCATAACTTTACTTTTCTTAATTGATTATATAAGGCCATTTTTTCTGTATATAACAAAGATTGAAGGTGGTGTGGGATATGCGCAGTATTTTGGATACCCACTTCATTTTGACGATTTTTATTTTTTCATTTTGTTAGCAATTTTCTTATTAGGAACATTAATCTTTAGTAAATTTATAAAAAAATAATGAATAAATATTTTTTCCCAACGATCTTCATTACTCTAGTATGCGGTTTTTTCTGCTACTTGATCACCGCATGTGCTGTGTATGGAGAAGCGAATTATGATTCTATAAATTTTTTGTATTGGAACTATGGTGCTATGAGTGGGCATGTTCCGTATAGAGACTTTTTCTATCCGTATGGACTTGTTCAGTACTATTTATACTCACATACTCTTGCGGCTTTTTTATACGCATTGGTCTTGTCGACAATTAGTATTTCAATTGGTATATATCTAAAAAGTTTATTTAGAAATATATTTTATTTTCTTCTCTCATCCGCTTTTGTTATTTACTTTCTTTTAAATTATGTTTCTATTGAAACATTTGGAAGATATGGATCTTTTGTATTTCTTGGGATATTGATGGGTTATTTAATTCTTATTAAAAAAAGAACATTAAAGAACGAATTTTTAGCAGGGTTATCTTGTGGAATTATGCTCTCACTTTTTTTCGACCAAGGTGTATATGGTGTGTTGATATACGTTATTCTCTCATTGGTTTCAATATATTCAAATTTAGATAAAAAAGACTTGGGTAGAAATATAAAAGTATTTAGTTATCGAATGCTTTTGTTTGGACTAGCTTTTTGCCTTGGGGCAATGCCATTTATTATTTACCTTTATATACATGATGGTCTTTTGGGATTTATTGAAAGTACGAAGTTCCTAGCTGGTGTATCAAAATATGCAAAGGTTCCATTTTTTCCATCTCTCAAAAATCCTGATGGAATTTTTGTAACAGTATCTATCATCATTTCCACAATTCTATTGTTACTAAAGGCAGCTGATAAGAAAATTCAAAAGGAAGAGAAAATGCTTTTCATTTTAACTTTGGTTATGTTAATCCTGCAGTACAAAAATACCGTGAGGCCATTTTTCTCTCAATTAACTTTTATTAGTCTTTTGATGTTCGTAAATTCAATTGCAATTGTTATAAGAGATTTGAAAACGAGTAGCTATATCCATACAAAATTTTTCTTTGTTATTGTAGTTATAATGCTTTTCTTTTTTCCATTTCCAAAGCCTACATTTTTCAAAATTGTCCATAATAGCGATTATGTCTTAAATGGTGGTGCGGTATGTTACGCGAAAAATACGCATAAAATCTACTCGGAATTTGACAGCATAAAGAGTAGTATTGTGGGAAATGTTTATTCATACCCCGCAAACCCATTGATTTATGCATATCTACATCAAAAACTTCCCTATTTTCTAACTATTTATGAAACAACGTCTGATGAGGCACAGGAAAAGTCAATCCAGTATATAAAAGACAATAATATTCAAACGATTCTGTTTGACCCAACATCTGAAGCAATTCAAGATGGGGTGCCAGATGTCTTGAGAGCGAATACACTTCTTTCGTATATGCTTTCCAATTTTACAATCAAAATGCAGAAAGATGAGTACTTTATTTTAGAAAGAAATGAAGAGTCTGATTTTTTTACACATATTCCTGATGAAAAAGAAAGCATTGATTTTGTAAATAGGTTCCTAAACATTCCAATGGGAACAATTCCATTGTCAGAAGGGAAGAGGTTTAAAAATATATCAGCAAGCACATGGAAGGGCAAAGTGCTTGTCCAGGGGGGCCTGGCAAAGGTAAATCAATATATTTCAAAGAACTCTGTATTTGGAAAGCAAGTATTGATAATTTTGAAATTGCGCGATATTAATAGCGATATGGGTATGTTAGATTTATATTCAAATATTAAAAAAACAACTGTGGAGTTTAATCTGAAAAAGGGTTATCCATGGTATTTCTTTAATGTATCAAGAGTCCCATTATTTTTTAAAGATAGAAAAATTGAAAAAATGAATTTTAAAGGTGATGCTGAGATTACTATTCTCCAAAAGCCAATTGACCATAAATTTTGGTAGCACAAGGTGTTCATTTTTAAATCTTGAGAGCAATGCAACTTTGTTTCGAATTTATTTTGGAATTAAATCGCTGCAGTGAATCGTTTTATTTGTCCCAACATGTATCAGTTTCATTGATTTTATCTGGTTTAGCCGTTCTTTTTGGGTAGTTAGGTATGTTAAGTTGCCAAATTTATCCTTAGACTCTCTATATGTACTCATTGTAAAACCTTTTTCTAACGTGACATTAGGTATTCTGCCTTTTACGGAATTTTTAACAAAAAAGGCATTGTTCCCTGCAGTATTTGTTCCGACAAAATAATAACCATTCTTTGTAATAAGGCTAAAAAATGCTGGGAGAGAAGCACCAAAATAAAGTCCTGAATAATGTTCTTTATTCCGGTCAAAATTGGATTTCAATGGAACCGATACCGGTGTAGTATTTCCAAAAGTAGCATTGTATTCATGTACAATTATTTCAGGTTTGAATGACGATAAGATTTTTTCCAATATCCAGTAGTCTATTCCGTCAATATCTAATGATAATAGTCCGATTGTATTGGTAGAAAAGTATTTTGAAAGAACTGAAGTTACATTTTCAACTGTGATTTCTTTACAAAGAGCTGTTAGGTCATGAGAGTAATAAAGATATTTTCCTTTGCCTTTTTGAACAAAATCCAAAACATCCTTTTCTTTATCAATTATCACTCCTTTCCATGAATTGTGTTCCAAAAGAAACCTAGTATTTGATTCACTATAGTCTCCTGATCCAATTTCCACAAATGTTTTACTTTTTAAAGACAGATTGTTAATAAGATATTGAATTATTCCGTCTTCTCCAAATTGAGAGAATACTTTAAATTCAGCATCTTGTATATTTTTAAAATGTTCGTTTTTTAAAATTCTGGCATGGAGCGTGCCAATCATCAATTTATTCTCCAATAGCTTTTCTTCCAAGTGAAGATGTTCGTATGTTAGGTGGCCAATAAGAAGATGGCGAACAAGATTTCTTACTTTTTTTACTAAATTCATAATTAATCAGCATTTTATCATGTTTTAAATTTTGTAAAAGCGCTAACAGGATTGATGCGTATTCTATTTGAATCTGTCTAATTGATTCATTGTATAATAAATTGCGCATGGGATATTTCAATCAAACTGTTAAGGGTGTTTCGTGGATTGGGGTTTTACGAGTTGTTTCCAGAATTTTAGTGACTGGGAGACTTGCAATTCTTGCCAGAATTTTTGCTCCAAGTGAATTCGGCGCTTTTGCCATAGCTACTCTTGTATTGGCATTTTTTGAGGTAGTAACTGAAACCGGAATAAATGTGTATCTTGTCCAGGAAAAAAAACATATCTCAAAATATCTCAATGAAGCATGGCTAGTATCAATGATCAGAGGAACTGTAATTGGGTTATTAATATTTTTGTCTGCAAAGCCCGTCTCTGAATTCTTTAATTCGCCAAACGCGTATGAATTAATACTTTTGACGGCTGTAATTCCGTTTATTAAAGGATTCATTAATCCTTCGATTGTGTTATTTCAAAAAGATCTAAAATTCCATAGTGAATTTGTCTTCAGATCGATTATTCTATTATTTGAATCTATCGCAATGGTTGCAATAGCACTTGTCACAAAAAGTGTCTCAAGTATGATTTGGGGGTTTGTTTTTAGTGCGTTGGTGGAAGTGGCGCTCTCATTTATGTATGTTAAGCCTTGGCCCAGTTTCACGTTTCGATATGTAACTGTGAAGGATATCTTCACACGGGGGAAATGGGTTACATTATTTGGGATTTTTGCGTACTTAGCAAAAGAAGGAGACAATGCTGTCGTTGGGAAGATAATTGACTTAACGGCTTTGGGAATTTATCAAATGGGTTACAAAATATCAACGCTTGTAATAACTGAGATAACTGAAGTTGCGAGTAAAGTTACATTTCCGATATTTGTTCGAGTTAGCGATGATCCTCGCAGGTTATTTGCCGCGTATTTTAAATCGACTGGAGTTATTGTTGTTGCCACTCTATGCATTGGAATTCCCCTGATCTTATTTACTAAGCCGATTGTTTTAATTGCGCTTGGGGGTAAGTGGCTGGGTGCAGTTCCTGTAATTAAGATATTAACTGTCTACGGAATCATCAGGGCAATAAGCGGATATGCTGCAACGTTATTTTTGGCTGTGCAAAAACAAAATTTTGCAGCTTTTATGACAATTGCAAGGTTTTTAGGGCTCGCGATTGTCGTAGTGCCGTTAACATATAGGTATGGTATTATTGGGACTGGTTATTCTGCTCTTGTTTCTGTTGCCGTAGAATTACCAGTTGTTTTATATTTCTTGTATAAAATTTTTCATGACAAACAAAAACTCCAGAAGGGTTGACCCCAAGGTCTACGATAAAAATTATTATTTAAGCCACTGTTGTGGGTTCCAGGAATTTAAAAGAAGCTACGGCAGTGAAGAATTTGAGAGGCTGCATGAATTGTTCAAAGATATAAAAATAAAGAAAAATATGAATATTCTTGATGTCGGATGCGGAAGAGGAGATGCTGCATTTTATTTTGCTCGCAGAGGTGCAAATGTAGTTGGTATTGACTATGCAAGGGCTGGAATTTTACTCGCAAAAAAAGCGCTAGTTAAACAAAAAAATCTGAAAGGAACAGTGGATTTTAATACTATGGATGCAAAAAAATTAAAATTTAAAAATAACAGTTTTGATATGGTAGTCTGCATAGATGTTTTTGAACATTTATATCCTGAGGAATTGGATATTGCCGTTGCAGAAATGCATAGGGTTCTCAAACCAAAAGGAGTACTTTTTGTTCAAACAGAGCCAAATAAAATATATCTTGATTTTACCCACAAATTTTATATATACCCCATGAGCCAGCTGCTTATCGCTGTTAATAAATTAATAACCGGTAAAGCATTTCCGGGTCTCCCAAAAGATCCTCGAAATGATGTTCACAAAGTTCAACATGTAAATGAGCCGACATACTTTTATTTAAAATCTTTATTTAGAAAGCACCACTTTGAGGGAGAAATTTCTCAAAATATTTCATTATTAAAAGAGGTGATGAGCTGGAAAGACTGGCTGTACAACGTGATAGTACTATGGTATCCTTTATCCTTATTGTATCCATTCATTTTGTTATTTTCATATAATTATATTTGCATAATGAAGGCAAGAAAGTAGAATGAAAAAAATTGTTATTATTGGCGGGGCTGGATTTATTGGTATTAATACAGCTATTCATTTTTTAAAAAAAGGAAATGAGGTTGTAATTTTTGATAATTTTTCCAGATTTGGGTCTCGTAATAATGCCGCATTTGTTAAATCAAAATATCCCAAACAACTCCAAATATCAGAAGGTGATATACGGTTTGATATACCGCTTCTTTCAAAAACTGTAAAAAATGCCGATGTAATTTTTCATCTCGCTGGGCAGGTAGCTGTAACCACATCTATACTTCGTCCAAGAGAAGATTTTGAAATAAATGTAGTTGGAACTATGAATGTTCTGGAGACTGTCAGAAATTCGGATTGTGATCCGGTCCTTCTTTATAGCTCTACAAATAAAGTGTATGGGGAGTTATCGCATGTACCAATAGTTGAGAAAAAGACACGATACGCGTATAAAAATTTGCCGTATGGTGTGCCAGAGGATACTACGCTTGATTTTTATACTCCATACGGGTGCAGTAAGGGCACTGGAGATCAGTACTTTAGAGACTATCACAGAATTTATGGGTTGAAGACAATAGTTTTTAGACAATCATGTATTTATGGACCTTTCCAGTATGGAATAGAAGATCAGGGATGGATCGCTTGGTTTTTGATATCAGCACTCAAAAATCGTGACATCACGATTTTTGGAGATGGCAAACAAGTTAGAGATGTTCTCTATATTGATGATTTGGTAAATGCTTATGATATGGCAATTAAAAATGTTAAAAAAACCAGTGGAAATATTTACAATATCGGTGGGGGTCCTGAAAATACACTTTCAATATGGCTTGAATTACAAAAATATCTAGAAAAAGTGCATGGTAAAAAAGTTCCAGTTAAATTTGCAAAGGCTCGTTCTGCAGATCAGAAAGTATATATATCGGATATAAGAACTGCTCAGAAGGACTTTGGCTGGAAGCCAAAAATTTCTGTTGAAGAGGGTATAACAAGAGTCTATAAATGGCTTTCTGAGAATATATCCTCCATTCCTAATTAAAATGAGGATTGCAGTATTTCACGAAGTAGATTTTGGCGGCGCAAGAAAATCTGCATCAGAATTTGCAAAAGGACTTGCAAAGTGGCACGATGTTGACTACTACTATGTGGATAGAGAAAAAAATTCTCATGAAGTTGACTCAGTTAGAAAGATATATTTTTATAAATTTATCCCCAAAAAATGGACAGGTCATGATTGGAAAGCAAAACTATATAAAGATACAATTGAAGTTTACAAATTATACAGACTTCATAAACATATAGGACGTAATATTCATTCAAGAGGATATGATGCAGTTTTTGTTTTGCCCTCACGGTATACGCAGACTCCATTTTTACTCAGATTTCTAAAGATTCCTTCCGTATATTATTGTCAAGAATATTTAAGAATTGTATACGAAAAACTTTACAGCGAAGAATTAAAAGATTTTGATCCAATAAGGAGAAAGTATGAAAAATGGAACCGATTTGTGAGAAAACAAATTGATAAAAACAACATACTTCATGCGACAAAAATTCTTGCAAATTCAAAATTTACAAAAAATAATATTGATAAAGCTTATGGCATACAAAGCACTGTATGTTATATGGGAGTCAATACAAAAAATTTTAAAAGAGCAAATAAAAAAAAGGAGTTTGATATTTTATTTGTGGGATCATACGAAAAAGCTGATGGGTATGATTTGTTTCAGAGTGCAATATCTTTATTAAAACAAAAACCTAAAATAAGAGAGTTGGTTCGGGAAAAAGAATGGATTTCAAGTCTTGAGGAGATGAGGAATATATATCAGAAATCAAGAATTCTATTGTGTCTAGGTTACAAAGAGCCATTTGGCTTGGCACCTCTTGAAGCATCAGCATGCGGTGTGCCAATTATTGCCGTAGACGAAGGAGGATATAAAGAATCAGTTATTCACAATAAAAATGGGATTTTAGTTAAAAGAAATGCAAAAGATTTGGCCCAAGCTATCGAAAAATTACTCTCCGATTCTGACATGCAAAAAAATTTTAGTAATAATGCTACAGAACATGTGCTGAATTTTTGGGATTGGAGTGTTAGGTCTGCTGAGTTGTCGTCTATAATCCAGGGGGTAGTTAAGAAGTCAAATTTTTCAGATGTCAAAAATTAAAATTTCAGTAATAATTGTTCACTACAAAGTAAAGGAAAGATTATTTGAATGCCTTTCATCTATTTATCAGCATTCTAAAAACGTAAGTTTTGAAATAATTGTTGTTGATAATGATGAAGTGAAAAACATACAAAAGGATCTTTTTAACAAATTTCCAAAAGTAAAGTATGTACCGTCTCCCAAGAATGTTGGGTATGGTGCGGGAAATAATCTGGGAGTTAAAAATGCATCAGGAGAATTCATTTTTGTTTTAAATCCAGATACACTTTTGACAAATAATGTTTTGAAAATTCTTTCAGATTTTCTTGATAAAAAATCAAAATATGCAATAGCAGCCCCATTACTTTTGGATGAAAATAAAAAGATATACCCTCTTCAAGGGACTGAGGTGTTAAATCCTCTTAAGGCAATATTTTCTTTATCAGTAATAAATAAAATTTTTCCCAATAATATAATTGCAAAAAATTATTGGCTTAAAAATTGGACTAAAAAAGAAGTAAAAAACGTCGGAACAGTACCTGGTACAGCGTTTCTGATACGAAAAGACATTTTTAAAAAAGTGGGAGGATTTGACGAGAAATTTTTCTTGTATTTTGAGGAACATGACATTTGTTTGAGGATCTTAAAGCGCGGATTTCTAATTGCAATGAGCCCTGAGGCAAAGATTATTCATCATTGGGGAAAGAGCACTTCCAAAAGTACAAAAAATATCAACAAAATATTTAATGAAAGCAGGTTCTATTATTTTAAAAAAAACTTTGGACTGGTTGCAGCGATTCTTGTTGAACTATTTTTACGACTTGGAAAAACACAAATTGTATTGATGGCTGCGATTTTACTTGGAGCATTTTTAAGATTTTATGAAATTAACCAGACTTTCTACTTAATACCTGATGCGGGATGGTTTTATCTTTCTGCTCGTGATTTGATTGTGGATGGAAAAATTCCATTGGTGGGCCCTCCAACAAGCCATCCGTGGATTCATCATGGGCCATTATGGACATACACCCTTGCAATTTTACTGTATCTTTTTAATTTTAATCCCATCATGCCCGCTTATTATATGGCTTCACTTGGGGTTTTGACAATTTATATTATGTATAAAGTCGCCTCAACTTTATTTAGTGAAAGAGTTGGAATGATAGCTGCCTTTTTATATGCTTCTGCACCATTGGTAATTAGAAATTCACAAAACCCATATCATACGAGTCCAATACCATTCTTCTCCCTGCTGTTTATTTACTCATTGTATCAATGGGTTCATAGCAGAAAATATTATTTTTTACCTATAACCACATTTCTTATTGGAGTTTTATATAACCATGAAATTACGACTATTGCGCTTTCCGGAATTGTTGTTCCCATTGTCTTTTATGGACTTGTTAGAAAAAAACGATATGTTACAGATCTATTTAATAAGAAAAAAATTGTTCTACTTTTAATTACTACACTTCTTATTCCAATGATTCCATTTATTATTTACGACATCAGTCATGGATATCGCCAAACCTTTGTTTTTTTTGCATGGCTTGTATATCGAATTGTTAAATTTCCAATATCACTTTTTCAACCCTCAACAGATGGTTCTGCAATGAGTATCATGAATCCTGAGTTTGCATACTTCTTACGTTCAATATTTTTTGCAGAAAATACTATGATTGCGGTAATGCTGTTATTTATTAGCGTGGCATTCCCTGCTTTGGTCTTTGGTATCAATTATAAAAACAAAAAATTGCGGTTTTCTGAAATTGTACTATTTGCATCAATTTCTGTCGCACTACTTGGACTTTTTATGCATCGCGTTCCTATTGAAGCTGATTGGATGCTTGTAGTTCCATTTTTAATAATTTCACTAAGTGTTTTTTTCTCAAAATACATGAATCATAACCGTAATATTTCATATATGGTTTTGGGAGTTGTGATGTCAATCGTTATTATAAATTCTTATTTTCATATTCATTATCAGAATATGAAATCAAAGACGAACACGGTCGGTGGTGTCCCAATTCAGATTGTAGCAGCTGACGAAATCATCAGAGTTTCAGGTAAAAAAGAATATAATTTAGTAGGAAAAGGAGTTCTTGATAATTTTCCAGTCTTTACTAATGCGTATGATTATTTGACGTGGTGGAGGGGGCACGGACCGTCTAAAGAGAAGGTGAAATTAAAAATAATTGTAAATCCTGTTGAATCTGGTATTAATGTGTATACACTGACAAATGAAAAGTAAAAAAGTTCATTCTTTTTTGAGGAGCAACATTCTAGTAATTTGCATATTCCTTTTGGCTTTGTTTCTTAGAGTTTTTCAACTTGAATCGCAAATGATGTTCATTGGGGACTTTGCGTGGTTTTACCTTTCTGCACGAGATCTTTTATTAACACATAACATTCCACTCGTTGGAATAGCTTCAAGCCAAACATGGCTTCATCAAGGACCACTGTGGACTTACATGCTAGCAGTTGTTTTAAAATTATTTTCTTTTAGTCCATTGAGTGGCGGTTATTTAGCAGTTGGTATCGGTGTTTTAACAGTAGTTTTGGTATATCAGACAGGGCTGGAATTTTTTTCTAAGAAGGTAGCGTTAATTTGTTCTTTTTTATACGCAACATCTCCACTTATAATAATTTTCTCACGAATGCCGTACCATACAAGTCCCATTCCGCTTTTTATGACGCTGTTGCTTCTTTATACATACAAATGGCTTAAAAATGGGCCGCAGTATTTCCCGTATGTACTTTTGTTTTGTGCAATTCTTTATAACTTTGAATTGGCCACATTTTCTGTAGTACCTGCTGTTGGGGTACTTTTTCTCTACGGCCTTTTTAAAAAACGTAAGTACACAGAATTTTATAAGTCAAAAAAAATTCTTTTTTATTCAGTTGTTGCGGTAGTAATTCCAATGTTCCCAATACTCATTTATGATTTTAGGAATGGATTTCTTCAAACGATCAAATTTGTTCATTGGACTGTTTTTTTGAGAATTTTAAAACCATTAGTTGAGGGAAATGGTTCAAATGTAGATATAATCAAGAGTTTGAGTTTTTTCTTTCAAGAATTTCAAAGAACATTTTTCATGGAAAATATGGGCATTGCTTTGCTGATCTTATTGT
Source organism: uncultured Gammaproteobacteria bacterium (assembly GCA_964519355.1). Lineage (GTDB taxonomy): Bacteria > Patescibacteriota > Microgenomatia > Levybacterales > GWA1-39-11 > CAZBEA01. The sequence continues at coordinate 8,259 of CAZFJW010000003.1, read as the reverse complement.
TATTGGTAGGAGCGATTATTCATAGATTTATTAAAAGTCGTAAGACTACATTATCGGAGCAGGTGGTATTATTATTTTTTGGAGTACCATTCCTCGCTTTTTTTCTGAACGGAACTCTTTCTGAGGCGTATATTCCTGTATTGTTTCCTTCAGTTCTTTTGATAAGCTCGTTTTATTTACATTCATTTTTTAATGGTTTTAAAAAAGAAAAAATATTATTTGTACTGGTGCTAATTATAGGCATAATAAATATTCAAACCGTTGTAAAAAATAATTATTTAATGGGTCAGCAGGGCGGGTATGGTGTCTATTTTTCGACAAGAGTAGAGGCAGCCAGAAAAATAATTTCTCTTTCCAATAATTCAAAGGTCGAAGTAAAAGCGGATGGTGGAGGAAATGGGTATGAAAGCTATACTTTGCCGTATGAATACCTTGTATGGCTATATGGAGGTAGTATTTCTCGAAATGGTCCTATTGTGAGCGTGTCAGAAACAGTTGATAGCATAGTGATTCGTAAGGAGAATAAAACGTATGAAATTACCAAATGATACAATAGCATTTATATGGCAAACCTAACATCTATAATTCTATTTCAGGGAGAATCTCAGGTACTCAATGCCATAGAAAGCGTCTTATTTAGCAATGAAATAATTATTTTGCACGACTGCACGAGCGGGGAAGAGAACTTAAAAATTCTAAAAAAATACAATAGTAGGATAAAAACTATTCATCAAAAAATGAGTTCTTTTTCCAACCAAAGAAATTTTGGAATTACACATTCGAAAAATGAATGGATTTTTTTTCTTGACGCAGATGAGGTTGTTTCTAGCAAACTGCAGAATATAATTCTTAAATCACTTGATTCAAAAAAATACGATGGATATATGATGCGACGAGTCGATTTCATGTGGGGTAAAAAAATATCTAAAGGAGAGTTGCTGAATATCTATCTTTTAAGGCTAGCCAAGAAAAATTTTGGGAAATGGAGCGGAATGGTTCATGAAACCTGGGTGGGTAAAGGAAAGATTGGAAAAATCTCAGAACCTATTTTGCATTCCCCCCACCAATCAATTGGTGAATTTTTATATGAAATAAATAAATATACATCAATTCGAAGTGAGGAGCTTGTTGAAGAAAAATCAAAAATAAATATGTTGAGTTTGCTATTTTATCCATTATCTAAATTTGTTTTTAACTATTTTTTTAAACTGGGATTTTTAGAAGGAAATAGAGGATTTATAATTTCTGTGATGATGTCTTTTCATTCATTCTTGGCAAGAGGTAAGGCATTTGATTTAGCACATAAAAATAAGTCAAAATTTATTGGTTGAGTTTTTCTCCTAGACTTTTTTAACATGCTTAAGGTTCTAAAAGATAAAAAGATGATAGCAATTTTCATTGTTTCAATTTTGTATTTGGTGCTGATTGTCTTTGATGTGCCTTTCATCCGGGGTATTTATGATCCCATTTTCCCATCGAATTGGCCATATTATTATGTAAATACTTGGGCTAAGATTTGGATGCCAATTGCCTCATATTTTATTGTTGTTGTTATTTTCCTGTGGGGATATAAAAATTTATTCAAACGAAATCTCAGAACGAAACTGTTTTATTGGATATTTTTTATTCTTTCGATTTTTGTATTACAGATTTCATATGTATACTTTAGCCGATTTGGAATCACGGTTCTTTTTCAAAGAATCGTAAATCCTGGCATGAATGGATATTTTAGTTCGGCAGTGAAAGTTGAGACGAGTCAGTACCTTAGTAATTTTTCAGATACGATCGATACCCTAGATCAGCACGCAAGAGATCATCCCCCTGGATCAATTCTTCTCATAAAATCAGTGAATAGTATTGTTGAAAAGTTGCATATAGGAGATGTATTAATTCATGTAATACCTGTGCCTGACGGAGATGTAAGAATTTTTTGGGATGCATTGTCAGTTAATGAGAGAGTAAGTGCTATTCTATTGGCCTTTTTCTATCATTTAACTGCAGCGTCTAATATTTTGCTTTTTTATGTATTGAGCAAGATTTTTTTCAAACCTAAAATTGCATTGTCTTTGGCATTTCTATCAGGATTTATTCCTTCCGTGTCATTCTTTGCTTTGAAGTTTGACCCTTTTTATCTGGCTTTGCTTCTTGTTGCTGCAATTTTTTTCACTCATGCTGTAAAGAGTAATTCACAGAAGCTATTCTATTTGGCAGGTGCAATAAGCTCGGTAGGGTTATTTTTTTCTTATTCAATTATACCTGCGCTGGTCATCTTATATGTTTTTTTGATATCAGTTAGAGGGAGGAAATATGGTGTTTTGTTAAATAATACTGTATGTTTGTCGATCGGATTTTTAATTCCAATCTTGTTATTTTCTTTTATGGGATACAATTCGTTTTCAGCATTTTTACCAATTGTTAATAATCAAGCTCCAAGGTCTTATTTGCAGTGGGTATTTTATAACCCATTCGACTTTTTCCAGTATTTTGGTGTCCCATTAACGTGTCTCTTTTTTATATGCGTTAAGAGTATATTTAAATCGGAGAATAATGAGCTGTTAAAAAAACTTATGATTTCCTTTAGTGCATTTTTTATTTTATTAGTACTTTTTGGTATAAGCAGAGCAGAAGTTGGAAGAATTTGGATGCCGCTTATGATTTTTCCTCTGCTTGCAATTGGGTTTTACCAAAAAATTTCTATAAAATTTGTGATTATGGTATCGCTGTTACTATTTATTCAAAATATCATAATGACTGAATTCTGGGTTCCTGTCTGGTAAGAATTTTTGTACAATTGAATTATGAAGTTTTTGCGTGGTAGGAATGTAATATATATATTATTTTTTACATATTCTCTTATTCTCACAGCTATTTACCTAAAGAATATTATTTGTAAAACCGGCTTATGTTAGCGCTAGCACTTGGAATTGGTATTTTTTCGTATGCACTTTTTGCGTTGGGAATACTTGGGTTGTATAACTCTGCTGTATTTTTATTTTTGCTTGTAGTTTTCATTATTTTTTCCATTGTTCTTGTGTCAAAATATGGTTTGGTTGAAAAAATATATTCGATTGTTGTCTACATTTTAACTAGTAAATCACATCTCTTCAGGCTGCTGATGGGTTTTTTGGGAGTTATGTTGTTGCTTAATTTTATAATTGCATTATCTCCTGAACGTGGGTTTGATGCACTGTGGTATCACCTGGTGATTCCAAAACTTTACGTTCAAAAACATGGAATTTTTTATATTCCTGGTTCTCTATTGTATTATTCTCCGATGCCTAAGCTTTTGGACCTTTTGTATATCATTCCCATTGGGCTTCGTCTCGATTTTTTGACCCGACTTATAAATTTTTCCTTTGGTATCCTGACCCTTTTTACTACCTATTATTTTGCAAAAATTTTTGTGAGAAGAAGTCTTGCAATACTTGCCCCTGTTATTTTATTTTCTAATATTGTTTTTTCGTGGCAAATAACAACTGCTTATATCGATATAGGAAGAACTTTTTTTGAAGTGCTATCAATTTTTACGCTTTTTTTATGGATGCAGAACAAAAAGAAATCTCTATTTATAGAATCAGCTTTATGTATGGGGCTTGCAATAGCCACTAAGCCAATCTCGTTTATTACACTTTTTTTAATTCTTTTCTTTATTGTCTGTTATGGATTTAGTACTGAAAAGCCGAAGATTATAATGAAACAAATCGCAACATTTTTTTTAACCGCAATACTTGTTCCGCTTCCATGGCTTTTATTTGCATTTGTAAACACAGGAAGCCCATTTTATCCATTTTTTACTAAAATATATGAAGTTGGTGCCTCGGCAAGCCTATTAAATCCACTTGTTTTTCTAGCTGAAGTTTTTAAAATATTTACAGCTAGTCCCGATCCAATTTCTCCACTCTTTCTTATCACAATGCCCCTTCTGGTATTAAGTTTTAAAAAATTCAATTCTAAAGAGAGATTTCTTTTGCTGTATTGTGTACTTTCACTTTTGGCTTGGTACGTAACTCCTAGAACAGGCGGCGGCAGATTTATACTTGTATATTTGCCTGTTTTTTCAATTCTAATCGCAATAGTCCTTAAGCATATTCAAGATAGAATCTTATATAGATTTATATTTGGGCTAGTTCTATTTTTTGCAGGTATTGCTTTTGTTACCAGACTTTATGTTGGATATAAAGTTGCACCTGTTGTATTTGGATTTGAAAGTAAAGATGAATTTTTATCTCGTAATTTAAATTTTGAGTATGGTGATTTTTATGATACAGATCAGAAGTTGTCTGGAATAATTGAAGATAGTGATATGGTTTTGATTTACGGAGCTCATAATTTGTATTATGTCAATTTCCCTTTTACTCATGAATCATGGATTAAAAAAGGAGATTTATTTAATTATATTCTTACTCAGGGCACCGAGCTTCCTAACGATTTTTATTTTTTTAAACTTATATATGAAAACAAAAAAACACACGTAAGGTTATATTCAGGAGAAGGATTTTGGAAATACTAAGAATTTTATTGTTATTTATTTTTGCACTTATTCCATTTGGGCAAATTGCAAGAGTTTCTTTAAGCGGGGTTAGCGTTACACCACTTGATGTTATTGTGGTAATTTTTACTATGTCGCTTGCGGGCTACGCATTTATTCATAAGGTAAAAATAAAAATTGAACTTTATCACGTATTTTTGTTTGCATTTTTTATTTTCGGCAGTATTTCATTGCTATTTCATTATCCTTATTTAACTTTTAATCAATTTTTATCATCAATTGCTTATGGAATTCGTTTTTTTATCTATATCTTGCCGCTTTTTTTCATTCCGCCTATTTTTCAAAAGCAAGGCAAAAAAATGATACCCGAAGTTTCAATCGTGGGATTTATCTTTGTTTTGCTTGGGATTTTACAGTACATTCTGCTTCCAAGACTTGAGTTGTTGATTTTTTTAGGAGAGTGGGATATTCATTCGTATCGTTTGTTTAGTACATTCTTTGATCCTAATTATGCAGGGCTTTTTATTGCGTTTGAAATATTATTGTTGTTTATGTCGATTTCTATTTATCCCAAAATGTCAAAAATTATTCTGGGGATGATTGTGATATCGTATATCGCATTATTTCTTACATTCTCAAGAAGTTCAATAGTAACAATAGGCGTTTCAATGATATTTTATTTATTGCTTTCTGGAAAGAAAAAACTTGTTGGTTTTTTCCTTTGTATATTATTGTTGTCTTTCGGGCTGCTGTTTTTGTATTCCAAAAATTTTAGCGGGGAGGGTGTGAAAATACTAAGAACTGCATCAATTCAGATGAGGCTATCTTCATATCAAGAAGGTTTAAAGGTTTTTAGTGAAAATCCAATTCTTGGGGTAGGATTCAATTCCTATAAATACGCTAGAAATAACTATACAGAGTTAACTCGAAATGAAGCTGTGTCTAACGCATCGAATGCACCATCGAACAGTTTTATCTTTATTTTGGCGACTACTGGAATTGTGGGGTTTTTATGTTTTGGACTTTTTATTTTTCTACTATTAAAAGTACTGTTCTTGAAATATAAAGAATCGAATGATAAAAGAGTATATTCTGGCGCAATAGCCATCATTCTGGCTCTTTTAGTGAATGGTATTTTCCAAAATTCCTTGTTCTACTCACCAATTGTTCTTGTTTTTGCTTTGGTTATTGGTGGCGTGCTTGCTTATTCGCGTGAATAGCTTACAGTAATTTTTTTCTCCAGTTCCTTCCCGGCTTGGTTTTTTGACTTAATTGTAATTTGGTTGTCACCTTCATTAAGTTCTATTAAGTGAGAAAATGATCCATCCGAGTCAACAATCGCTTTTGTATCGTTCACGAATATTGTGTTATTTTCATCAGTCTTGCCCTGAAGAGTAATTCTTTTATCTGCTTTTAAAAATTTTGAACCATCTTGTGGAAAAGATACTTCAAGAGTAGGTTCTTTGCTGAGCAAGGAAACGGTATAGCTTTCTGAGAATGAACTTTCAGAGGTATCATTTTTTATTTTGGTTCTAATTTCATTTGGTCCGTCTTTTAGCTTAAAAAGACTTGAAGTAAATTTTTGGCCAGCTTCACTGTCGATTTCATCTTCAAGTTTCATGTTCAAATATATTTCGACAGTGCCTGTTTGCTCTGATTCTCCGCTAACTTTTATGTACGCACTTGATGTAGCTTGTGGAATGTCTATAAGCATAGGCGGCAGAAGGATCTCTTCATTCTTCTGTTGAGATATATTTTTATTATCGTTTTTATTTAAAAATTGAGAAATATTGCCTATCCCTTCAAGAATATACGGAAAACCTTTCAGGAGGAGGATGCAAAATAAAAAAAAGGCCAACAGGGATAAAATGACCGTTCTCTTGTTGTTCTTTTTAATATTTCTTCGAAGTCTAGAAGAAGTACCTTTTATCATGATTGTCCTTGTGGTCGCGATCGTAGTTTCATTTTTGATGCAATTTTAAGCTCGAGTAGTGATCTTTGCATTTCTTTTTCCAGAATTAATAAATCCGCACCCAAATTTTTATCTTTCATAAGTTCTTGAGTCTTTTTAGTTTTTGCTTCTGCAACTGATGCTTGGATGCTTTCTGCCTTGATTGCATAGTCAGATAGAACAGTAACAATATTGTTGTTTGTTTCAAGAAACCCTCCAATAATTGCAACTATTCTTTCTCCTTTTGATGTAAGAATTTTGATTTCCCCATCGGTCAATTTTGTAAAAAGTGATATGTGATTGGGAAGTATTGAAATTTCACCTTTTTCGGTCGGAACAGACACTTCCTTTACCTGGTCTGAAAAAACTTCACCTTGAGGGGAAAAAATCTCAAATTTAAACGATGTATCCATGAGGTATTATTTTGTGCCTGATCTTTTCAGCACTTCTTCGATGGTTCCAGTCATATAGAAATCACCTTCAGAAATTTTGTCGTATTTTCCTTCAATTATTTCCTGGAATCCCTTGATTGTGTCTTCAATTTTTACATATCTTCCTGGGATACCGGTAAAAATTTCAGCTACAAACATGGGCTGAGTAAGGAACCTTTGAATTTTTCGTGCTCGGGTAACAATAAGTTTGTCTTCATCTGAGAGCTCATCAATACCAAGAATTGCAATAATATCCTGAAGGTCTTTGTATCTTTGGAGAATTCTCTTTACTTCAAGTGCAACATTGTAGTGATTTTTCCCAACAATATTCGGGTCAATAAGTCTTGATGATGAAGTGAGAGGATCGACAGCGGGATAAAGTCCTTGGTCTGCAATTGCGCGTTCAAGAGTTATGGTTGCATCCAAATGGCCAAAAATAGAAACAGGTGCTGGATCCGTATAGTCATCTGCTGGAACGTATACAGCCTGAACAGACGTAATAGATCCTTTTTGGGTAGATGTAATTCTTTCCTGGAGTGTGCCCATGTCAAACGCGAGTGTTGGCTGGTATCCTACAGCAGATGGCATTCTTCCTAAAAGTGCGGAAACTTCACTTCCAGCCTGTGCAAAACGGAATACATTGTCAATAAAAAGAAGAACATCTTCATTCTTCTGGTCTCTAAAATATTCGGCCATGGTAAGCGCTGTGAGTCCGACTCTCATTCTATTTCCAGGCGGTTCGTTCATTTGTCCAAAGACCATAACTGTTTTATCCAGAACCTCTGCTTCTTTCATCTCAAGCCATAAATCTGTTCCTTCACGGGTTCGTTCTCCAACACCAGCAAAGACAGAATGGCCTTTATGGACCATTGCGATATTTCGAATCAGTTCTTTTACAACGACTGTCTTTCCAACTCCTGCTCCTCCAAAAATTCCAATTTTTCCTCCCTTAGTAAAAGGTGCAATAAGATCAATAACCTTAATACCAGTTTCGAGCATCTCAGGTTTGGTTTTTTGTTCTGAAAGGAGTGGCGCTTGAGCATGGATTGAAGATTTTTTTATTTTTTTCTCGTCAAGTTTGGGACCTCCATCAATGGTGTCTCCTAAGACGTTAAAAATTCTTCCTAAGGTTTCGCTTCCGATTGGTACTGAAATTGGCGTATGTGTTCTCTTAACCTTTGTTCCGCGCTTGAGTCCCTCAGTTGGTCCCATCGCAATTGCTCTCACTTCGTGCTCACCAAGTTCAAATTCCGTTTCTAGAGTTAATTCTTGATTGTTAAATGAAATAGTAAGCGCTTCATATATTGTTGGAACTTCGTCCTCGAATCTTACATCAATAATAGGGCCTTGAACCCTTGTAATAATACCTTCGCCTTTTTGTAATTGTC
>CAZFJW010000002.1:0-35508 GCA_964519355.1 uncultured Gammaproteobacteria bacterium | reverse complement strand
TCTAATAATTTTAGTATTAAAAAACACTCCCTAAGGAGTGTTTATATTCTAGCAATTGCTAATATCTAAACTGTCTCCTCGGCACAACTTATATTTTTTAGAATGTGTGCTTTCTTTAGAGTAAATATGAGTGTATCAAAAAATAAGCAAAATAACAAGCCCTATCTTCCTCTCCTACGCATAGATGAAGACCTGCTTGTGTCTCTTCTAAATTTAACTTCAGACACTACATAGTCATCTTTGCCAGTTTGTTTTACAAAAATTCTATATCCATTTTTACCCCCATTTTTACCGCCTGTTTTTACTTCATACTGCCTACATCCATCCGCAGAAAATTCATCTTCATGTTCAAGCGGAATAAGACGGATACCCTTTCTTATTTCGTCTACTTTTGCAAAAATTCTTCTTCTGTCAACATTTGGAACTCCTTTTACCATTTCCATTGCTGGGCCATCAAAAGTAACATTTCTTGGACTTGGCTTTTCTTTTTCAGACTCACCATTTGTAATGATCGTCTGTTGAGCAACTCCTCCAGACCTCTCGCCGTTTCCATTTCTTTTGTGACCATTCCCATTTCCATTCCCGCCTTGTTTTACCGAACCCGAATCGGCAACACTGCTGTCTTTGTCAATTCTAAAATTCGCGAGTACTGATCGCATCATTCTCACTGCATCGCTTGCAATCTCTTGATTTAATTTAGGAGACGGCAATGCACTCCAGTCAAACTCTCCATTCATTCTGTTCACTGTACATTCAAAAAAGACAGTATTACCTTCATCTGTCGTATAATACAATCTCAAACGAACCTCTTTTGGATCAATCTCTGCTCTTACATCTGTAGTTGGGACAAAACATCCCCATTCAATGTCTTGCCAGTTAAGTCGGAGGCCATTCGTGATTGCCTTTGGCGAAATAGCACTTGCGAGCGCTAGCACATCTTGACCCTTTGCTAGTGGCTTTTCAGGATCAATTGAGCCCTGTAATATTGACTTAAAGTCCTCAGCCCTCATAATAATTGCTTTATCGACTTTTGAAGCAGCCAGCGTTGTTAAAAGTCCTCGAACAAAAGTTAGATAGATATCGCTTTCCCCAATAGCAGAACTTGCCAATTCATCACAGGCCCTATACACTTTTATAAAATCTTCTCCATTGCCGAGCAGAAATTCCGTCAGAGTTGCTTCAAACTCACGAGATCCTTGATCAAAATGTTCTCTTACTGCATCAATAACAGCAACGTGTTCTCGCGCATCAACATCAAAAAGCGTTTTCTTTAGATCTTCTCTAAATGCGTGTATTCCATCCCCAAATTTTGCTGCCCTGTCGTACGCAGAATACGGCACTCCGCCTCTCACAGCCTTTTTCTTCTGGAGGAAAAACTTTGGGTCAATTTTATTAAACTTTACAACATAATCTGAATGAAGATAGTCCAATAAGAACGTGCGGCTTTCTTCTGAAGTTGGCGTACCTACTGCCTCTTGCGTATGAATTTTACGGTTCACAGGTCCTAAAATTGCAGAGTATCTTTGTGCGATAGGAATATCTCTTTTTTCTACTGCATCAAGCAATGACACATCCTGTTCATTTCTCCGTACTATGGCAGCATATGGAGGAAGAATGCGCATTTTTTCAATTTCTCCTTCAGCTTTTTCAGCTGCATCTTTGGGCAATGTGCTAAGTGCAACGTCTTCATAAGCCCTACTGTTCTCGCCCAGCATTACAGCAATTCCAAATTCAAGTCCTAATTCTTCGGGAGGTAAAAAAAGATTTCCTGATGCCAATCTTTGTGAGTAAGATGCGTGAAGCGCCACATATGAATCATTCAACCTAGACTCTACACCCAGATGTGCACGAACACTCATCGATTGATCGGGAGTTTTATTGCGAATACCACGAAGCCTGCGTTCTGTCATATGGGGGAGATTATATCAGAATGAGAAACTAAGATACAATACTATGAGTTATTATGCAGTTTTAGAGATCTTGAAAACTGAAGGAAAACAGCGCCTACAACTTAAATCCAAGTTTTTTTAATGCATCAGAAGTTCTTGGGAATACTCTCCCTCTTTTTTCAAGCGCCACAAAATGTTTACTTTTCTGAAGCATCTGATCAATTACGTCGTTAACTCCTGTTACATAAATTTCAATTTTTCGCCTCTCAAGTATTTCAATTATTTCCTCAAACGCATTCACGCCATCAACATCGATAAAACTGAGTTCACGAAGTCGCAAAATTATATTTTTATGATAACCATGATTGGTCTCAAATCTTGCAATATGAGCCTGACTATCAATATAAGTAAGGTGTCCCTTAAATGAGTAAACAATCGTATGTGAATCCTTAATAATTTTATCGATTCTGCTTCCGGACAGCTGACCCACCATTTTGTTCTTTGCATTATTAGCTACGAGCTCGAATTGACCATGAGACAAATTTTCAAGAAAAAGAACGAGCGATATTGTCGCACCTACAAGAATTCCAATTATCGGATCTTCTACGATTGTAATTAATGCAACAAGCAGAGCAATAAAAAAGCTTTTCTTGTCTATATGGAACATTCGGATGAAATGTTCTTTTTCGATCATTCTCACTGCAACCGTTACAAGTATCGCTGCAATAACAGTAAGTGGCAGATACTTAAAATACGGAAGCAAGAAAAGTGCGATGACCGCAACTGAAATTGAGCTGACAACTCCAGACATTTTATCTGTTGCGCCACTTTTGATATTGAGTGAAGTTCTAGCCAACGCTGCAGTTGCAGGGATTCCTCCGGCAATTCCGGATGCAATATTTGCAAGACCAAGTCCGAGCATTTCTTTTCTTTTGTTATGCTTGGTTTTGGTCATGCTATCAGCAATTCGGGCAGAGAGCATAGTTTCGATAATGGCGATCAGCGAGACTGTGAAAAGCGCAGAAAGAAATGATCTATCAAATGCAAAAGAAAACTTTGGCAGCATAAAAAGAGCAGGAGTTAAATCAGAATACCTGGAGTCAAGTGTTTGAATTGATAACGGAAGCACTTTATTTGCTGCCAAAAAACCAAGAAAAATTCCAAGAATAGCAAAAAGCGCAGTTGCTGGAATATGTGAAATTATCTTAATATTCTTCCTGTACTTTTCAGTAATAATTATTCCAAAGAAGAAAATGACAAAAATCAAAACAGATTCAAAAGAGGTTTGATTCAGGTGGCCAAAAGATTCAAAGATATTCTCGATAAATTTCTCGTGACCTGGAAGTTTGGGAAGACCGAGTGCAAAATTTAACTGATTCATACCGATAATAAAAGCTACTCCCAATGTAAAACCCTGAATAGTATTGGCTGGAATAAATACTAAATAACGCTCAAGTCTTAACACCCATGAAAGAAGAACAACAAGTCCTGTACAGACTGCAAGAATCGCAAGACTTTCGGCACCATGTGCAAAGGCATACATTGCCAATATTCCCGAGAGTGCTCCGGTTGGGCCCACGATATTAAAATTGCTTCCTCCAAAAAGTGCCGCCAGAAGTCCTGCCCAAATTGCAGTAATAATTCCGGCAACTGGTGTAGAACCTGCTGCAATCGCAAGTGAAACAGAAAGCGGGATAGATACGAATGATACTGTAATTCCTGATTTCCAGTTACTTTTTACTCTTCCAAATAAGTTATTCATATTTTTTTGTATTATAGCTGGCTCTTTGTGAATTGAAAAGAGAATGAATAAAAAGGTTCAAGAGCACATATTCTTTAACAACTTACACTACAGCAAAAATTAAAAACTTAATTACGACACCTTTTTCCAATTTTTCCATTCTTGCTGAGGATCTGCTCGTGTTGCAATTTCTGGCTGTCCACCCAGTCCTGTAAAAACCTCACTAAGACCATATACAGTTTTTAATTTTACCTCACGTTCTTCTAGACTTGCGCTGTCATGAGCAGAAACCAGGATATACGCAACTCCAGCCTCTCTGTCAATTCCCGCACATGGGAAGTCAGTAAAATAACTCTCTTGGGGACGAGAGTTATTCCCTAAAAAATTTCCTTGTGGTCGTTCAAAACGATACGAAACATACCCGTGTTGATTTGATCGATTCTCCATGCTCATACGCTATATTAAAACTATTCCTTTCAGAATGTTCTGTCAACATGCTGTTTTCTTATTTTTCCATTTGTAATGGAAATGTATCCATTCAATTCCATTTCACTCAAAAGAGAATTCAACACTGTTATTACAAGACCAGTCTCATACTTTAATTCTTCAATATCTTTTTCTTCAGAAAGCAGTTTGTATATTTTAGCTTCATCCTTACTCAGATTTAACGTAGGCTTTTGAGAACTTTTTCTCATCGCATGAATAGTTGATTGGTACACTTTCAGAATGTCTGGCGGATTTCGTACTAAAATTGCACCCTCTTGAATAAGACCTAAAGTACCATATGAATTTTGTGAGGTTATCAGACCGGGTACTGCAAAAATTGTTTTTCCCAATTTTTCCCCCCATTCCGCAGTAACTAGAGACCCACTGTCCTCAGTAGCTTCTGATACCAAAACTCCCTTCGAAAGGGCTGCGATAATTCTATTTCGAGCCAAAAAACTCCCCTTCGAAGGAGGAGCAGACAATGGATACTCAGAAATAATAAGCCCGCGAGACGAAAGTATTTTTTTATATAAGTTGTAATTTTCCTGCGGATAGCAACAGTCCACCCCACACCCAAGAACCGCAATAGTTCTACCTCCGGAATCAAGACAAGACATATGAGCTATGGCATCAATTCCAAGAGCAAGTCCTGAAACAATTACAATACCATGATTTGTAATATCACTCACAAGACTAGTAGTTGCCTCACGCCCATACTGAGTGGTCTTTCTTGAACCCACCACAGCAAGAACATTTTCTTCATACAAAAGATCAATATTTCCTTTTGCAAAAATACCAATTGGAGGATTGGGGAGTTTTTTTAAAGACTGAGGATATCCCTTGTCACACTGTGTAATAAATACTGCACCAGAATCTACCAGCTTTTTCTTTTCTAACTCAACATTAAAGTCCTTACGAAAACTTATAAAGTCATCAAGGATTCTTTCTCCAAGACCTGCTTTTCTTAAATCTTCAGAAGATGCACTCCATGCAGACCGTGCAGATCCGAAGACTTTTAGAATATCCAAAAATCTCTTCGGCCCAATACGGGGAGAAAGAGAAAAAGCCAAATGACAGTCGCACTCAGTCATATCTTTTATCGTAAAAATTTTGGGAAAAAAAGTAAATCGTGTATATTAAATATATGCTTATTTCCATTCTCCAGCTTAACATCTTCCAGGGCAAATTTTTGGATCGGGTTATATCTTTTGTAAAAGAACACGACGTGGATATCCTGCACTTTCAGGAAGTTTCAGGCGGGCAGTTCTCAGGCGGCGGAGAATATACCTATCCTGATGAGAGACTCCAAGCCCAAGCAGAAAAAAATGCTTCTTCGTCTCCTCAATATGCAGGACTCAATATCTTTGAGGAAATAAAAAAAAGATTGAATTTTGAAGGAATTTTCGCACCCCGAGTCGTTCTCAAGGGAGACCATGATTCTTTCAATGCAAATGCCACTTTTTTCAAAAAATCATTTCCCCTTGTTGACCACAAAATTTTCTGGCTCAAAGAATTTTATGAAGCAGACGATCGTGAGAATGTGAATTGGAAAAGTGCTGGATACAACGCGATCGCTACAAGGCTCGAAATTGGACGTAAAAAACTTTGGACGATAAATACCCACCTTGCATGGGGACCACGTCCATTTGATGAAGATTACAAACTTGAAATTAACATGCCCCTAGTTGCACATATGAAGGAGATGGAAACGCCTTGGATACTTTCAGGTGACTTTAATGTCGACAAAAATTCAGCAGTTGTTAGGGCACTTGACGAGTTGGGGAGAAATCTTTCGGTAGAAAATAATTTTACAAATACTCTTAATCCAAGAATTCATCCTGCACAAAATCTTTTCCCCCCTGGACTTGCAGTAGATTTTACTTTTACCTCGCCTGAAATGAATGTTATAAAATGCCAATTAATCGACTCTGTTGACCTTTCTGACCATTTTGGAATTTTGACACAAGTCGAAGTATAAGACGAGAATAGAATTGGAATAAAAACCGTTACTATGCAGCGGTTGCAATAAGTGTTGCACCTGATGGATCATTTGGCTCTTCGGCTTGAGGCGTAAGTCCTTGTGTTGTTTCCCACCCTCCCTTATGATCACCAGACTCTTCAAGAAAAAGCTTCAATAATTCTTCCATTCCCCGAATCTCTTCAATAGTTTTTTTTGTATCTTCAACTGCAGAAAGTGTGGTGATTCCTTGTTTTTCAAGGTTTTTAAAAGCATGTGCCCAAGCTAGTCTTGTTATGAGCTGTTGTGTTTGTGTTTCGTCTTTTTTTCGCAGTTCCTGTATTGCATCCCGCAATGGCATTTCAGCAAGTCTTTCTGTTTCTTCTTGTAATGCTTGATTTGTTTCTTTGATTCCAGAAAGAACATTTCCGATGTTATCAACTGTTGATGGAGCAGCATTCTTGTGGAGATCTTCTAAAATTGCTGCAGGATCATTTGCTGGATCTTTTTCCATTGCCGCTCTGTATGGATCTTTACTGACTGCATCACCAGAATCTCCATCATCATCAGACGCACCATCTTCTGATTGTCCGGAGGTATCATCAGCATCTTGAACAGTAGCATTTGACACCATCTCAGCTGCTGGAGCTTGAGCTGGCTCTTCACCGACAACTACTGGCTGCTCTGCAGGTAAAACTGGTTCCTCTGCTGTATCGAGTACTGGATCTGCGGTCATGCCTTCGGCTGGAGCGCTGGCATCTACCGTTTCTTCTGCCTGACCAACTACTTCATCTGTCATTTCAGGTGCTTGTGGTGTCTCGGGGGCAGCGGCAATATGAGTTGCATTAATAATCTGATCCTCTCCATCCCCAGTGATCACTCCCTGATCCCTCATCTGAGCAGCAAGTGCATCTCCAGAAGCTGCAGAATCAATAGCTGGCGCAGTGTCTCCAGATGCTCCTTCTGTCGGGGCTGGATCTTCTCCCAAACCTTCATCTATTAATTTTTGTCTGTCTGCTTCTGCTTCTTCTCTATCTTCCCGAGCATCCTGCTCTTCTTGTGTTAATTCTCTTGGGGCAGGTGCTGCAACTCCTGAATCAGGATCTGAGGTAACACTTGGCTCACCCGCGCTTGGTTTACTCCAGACACTGGTCATAGGAGCAGCCATATTCGGATATTTCTCACCCGGAGGGGGCACTCCAACTCCTGACATATCTGGCTCACCAGAATCTCCTTGGGCTGGATCCTCTGCTGACTCATCGCGTACTACTTCTTCTACGCCCGATGTAATTGCCGCGTCTCCGACTACAGCTGCAGTCTCAGACATGCCGCTTGTTACACCAGTATTTTCCAAACCTTGTCCAGCCGCTGCATTTGTGTCATCTGCAACAACTTCATCTGCTGACTGTGCTGCTGCAGGATCACCAGACTCATTACTTCCTACTGTATTCCCAAGTCCAACATCACCTGATCTGCCATCTTGAGAAGCGAATTCAGCCTGCCCAGCAGCCATTTGTGAAACACTATCTGTTGCTGCTTCACCTGCCTGTGCCCCAGATGGTCTTCTTCCACCCTCCCATGGTCTTTTAACAATTATTTTGGGCGCACCCTCATCTACAATAATTCCATTTGAAGGTGTATCTGCACCAATGACCATGCCGCTATCAGGTGTCGGGACCGTAACTCTTGGAGCTCCTCCAATAACAGGCTCTACATTCAGACCAATTTTTCCAGCTACGTCTGTCATGCCTGCTGCAATATCTGGTCTTCCTGGAAGCGTCATAGGAGAAATTCCTTGAGCTGCAGGAGCATCTGCGCCCTTCTCGCCTTTTCCAAATAATTTACCCAAAAAACCTCCACGGCCGCCCTCTGTCTGAACGGGTGCTCCAGGCATAGTTGATCCTGCTAATTCAAGTGGTTGTTGGGCTCCTGGTACTTCGCCCTGCTGTGGCATTGTGCCTGGAAATTGTAGTGCTGCTTCGGCCATAAAACCAATATATCTTATTTATATAATATGAGTCAACAGAGTCAAAAGAGATCAAAGGAAATCGAAGAAAAATATTGAGGCTTGATAATACTTTTATTTACCATACTATGTAATAAGTACCACAAATTAACTGCCTATTCATGAAAAATCTGCTCCTTTTTTCAATTCCGACAATTCTGGGAATTCTTGTTCTTCAACTCTTTATCAGTATGTATTCATATCCCAATACTACAATTGGCAATCTTGATCTCTCACTCAAAACCAAAAGTCAAATTGCGTCTCTTCTCAAAGAAAAAGAAAACGCCCCAATATCAATGCAAATTAAAAATAGAGTGTATATTTACCCCTCAAAGAGTATTGGAATATCTGTCGATACCAACGCTACAATCAACTCAATTTTTAAAGGCCATAATATCTTTCCTCTAAATATGTATCACTTCGCAAAAGCATATTTCAAACCCACTTCACATCTTGCTACTGTCACATTCTCAAATGAGTTTGAAAAGAGATTCAAGCAAACAATTTTCGATTTCACTCCACGCAAAGAAGAAGTAACCTTTGATCCGTCCAGTTCTGAATTTTTATATACGCTTTATGACGATAAATATATTCTTGATCTTGGTTCACTGAAATTTCAAATCAAACAAAACTTTGCGACTAAAAATACTCTCACTCCATCTCTGGCAAAAATACCCAAACCCTCAAAAAAAGAGATTATTGCACTCAACAATCAGCGCCTCAACGAAGCCACTCGCAACCCTATTTCTATAGTTCTTGATCAAGTGAAAAATACGAATATCGAACTTTCCCAAGAGGATCTTAAGGCAGTACTTGGTGCCACATTCCATCCTGAGTCAAATTCATTTACAGTAGAGACCAATGAATCCAAACTCAGCACCCTCCTTGATGGAAAAATCGCTGCCACCGATCTTTCGAGTGAAAAAACAGTAAATAAAGGAAAAGTTACTCAAGAAGTCTCAAACATTTTAAATGCAAGAGTCCTGGGAGCAGCAACTGGACCCATTATTGCCGAAACCAAATACAAACCCAATACAAATGGAGAAAGAGCTGATAAATACATCGAAATTGATATTTCTCAACAAAGAATGTATCGGTTTGAGACGGGCAATCTTATCGCAGAACATCTTGTCTCAACAGGTCTTTACTACCCAACACCGCCCGGAACATACAAAATACTGAACAAATACAACAATGCATTTTCAGATATCTACAATGTGTGGATGCCATACTGGATGGCATTTTATCTAGCACCGGATATTCATGCATATCTTGGAATTCATGAATTACCTTATTGGGTTACCGGAGATGGAACCCAAATCAGGCGCCCCCGTGACTTTTTAGGAAGCCCTCACACAGGAGGATGTGTATCGTTGGACGTGGGAGTTGCAGAAGTTGTATATGCCTGGGCAGACGTCGGAACACCAGTATATATTTATAACTAATATATTCTAAATAACTAATCTTTTTCTAGAAGGTCTAAAAGGCCTCTCTCTTTTGGGGCACCGCCCTCATACTCTCTTGCTACAATATCAGCAGCATCCCTAAGCCTTTGAAGGCGTGTGTGTATCTCATTTCTCGCATCAGCATCCATAGTCTCATGAAGGGCATCAGTAAGTTCATCAGCAAGCTCAGCCAGTCTTTTAATATATCCTCCCGCCGCAGCAAAAGACAATTTGTCATCTTTTTCGCCTCCAAATCCATTTTCTTTTGCAATTCGCACCCTTTCCAATAATCCCAATCCAGCCAATGCTGGATCGATAAATGTCTTGGCCACTTGTCTGGTACGTGTATTTTCAGCAACCCGTCGTACATTAAATCCGAAAATATCTGTCATATCTGCTCCTCCGTGAACGATTGAATCTCTGATATATTGCGTCACTCTTCTACTCGCAGTCTTCTCATTTGTAATATTCTCAACAAAAAATCTTTTTGCCAAGAATAAAATATCATCAAAACTTGCTCCCACTTCTACAAGTCTTCCCAATTGACAAGCAATATTAAATTCCATGAGTGGTTGATCGGGAATCTCAGTGTCACCTTCACCGCTATCACGTCTGTTGCGAGGTACGACAAAGTTTTTTACCTCAGGAGGAAGGCCGTAGTACCTCAAGTCTTTTCTTACAACCGCCACCGGATGACCTACTCTTGTTGCAAATTTTTCAATTCTCAACTTCGGATCACGTGCTTTTAAAATGGAATGAAGATCTCCGTTTGATTCTGCTCTTTCATAATCTTTCGGAAGTTTTGCAGTATTTTCCGATGCCTGGATTTCTAGAGCCTCAAATGGATCAATGTCATTCACTATTTGAAGAATGCTTGTTTTTTTCTGAAGCATCCTCAAGGCCCTCAATCTTCTGTGCCCAGCTATAACAATATAATAAGTTTCGTTTCCGTTTTCGGTAGTCTTTACCAGATCAGGTAATCTTTTTCTCTGATCAGCAGATACCTTTTTACCGTATGTTCCGTATGCTGCAACAAGATAATCACGCGCTCCATCTGCATCATATCTTGCAACAAGAAGCGGATGGATCATGCCATGCTCTTCAATATTGGCAGCCAATCCACTAATTCCAGAATATTCATCTCTTTGCTGAACAATTACATTTAATAAAGCGAGGTTGGTTCTTTCAAAGGCACCTTGTTTGACTTCTCCATCTCGCCCAGATACTTCAACGGGAGTGGAAAGATCAAGCCCTGGTTCTACAATCACATCATGATTTACACGACCAAACAACCCACCCTGACTATCCGCATGAGGTGTAATGCCATTTTCACCCGTAAGGCTGCCATTTAACTCGGGAGCTGTGTTAGGGATGGCCGCGAAGAAATCCGAATCGACCCCCTCCAAGCCTGTCAACCCACCAAATCCCATCTGAGCTTTACCTGGATAAAAAATTTTCGCCCCCTCCGAATTCTCACCAATGCCATTTATGAAACTCCCGTGTTCTGCCGTCATTCTAGAGAAATATAAACTGATCTTGATTTAAATTCAATATATCTTACTGGTGCAATCAATTTTACGATTATCTTTTTCCAGCTATTCGAGTTTCGATAATGGCAGTTTGTCTACTAAGACTTTCTGCTGCATATTGAAGAATTGAGGCATATTGGTCAATTTGTGCTGGGCCTGCCGGGTAGTCAAGAGCACCTGAGCCCTGAATGCCACCAACCGATATCCACTCAGCAACAGCTTCGGCTCTCCGAAATCTCATATGAGGACCATTTTTTGTGTCAAAAACCATTACTTGTCTGAAGTGTGGAAGACCGACATAAAAAATCTTACGATCTGAATCACCATATTGGCCCTCTACTACATACATTCGGGGAGTATTTCGCGGGTCGCGTGACCGAAAAGCAACAGTTACTGAGCTACTCTCTTCGAATTTACCATCAAGCCTTCGGCTTTCTTCAATTAATGCGGGAAAATTTGATGCATGTTCCATAAAACCTTCGATCGCGGGCCTCATCGGATCATTTGGAGCAGGCTCTGAACTATCAAATTTTCCCCAATCAGAAAAGCGCCTTTCAAATATTAAAAAATCTGGTCTTTGAGATAGACCTATAAATTTTTCTCCTGCCATACCAGTGATTATAATCTTTGCCTTCGAAATTTCAAGTCACATACCAAATAGGAGATAAAACTTTGCTATAATCCCATTCCATATGCTAGAAAGAAAACCAAAGCTGCTTGGAGGGTTACTTACTTTGAGTCTAACTCTTACTTCCTGCGGCCAAGAATACATTCCTCCCGTAGGTGAACTTCTGGATAAAGAGTTTCAGCCCGAGAGTGCCTGGACTCTTCCAAACGGAGTAACAGTTGTTGATGATCAAGATCACATTCTCCGAATTAACTATTGTGGAGAGGGGGACACTGAAGAATGCAGATCAATTGAATTTTTTGCACAACCCGAATTATTTAACACCCTACAACCCGGAGAATTTGTAGATCTAAAACGAAAGCATGTGGTAAGAACTGACCCACTGCATTTTATTCAAAAATAATACATACTCTCCCTATGTTACAATTTGCCCATGCGAGAGATTTGGGGGGAATATCAAAGGGGAGGAATGAATCTTGCAGATCTTCATATTCATACAAATGCCTCACCAGACGCCAGAGAAGGTATGACCCCGGATCAGACTGTTGAACTGGCAGAAAGAATTGGAATAGACACAATTGCAATAACAGATCACGATACATTTGAGTCCTCACTTACTGCATGGAACACTGCCCAAAGAAGAAATTCTCAAGTTACTGTAGTCCCCGGGATGGAAGTAACCTCACGTGAAGGACATGTTGTCGCCCTCTTCCTCAGAGAACCTATCCGTGCCAACATGCCAATAAGTGAAACAATTGAGGCAATCCATGGACAGGGAGGCCTTGCGATCATTCCACATCCTGAATTTACCCTTATTCAATCTGCTAAAAAAGAAAGAATACTCCAGCTAGCCGCAAAGCCTTCAACCAGGCCTGATGGAATTGAGGTTTTCAATGGAGGAGTTTTTGATTATGCGATGAGAAAAACTCTTGCAGGGAAAAAATTTCCAACACAAGCCAATCAAGACGCATATGCTTTTTACAAAGAAAATACTAACACTCTTGGTGCTGCGATTGCATCGTCTGATGCTCACAGAAAAACATTTGGAAGATTTGTTACGGGATACGAATATAATTTATATCGGGCAATAACGAACAGCACTACAGTTGCCTTAGCGCGCTCAGTAAGAGAGGTCAGACACATCGTCGAATCATCTGCTGATATGTTTGGCAGTGAATTTGACATCGAAAGAATTCAAGAATGGATAAGTCGTATTGAAGAGAAGGAAGATGGATATTTTTCGTATCTTGGCAGATAGTAAAGACGATGTATAGAATAAGGGATGGAACAAAACCTCAGTATAGAATCAGATAACAACATACTCCCACCATCAAACGATTCTTTAAAAATAGATACCCAAGCCCGCAAAGAGCGAAAATCTTCTATAAGATTTCTCTTGATTCTGACGGGTGTTATTGAGCTGGTATTCCTTGCAAGTCTTTCTCCCCTAAAGCCTGTTGTTAGTATTTTAGAATTTAAAAAGACAATTCCGTTCCAATTCGTATTTGCAGTTATCGTAATTTTTGCTGGAATTCAAATTATTTTAGGTGTTATATTTTTTATACGCTACGAACTCTACAAAAATGTACTAAAAAAAATATCTATCGGAATTCTTATTTTCACTCCTACTTTTATCATTTTAACTTTTCCCCTCCTCATCTTTACATCTATTTTCCCTGTGTATGAAGAGATTGGAAAAGTAGCGTGCACCATGGAAGCAAAAGTGTGTCCTGACGGGTCAGCGGTCGGACGAACAGGGCCAAATTGTGAATTTGCCCCCTGCCCGACACCCATCGAAGGACAAACAAACTTACCCACTGCAACATCGGCCGCAATTTTACAAATTCCAGAAATTGGAATTCAAGTAACTCTTCCTCCTGAACTTCTGGATCTTCGATATCATGTTGAAAAGTATGAAACATCAACTGCGATACTTTTTACAACTGACTCCCTGGCCTCTCAATTTCCTGCATGCGAATTTCCGACAGGCGGACTTGGCTGGATTACTCAAGCGAAAGAAAAAACTGAATATCAGAACAAAAAAATAGGAAGTTATTATTATGGAGTAGAAACTATGAGAGAAAACTGTTCTAGGACACCAGGTTCAGCAGAAGGAAATGGAATTGAAACAATTCAAAAAGAACTATTCCTAACAATTTTTGAAACAATTCAGCCGTTGTAAACCTACTTCCTCTCAAAATACTTTTTCAAAATTTCTGTCGCAATTGGGCCTGCAACTTTTGACCCTTCCCCTCCATGCTCAACAAGAACTGTGACACTAATTTCAGGATTGAAAAATGGTGCAAAGACAGTAATCCATGCATGAGGCTCATTTTCATCTCCTGGAGTCTGAGCAGTCCCGGTTTTACATCCAACTGGGATTCTGACGAAATTTGCTGATTGAGAAGTTCCCTTTTGATAGTCTTTATCATCAATCTTCAAATTTTTATTTACCACCCCAAAATTAAAAAATGTGTATGCAACTCCCCCTGTTGCACATGATTCCCGCATTCCCTCGCGAATTAGTTCAATATTTTTTTTGCTTACAAAATTTTTATTGAGAACATGTTTTTGGTCTGCCACAAGATGCGGACGATAGAGAATCCCATCATTGGCAAAAACATTCGTCCATGCATTCACCTGAAGAGGTGTTGTCAATAAATAACCCTGACCTATCCCCATATTGAACGTGTCTCCCGTGTACCATTTCTCACCAAGAGTCTTAATTTTCCATTCATTATTAGGAACTGTCCCCCGTTCTTCCCCTGCGATATCAATCCCCAATTTTCCTCCCAGTCCAAAATTGTGCGCCCATTCTGATAATTTCTCATCTCCTAATTTTTCTGCTGCCCGATAAAAATAAATATCATTAGACCTGGCAATTGCCCGAACCATGCTTACTTTTCCTTCTTTTCTTCCATACTGCAAGTAATACCATGTCCCAAATCTCAATCCTCCCAACTCAACAACACCCGTATCCTCAACTTGTGTGTCTTTATTCATTTCTTTTTCCTCAAGCACAGCAGCGGCAGTAATCAGCTTGAACGTAGACCCCGGAGGATAAACCCCTCCTATTGCGCGATCAAGTGCCGGCATTCTTTTTGTATCACCCAGAACCTCATCCAGCGTTGAATACTCGCCTTTTGCTTCATAAGACGTCGGATGAGTAAAAAGATTGGTATCAAATGATGGTCTTGAAACAATCGATAGAATCGCTCCATTTCTCGGATCGCTTACCACAACTGCACCTCTTGATACATTTTTCATTGCGTCGTATGCATTTTTTTGTATATCGATATCCAAAGTCGTGGTGAGATTTTTACCAGGCTCTGGATCTTCTTTCCCAAGAGATCGGATCTTCTTTCCCATGGCGTCTGATTCGTGAAGCTCTCGTCCATTCTGTCCATGTAAAACACTCTCATATTCCCTCTCAATCCCAATTTTTCCAACTATATCAAGTAAAGAATAATCCTGATATGTAGGGCTATTCATTTCCTCTTCAGAAATTTGCCCTACATATCCAAGAACATGTGCAAAAATATCCGGATACAAATACTCACGCATTATGTCGTTATCAATTTTTTGGCCATCAGCGATACGTGCGAGAGCATCTTCTTTTGTAATAAATTGAACTTTATTATCTTTTGAAATAAGTTTGAATGCTGGAATATTTGCTACGAGTGCTCTTCCTTTTCTATCAAGAATTATTCCTCGTGATGCAGGAATTGTTTCAGTACGGGTTCTATTTTCATAAGACAATCTTTCATAATATGACTTTCTCAAAACCTGCAAATACAAAAGTCTCATAAGAATGATTCCGAATATAATTCCAAGAATTATGAGCGGCACTAAAAGCAATAATTCTGAATTAGGTGGGGACAAATTCTCTCTTTTATGCTTTACGTGATCGTTGAGAATATAGTCAGGAAAAGCAAGACCTACTTTAATTTTTTTCATTGTTCTTTTTATACAGTGACAGTATCCATTTTCCAACAACCAGAATGCTTAAGAAAACCATCGTTGCAAATACATCGTATCCTAAAAAGTACGCATATAATCCAACTACCCCTGTCAGAAAAAGTGCAAAAAAACGAGACTTTTTTATTTCGAAAAATCTCCCATACCCAATAAGAAGCGTGACACTTAGAAGAAATAGCAAAGGAGAAACTCCCAATGTTCCCATTCTGACAACATCTATGCAAAAAAGTGCTGATATTCCAACTACTAAAGGGAAAATAATATCAAGGTGTTCTGTCTTATGACTTGAGTAGCCTAATGTTTTTCTTTTCGCGAGTTCATGCTTCACAAATGCCCGTCTTACAAAAAGTATGCTTAGAATATAAACCAGAGGAATAGAGAAAAAAGAAGAATCTAAAAAAATACTGCTGAGTATTAGAATTACGAAAACCATATTACTTTACAATAAAAACCTTGTGCAGATTTGGGAATACGATATACGACTTTATTTTGCCCGATTTGAGTGGAACTGACCTGTCTTTATTTACCTCAATAAGTTTGCCAATTACCAAATCGTCTGGTATTCCAAATTCAATATTTTTTTGATTTTCAAAAGTCCTCACAATATCACCTTCGACAACATCTTGAGACGAGACGACATTCTCAAAATTTATTTCACTTCCTCCGCCAACGATCACTCCATTTGCTTCTTTTCCGACAACTTTTCCTAAAATTCGAAATGACTCATGACTTGGAAGATATACCTCAGAATAATCACCCACAACAGCATGCACAACTCCAACAAGGTGATTTTGGAATACTGCTGCCATCCCTCTTTTTACCCCGCTCTTTTCTCCTTGATCAATAATAAAACTATGAGGAGTATGTGCTTCTCCCAAAAAACCAACAACTTTTGCGGGAAGAAGAGTTACAGTTGGGATTCCGGCAGTTTCAAATTGAGATCTGAATGCTTGATTGTCTTTTTTTAAATTTTCAATTTCGAGAAGAAGTGCATTTGTATCAAGTTTTTCCTTATCAAGAGCACTCTCTTCAGAACGGAATATTTTGTAAATAAAACTTCTGGGAATTGACAGAGCATCTTGAGAATTTTTTCTGAAAACTCCAACAGGGCCTGATCTATCAAACAAGACAATTACAAGAAAAAATAGAACGAGGACTAGAATTGAAATAAGAATGCTTCTCACGTTTCCCACCCATTGTAGCCTGTAACCAAATTGAAATCAAATGCCTTTCACGCTAAAAAAAGGCAAAAAGAAAGGACCAGCAGTGCGGCTGATCCTTTCTCTGCCTAAAGTCTACCAGCAAAACCAATTCCAGCAGCTTTTCAGCCAGCCTGAAATGGCGTTACCGCCGACATTATTTTTTATTTTTACAGTTGTTTTGGAACTGCCAGTATGAATTGACACATTTCCCCCTGTATTGTTGTTCGCTTTGTTTCCGCCAGTATTTGATTTCACTGTGACAGAACTTGAGATCGAATTAGAGTTAGATTGTGAAATTCCAACAGACGAACTCTTAGAAATTGATATAGAGTTGTTAGATCCTGACCCGTTTCCTTTTATTTCCACTGAAGCGTGAGCGCTTTGAGCAACGCATGTTATAAGGAGCGCTCCGGTAACTGCTCCGCTTGTGATCTTTGTTTTAATATTCATTTTTAAAATTCACCTCCCGCTTTTTCCAAGATATGAGCTCCCGCCCCGGTCGACTCGGAGCGGGAATGCTCAAGAAAAACTAGTTGAGTGTGTTTGTGGCACCGTCAACTTGTACGCCTACTGATGTATTACTTTCACCAGTTGTTACGTCAACTGCACCTGGACCAGTATTGTTATTTGCTTTATTTTTTCCGGTTTTGGCTTTGGCCGTAACAGCAGCTGTAACAGCTGTCTTGTTTTTTTGTTTGGTAGTTTTGGTATTTGTATCTGACTTCTTTACTTTATTATCAGAATCCTTTCCGTTACCAGAGATTGTTACATCCAAATCCTCTGGCGCGCAGCCGCAATCAGGCAATGTAGCCTCATTGCTTCCTCCTCCTACCATAACAGCAACTTCCGTTGTTGCGTCCCCTGTAGAGATTGTTACATCTCCATTGGTATTTCCGTTTGCTTTATTGCCGCCAGTGTTTGACTTGGCAACAATAGATGTCACAACGGTTGTGCTATTTTTCTGTACGAGTTTGTCAGAATTTGACCCAGTTAACTCTACAGTATTTTTTGATCCTGCTCCATTTCCAGAGATATCAACTGTTGTAGCCGCAAATGCAGCTGGCGCAGCAATAGCTGAAAACATTGCAGCAGCAGACAGACCTGCTGTAATTTTTGTTCGTATTGTCATAATTTTATTCACCTCCTTTCAAAAAATTTAAAAGTAAAAAGTATTAAGTTAAAAATTACTTCCTTACTTTGCGCTTCATACTTTTTGCCTTCTCATAACTCGCAATTTTTCTTAATCTCTCCTGTGCATGTATCACGTCCTGCCTGACCATTCAATTTATCACTGTCAGCTCCTCCCACAAGCAAGTCATTTCCGGCACCGCCGTCCAGAATATCTGCTTGATTCTCCCCATATATATCATCATTACCTGCTCCTCCATCCATTTCATCTGCTCCATCTCCACCATGCAGAATATCTCTTCCGCTTCCACCATCTACCTTGTCATCTCCACCATCGCCATTTACCATGTCATCTCCTGACTCACCGTCAACTTCATCATTTCCTGCTCCTCCATAAATAAGATCGCTTCCAGTCCCGCCATCAACCGTGTCCTCATCTTCATTTCCAAAAAGTACATCATCTCCTGTCTCACCATGTATTTGATCTTCTCCCGCTCCTCCGATTACACAATCACGCCCTCCCTTTGCATAAATTTTGTCATTACCGCCAAGTCCGAAAATCACATCAGATCCTGTTGTGCCTTTTATTTTTTCACTGGCACCCGTTCCAAAAATTGGGAATTTTCCGGTCATATCTATAAAAGAACACTCGACGGGAATATCAGTTAAAATTCCGATAACAAGATCGAATTCAACATCAGTATTTTGGTATTCATTCCCCGCACTTGCTAGAAATGTAACTGTAATATCATACGTCTCGTTCAAACCTGCACCAATTGTTGAAAGGGAGATTCCATTTGGATTTAGCGAATCGGTCATAAATTGTGCAAGCGTTTTAGGACCTGTTGGAGATGTGCCTCCGTATATATCAACTCCACCTTGTGAAATTTTGAGATCCAGGACTGTCTCGAGTCCCCCAGATGATGTAAGATTTTTACCCTTTATTGCAACAGGAAGTGAAACTATATCACCATTCGTAACAAGCACACTTCGTGCCTCATCTTGACCCGGAGCGGCACCTGATATGGTAAATATTGGATTTCCCTCTGGAACTCCCCAATTAACACTCAGTCCTCCAATAGCGTAGGCGGTTTCGACAGGTTTGAATCCTTCTACAGCATTTGAAATTGCCCGCTGCAGA
The DNA here is from genome assembly GCA_964519355.1 of uncultured Gammaproteobacteria bacterium. Classification (GTDB taxonomy): domain Bacteria; phylum Patescibacteriota; class Microgenomatia; order Levybacterales; family GWA1-39-11; genus CAZBEA01. Next base: position 16,379 of record CAZFJW010000002.1, on the reverse strand, counting down.
TCCTGCGTCTGGGCAGTAATTATCGCAATAAGCGAGAAAAACATTGTTATTCTAAAAAGTCTTTTCATATTAAAAATTCACAGCCGTGCTCCGAAATACATCAGATCCGCCGACTAAGGATATCCAGAAATTTGCTGCTCCTCCCACTATTCCATGACCTGACAACGTTCCTGAACCATTACCATCTCCATCAGTTGTGAGGAAAGAGGGAACGGTAGGCGCACCCAAAGGACATGCCCCAGGGTCTTGATTAACCCATAGCTGATACTGGGTATTTGCACTTGCGCTCGTCACGCTAATCGATATATCAAATGTCGTAGGGTTCTTATCAAAAGTGACAGTTCCTTTTTGAGTTGAAGTATCTGTTGCGCCAGTTGCACATGTGAAAGGATTACTTACATAAATAGGTGCGGATCTTGGGAAAAATTCTTTGGCTGAAAATGTATTATTCTGTGACTGTGCACTGCTCGTAAAAAAGGCACGAGTTATACTAAAGGACGCAGATCCTGCCAAAAGCATTAATAATACTAATATTTTTACCCTGTTTTTCTTCATTTACACATCTTGCACTTCAGGGTTAGATTTAACTAACAACAACATTTGATACCTGCTGTTCCGAAATTCGTCTTAATACCTTTTTTTCTGTTTCTCGTTCGATTTCACGCTTTATAGCCCACAATTCCATCCCGATAAAGATAAGCGAGGGAGCAACTATCATCACCAAAAATCCCTGAATAGTCTTAAGAAATAAAATAACCTTGCCTATATATGGAAGATGCAGCTGTGACCTCCCGACAATATCATTAATATTTACCAAGTCTGAATCTGCGACATTATTGGCATCTCCTTTGGTCTGGAAATATACATCACCATTGAGGTTTTCTACTTTTGCAATTCTGTGGGTGATATTGCGTCCATTTGAATTAAAAGCAATTACATCGCCTTCAGAATAAGCATGTGCTTTTTTCGTAAAAATAACGCTTCCCTGTGGAATATTAGGAGTCATAGAACCAGTCAGAACGACAAAGGACTGAATTCCGCCGATTCTGTCAGTCTTTGACGTAATAAGAGTAAAGACTGCAATGGGCAGCAGTATAAATGCAAGGATAGTTAATTTGATATGAAGAACCTTAATGGTTCCCCGCACAATTTTATGGGCAGTTGTGTGTGACATAATTACCGAACCAAGGAGAAGTTTTTCTCCGAAGTCCCCTAACTACATCATTCTATTGACAAATGTCTTTTAATATCTCAAACTAAATGTGCCATCGTAGGTCGGAGAGAAGGAGTAGGCACCGTCTCTCCGACCGATTTTTTTATTGAGACGCATCTTGATGCCCCACAAATGTGAACGTTTCAGTAATTGTCTTTCCTTGAAACGTGTCGTCAGAAGTAGGATCAAACTGGAATGTAAGACAAAGATATCTTGTTGCTCCAGGAGCCAAAGCAGAGCTTGGCAAATCCAAATCAGCAGCATCTAATGCAGCTAGAGTTGTGAAGCTTCCAGAGATATTAACATCACCAGTTGAGCATGTCGAATCATTACCAATTTTTGCTGAGGTAATATTCAATCTAGTTGCCAAATCAGGAGAACTTGTTACAGTTTGATTTGAACCCAAATTGACTTCAGCAATCGCGATATTTCCACCATTATGCATTGAAATAAAACCAGAAGTTGTGTCTCCTGGTGCCAGATCTCCATCACCAAATGAAGCGTCAATTGTTGATGCAGGCGTGACGTCATCGTTATCGTCTAATTGCAAAGTCATATTTCCACTAGCAAAAACGTTGTCGGTACTTGATGCAGTACTTGTAAAGAAAGCGAATGTCGCTCCTCCCATCACTGCGAGTGCTGAGACGATTGAAAGTCCGCTTGCTATTATTCTTCTATTTATCATTTTATTTTCACCCCCTTTCTGTAAAGTTATTTATTCCTATATGTAGGCATATAGGCCCTTTTTCGAACACAAAAAAACCAGCACAACTATGGCTGGTTTTTGTAATAATATCGAGTTAAATTTTTTGGACAGTAAGTAACCATAATGTAAAAAGTAACGACAACTTACGTTTTTACTATTTGTCTTTATGTATCAAGCTCGTAGACATAAAGACGGCACTTCTATCCTAACTTCGCCGGCTCCCGGGTGGGCAGTAGCCCCCGGGTGTTCTGGCATTACCTTCTAGTCCCGAAGATGAAGTATGTTACTACCTCATTAGCTGGATTAAGAAAGAACGTAGTCATTATATGCGCAACACTACTGGTAGGGTCAACTGATACAAAGTAGTGTCTATTTAGTACAAGTGAATCACTTTTATTATGCGCCTGTTTTCACCGAAAACGGCGCAATTTTTATAGCTAAAAATGGAATTTTAAATGTTGTTATGGGACGAACCAGGCGCGAATTTTTTTCTATGAAAAGTTCCTTGTTCTACTTTGTACTGGTTATAGTGATGAGGACTAAAAATTCCTCGGAAATTATAAAAATATTAGATGGTGCTCCCCCGCTGGCGGCGGGGGAGCATTGGCGTGATGAATGGTGCAGGCCCTAAAGCCGCTGCTTGGCATGTGAGGGCATACGCCTCCTTTGACGCTGAGGCAGCGCCGCCTCTTCTGCCGCCAGATCGATAGGCGGCGAGGTCAGCACCTCGTGGTGATAACCGCACAAAATACAGTACCCGTAGGTACCGTGCCAGTCGTGCTCGACAATCATCGTCCCATGACATTTGGGACAAAATTTTGGCGGTGGCCCTTGAATGGCAGGCATCAGGGATCCCCTCGATTCCTTTTTCTCTTTCGAGACCTTCTCGGCCCGATTCTCCACCCGCAACCAGTGCAGGTGGGAACTCCGGGGCGATTCGCGGCAATGTACGTCTCAAGCGCACTCAGGCACTTGCGACATACTCTTGGTGGCGGAACGGTCATTCCCATGTTAGTCTTTCTCCTTGGGAGGAGGTGGTGTTGACGGCTGTTGAGGCGGAGTATTATTTCCGCCGATTTGCGGCATGCGTCCTGCTTCACGCAGGATACGCCCGAGACAATGTGGACAACTCATCTAACCCCTCCTTGAAGGCGGTTCACCTGGCGGCGGATCTGCAGGGAACGTTGGTCCCTGGGGATCGCCTGGACGAGGACGCGGTTCATGCGGACGCGTCGGATTACGCCGGGGCCTGGGAATGATCCCAGGAATGAGTCCCGGCAGGGACGGCCCCGGTGTTCGCACCGGTTGTGGCATGATGGTCACGATCTCTCCAGTCTCCATTGAGCCGAGTCCTTCGCGCGTGCTGCGCGATAAATTCGGCAAGTTCTGAACTGATGGTTCTTCGAGTAAATGGCGGAAGAGCCACGACCTCAAAGTCTTCAAGAATCAGGACAACATGCCCCCGACCATTTTGCGATAGCGCCAACCCAGCCTCCTACTCGGATGGCCGAAGAAAGGGCAACTGAGCCCTGCCTTCAAGGTTTTGCGCATCGATCTCAAGAACTGCTGGGATGAGATTCGGCGTGAGGCCGGCGAGATCAAGTCTCTGCCGGTGCTCCTCGTTGAACGAATCAGTCTCATCCAAGACTTCTTGGGTGATCGGCGGATGGATGTGGATCACACTGAACTCTCTCCATTTGGGATCGGGAGCTTCGGCTGGCTTGATGCGATATCCGCACAATAGGCACAGGCCAAAACCCTTCGGCCACATCTGGATCTCCCCACCGCACTCATGGTGCTTGGGATAGTAGATCGACATAAGAAAGTCCTCTCCTTCATCACGAATTGGTAACGAGCATTCTCCCTGTGGCAGCAGTCAGAGACCGCACGCCACACTTCAAACTCTTGTTCTCTGGTGATTATATTACAATATTCCTCAATTTCTATCTGTAATTCCAATTACCTTCTTGACAAATCCTCTGATAAGCATATGATTCAAGAATAGGCATTTTTTATGAGTAGGACAGAAACACTTGGTCCTCCCCCTCAGGCCGATACAGGTTTTAATCCTTCTTTTCTCAGGTCTTCACCCTCCTCTCAAGAAAAAACATTTGATCCCTACATGGCTCCTTTCGAAATTCCTTTTCGAAGAACAGAAGTAGGACTATTACTTGGCTCTATGGCGAATGAAGGCGCAATAACAGGAATGCAGCTGGAAAAATTCAATAAAATGCCCATTTCTTCTGACACTGAAATGAGAAGAATATTTTTTGGTGAAGGATTATCTAGAGACTACCCCAAAAAAGTTGTTGTTGCCAATGGATTCTCTCCCCCTCCGGAATACCTGATCGAAGCACTTGAAGACTATATACAAGAACCATACTCAGCTTTTTTGCAGGATCCTTTCTCCCAGACACTCTTTCAATCAATTCATAACATTCGCAATCTTAATCTTAGTGCGATGCAGGCTATGATTGGAATTAAATCAAATGATTTTCTTGTTCCTTTTAACAGATGGGTCGAGAGGCTTGGACATGATGTAATGTTCGGGTATGATGAGCCCAATGAATTACAAACCGAAACTTTTTTCAATCTTGTAGAGACACTGGAATTTCAGGCGGGGAATCGTGAAGTTACAGGAATTGGACTTTCAGCTGGAGGCATGTTCATGGAGCTTGCCGCTGACCATCTGCTGCAAAAACATGGCAGACCGATTGTAAATACGGTTATAAAGGGCGGAAGTCCTGAAATTACCCAAGATACCATTTCTGAATTTAGCAGCGCAGCACGCCGGCCAAATGGAGTAATGGGGCTCGTGCATGGAATCGCTCAAAAAAGAATGAGCGAAGATCCAATGCGTTCAGAAAAATATGATGGATTTTCAGTTCTTGAAGAAATGATGATCGATTATGCACTTCGTGGACCGGACCCGCGAATTGAAATTGTAACTTTTTACACAGAAGGCGATTCTACAGTTCCTCAGCCACAAAATCCGAACCAAGCAACTGAAGTGGGCGGAACACACATGGGAATTTTATATCAACCAAAATTACTAGATAAAGTAGGAAGAATTCTCGCCAGACCGTATCAGGATCAAAGATTCAACCTTGCAGCCTAATTTATAGCGAAGTAGCATTTGAGATACGAAGATTCACTCTTCTGGCAGCCATAGATAGTGCCTGAATACGAGGTGCAGGACATACAAGCGACACAGACTCAACAAAGTCCCGACCCCTGCTTTGTTCCTGTGCTTCTATAACGCGTTGTGCAAAATCCATACTGGCATATGTACTCGTACGATCATTCCCTTCCAGATGTATGTCAACGCCACGAAGATTGGCAAGATCTGGAACTGCTTGGAGCATCCCAGAAAAAAGAGCAAGGGATTCGGGCGGATAATTCGGCCGAGTAAAACCACCCAGAATAATTATTATGTCACCAATAGATGGTTGTGGGGCTTTTATTGCCGGTTCGTGCCCGGTATTAATTACATCACGCATTGGACTTTTCTGTTCCCTCGCAAGCTCCTCAATTTCTTTTTGTCTTTCAACATTTCTTAATACTCTCGTCGCAGCAATTCCTGCAATTCTTGCTGACTCATGACTGAGAAATTTATGACAATCATAAATTGACACACCTTCTTGTGGAACATATCTTGAATCCTGCGGCACATCACCAAATACGAGCATAACACGTGATGATTTTGCCGGAATTTCCCCAAGTTCTTTATAAAGAGCCGATCGCGGTAATTTTATTAAAATTGGATCTCTTTCGTTCCCCATATTATGCACCTGATCTGGTGAGACGAGTAAGTGCACCAAAAAGATAATTATTTCTATCTACTTTTATGATATTTCCGAGTACTTTTTCCTTTACTACTTCAAACCGTACTGTTTGAGTTCTTAGATGTCTTGTAACATATGGAGTGTACGACTTTACATATTCGCGAATTATTTCTTCAGCGTGAAGAACTGTAACTTTCATACCTTCATTCTTGAAGAATTTTTCAGCTCTGCTTGAATGAAATCCAAGAGTAAGAAGTCCAATTTTCTTGAATTTGTATTCGTTTACAATTAACCCTGTATATTTTGCATTTTCTTTTGTATTAATAGATCTGGCCTCAAGAATAATTTTTTTATCAGGAATCATATGATTTGAAAATCTCGTTCTAAGATATATTTTCATAGCTTCTGCTTCAGAAAGAATATCCTCACCAGAAGTTGCTCCGCCTGAAAAAATAATTGTAGAGGTAAAACCTCTTACATACAATGCACCAGCGGCAAGTACATTCATCTTTGAATATGGACTGAGATTGTATTTATCACGGGCAATTTTTTCCTTGCCCCAGCCGATGTTGTGGTTTTTCCCCAAAACAACAAGGGTGTCAAATTTTTTAGAAGCTGATAGCTTAGAAACCATAAGTGTGAATTATAACAAAACTATAAGATAAAATCAAGCGTAAAGTCTTCTAAATAGAAAGAGGCGGCAGGGTTACTGCCGCCTCGGTGTGAGCCCGGAGGCTCGAGCGTTGGGAAGACTCCCTGCGGGCGAACCCGAAGTTGCATCTCCCGATGCGCGTGACGGACGAGTCCGTCTGGATTTGCGACCCTTTTGGGGTCACGTGAACGAATACGCCGTTCTCGTTTCCGGCCTTGTGGGCCGGAGTGCCGTTTCCCTGGCTCTGACAGGGTTACGGCGGCGCCGGGTTCTTACGCGGAATTCGCGAAGGCCGGCGGCGTCGCGCGGACGAGCAGGTGCGACTCGACGTCGCCGTCGTGGCAGCCACTCATGGAGCGCGTGTTGGTCGAGATGTTGTGACGGATCATTGCTGATCCCTCCTGTGAAAGTCTTCGAGGTATCTCATCCCTCAAAGCTATTGTGAATTATACTACAGGACAAGAAAATGTCAAGTTTTTAAGTATGATGCTAACTCTTATGAGCTATGATTAGAAATGCAGTGTCTTAATTTATAACAGGCTTGGCAATAACAACAAGACGCTTCAGCGTGGTTCCAGGAGGCCAGCATGTCTGCAAGAGTAATTCTTCACCCTCTCCTCTATCGGTAGTAAGAAAATGTGTGTCTTCTGCATCAATCGTTTGTTTGTCTACCACTTTATAGTTGTGTCTTTTCCTGTCAAAGAACACAACAATATCGTCTCCGTTTTCAAGATCTTTTATGAGATAAAAAAGCGCATTATGCCGCCCTACATCCCAAAAAGTCGTGGCTGAATGTGCAAAAAGATATGTCGAGCCGCCAAGACCGGGAAGCGATGACCCCCTGGCATGCGCAACAGAGTGCTTGAGAACCTCATTGTATTGATCTTGATTTTCAGGATCGACATTTATTATCACCTCTTCGTTCGCACCGATTTTGGGAATTACAATTCCGAAATCAACAGATTTCGGCGTAATCTGAGCTCTCGTACCATCAGAAAGGATTGCTTCAAGAAATGAAATATCAGGTAACTCCTCGCTCTTTTCTGCACTTCCTGATGCAAGTGCTTTTTGACGATCCAAAATTTTATTGAGTTCAGAATCAAGTGCATTGTCAGATAACACAAACTCGTACCCCTTCAATTTGAGCATGCGGTATGACACTTCATAATAAATTGCTGGTGCAAAGGTAAGTATTATTCCAAAGACAGTAAAAAGTATTAAAAAATTTGCAATCGTTCGAACAATAAAAAGGCGGATAATTCCCTTTTTTGTCTTGGGAAAAACCTTTTTTTTCTTAGCTGGAGGTGGGATTGCCATAATGTTATTGTAACCGAAATACAGCCTGAACTTTTTTGTGAACCAAGAAGAGCCCTAGGGCTAAAATAAATAATATCAATCCCATAAATTGAACCTTTTGCATAACATCGTGTGCTGCAATACTTGCCGAACCAAGCAATACTCCAGTCACAACAAAAATACTTGCCCATGCAGTTGTTGAAAGAAATGTTACAAGCAGATAATGATAAAAGGGATATCCAAAAGCCCCTGCTCCAAAACACACAAAAGACCGAACACTCCCCAGAACATGGCCATACCCGATGAGTCCTGTTCCATATTTTTTTACAAAATGGCGAAAACTTTTAATATGAATTTTTAGAATCCTGTCTGATTTTTTAGCATTAAATTTTTTCCCAAGTGCCCTGCCAAGAAAATAATTGATGATATCCCCCACATACATGCCAGAAATCCCAACCAGGAGCAAATCCAGAGGTGAAATGAGACCAAGGCTTGCATAGTACCCGCCGATCAATAAAAAAATGCTCCCAGGTATAAAAATTCCTATAACTACAAGACTTTCTAAAATTCCTCCTAAAAATACGATAATAAGACCGTAGTGCTCAAAAAGCTGCTCTACAAGTTCAATCATATTTTTATTCTACAAGAATTCTGGACGCACTGGATAGTTTGAATTATGATTTAGTATTTTTTCTGAGGGAAATTGCCGAAAGAAGAACAAGAAAGAGGAAAATGCTTGCAGACATAAATGGAATTGTGACAAAACCAAACGCCTGAAATTGAATTGAAGAACACGAAATTGATGTCTCGCTGCATGTCTCAAATTTCGGCTGGTACTCAATAAATACATGCCAAAGAGCAATTAAAAGCCCGATTGATGATAAAAATAGTGAGTATAAAAAGACCTTCGAATCTTTGTAATACATAGCCAGTAAAAATATAAACGCCTGCGGATACATAAAAACTCTCTGATACCAGCAGAGCTCGCACGGCACGAATCCGGCCAATTCTGACATAAACAAACTTCCTGCAGTTGCCAGCATTGAAAAAAGTAATCCTGTATACAATGAATTTTTATGAATTAAAGATGATGTTTTTTTAACAAAACTATTTTTAGGAGATATGAAAGACAAAACCAATAGAACTAGTAGCAGAATTGAAGTTAAAACTGTTACAACAGAACCAAAAGCAAAAATGTTGGTAATTAATTCAAATGGAATTGGAGAATCCATAATTACTGGGCTGGTTCTGCAGTTGCAGAAGGTGTTGATGTTTCTGATTTTTCGTTTGACTGTTTCTTTGCCAACTCTGCATCAAAAATATCTTTGAATGCGTCTATTGAAAGACTTTGTAATTCAACTTTTTTGCCATTCACAAAAAACGTTGGTGTTGATGTAACAACTGCTGATATGCCCTCATTCCTTTGTTCATCAATTTTTTTAGACAAACTATCATCTTTCATGTCTGATTTGAATTTTTCTACATCCAAACCTATTTCTTTTGCATACTCCTCAAACTTCTTGTCTGCCGATGGCAGGCTGCTCCATTCCTGCTGTCTTTCAAAAAGAAGATCGTGCATCTCCCAAAACTTACCCTGCATTCCTGCTGCTTCTGCTGCAACCGCTGCAGAAAGTGCATTTTTGTGAATCGAAAGCAGAGGGAAATGCTTGAATACAAACTTTACTTTACCTTTGTATTCTGCGAGTGCTGCATCAAGAACAGGATGTGCGTCGCCACAGTATGGACATTGAAAATCAGCAAACTCTACAAGTGTAAGCGGCGCGTCCGCTTCTCCTTTAACCATTCCTTTGTCTGAAAATGTAAAAATCTGATCTACAGCCTCTGGAGCTGCTTTTTTCTTTGATTCTTTTGCAAAAATAATAAATCCGACAAATCCAAGACCTAAAACCACTGACAAAATAATTACGACAATTTTATTCATTTGAGTGATGTCTATGATACGAAAAGATAAGGCCCAAGTCAATAAAGTACGAGAAGTTGGATACTCTCTTATTTTTGATTTATAATAACCTGTAATGTCCCCGTAGCTCAATGGATTGAGCAGTCCCGTCCTAAGGGAAAGATTGTAGGTTCGACTCCTATCGGGGACGCATTTTTTTAATCAAAGACACGTTTAACTTTTTACTTCAATGCTCCTCGAGATAGTATAATTAATCTTAAGCGGGGTGAAGTGTATCGGTTGCATACACGATTCGGGTTCGTGTGGCAGAGGGTTCAATTCCCTCCACCCCGACTACTCCTTTAATAAATAAGTCTCACACTCTTCTCGAAATCTTAATTTGTTACCATTGTATTGAAATGAAAAAAAGTTTTGTAAGTTATATCGTTGCATTTAATTTTCTTCTGTCTAACTTTTTCTGGTTTATTTTGTTTTTACAATTTAGGCTCAATGTTCCCACCCATCCCTATCTTGGACTTGATTCACTTTGTAAAAAAACGACTCCCGACACTCACTTTATTACCTTCATTATTTTTCTTCTAACAACTTTTTACGTAATAAATTATTTTTTGATAACAAAATACAATATAAAAAAATCATGGATAAAAATATTTCTAGTTACTTCCTGTATCTCTATTTTTCTGAATATCCTAACGTTTCCTTTTGTTTCACTGGATATGTTCAATTATCTTATGTATCTAAAAATGTTCTATCATTTTGGAGCAAATCCCTACACTACTATCCCTGCACTTTTCTTACCGGACCAACTAATAGAACGCGGATTTATTCATGAGCTCCATCTTTTCTATGGCCCAGGATGGCTTTTTGCTTCTTTTCCTCAATCATTTTTCTCCAACTTTCAAAATGCTGACCAGACGATTCTTATTCATAAAATTGCCAGTGCATTCTACATTGCAGGAACTTCATTTTTTATATACCGCATGACTGAGGAAAAACACCAATGGATAGGTATGTATTTTTTCCTGGGCAACCCTCTCATTCTTTTTGAAGGGATTGTAAATGGACACAGTGATGGACTACTGGCCCTATTGCTCATAATCTCACTATACCTTGCATTGAAAAAATCACTTTTTTCACTACCGGTTTTTATAGTAGCCCTTTTTACTAAATATTTTTTAATTGCAGTTTTGCCGCTTTTTCTAGTCCTCCAATACAAAAATACTAAATCGCTGCCCAAGATGTTCGCCTCAATCACAATCGCAATGCTTACTCTTTTTTTACTTTTTGCCCCATTATGGAGTCACGGAAAAATAATTGAAGGGATGCTCGGGTCTGTTATTTCATCTCAGGAGTCCTTTTATAATGCTTCACTTTATTCAATGTTTCGAGAACTCATCGACATAGGAGTACTTCATATTCCTCAAAATATAGCCCTTTCATTTTGCATCGCTATTTTTTCTTTTATATTTCTTTTCATCTTTCGTAATTGGCTGAAAAAGACAGATCATCCTGAAACCGCAATGGGAAATATTCTTCTTGTATTTTTTTGCATTCTTTCACTCTTTTATCCATGGTACATAATTCCTGTATTCGCACTTTTTTGTATCCGCCCTAATACAGAAAAAATAGAGTTTCTTTTACTTTTTACCATTTCTGGGTTCGGATATTATTTTGTACCGCTGGTAATTTTTTACCATTTCCAATTCAACATTTTCATCAGTCATTGTCTCCAAGCATCTATCCTCGGAGCACCTGTTGTCTGGTATTTTTCAAGAGTTTTTAAAAAATTTCCTCGCAGTTAATTACTTTTTTTATCTTTTATGAGGTTTTTTAGAAGTATAAAGTCAAATGCTAAGGCCAAAAGTATTCCTGAAATTCCAAGATACAACAATGCAAAACCATGATAATCAAGATAATAAATATTAATTCCAAAACTATCTCGTAAGAAGTCTCCAATAAAAATATAAAGAAGAAGTAGAAGCGGCTTGTTGTCAATTTGGACATTTGACAGCAGCGCAAAAACAACCCCGCCTACAATAACCGATGATGAAATTGAAATATGTGATTTCTTATGTCTTTTTACCAATGCTTTTTCCCAAAAATGCGCAGACACCACTGATGAAATCCCAATCACCACAAGAAGTAATATCAAAAGTACCATAAAGTCGCCCCTGCTTTCTGTCGCAAATTGGAGCGCCCCGTAGAAAAAGACAACCCCCAAGATGCTCAAGATTAAAGCGCTCATAGTAAGTGGTGACATAAAGTGTTTCATAGGTCTAATTAACTATAATCATATATCATAAAAGATATCAATCCCCCACATGAATTTGATATAGTAGTATTAGCATGAGTTTGTCTTCATTTCTTACTTTCGAATACCCGACAGATCATTTCATTCCCCATTTCAGTCCTAAAAAGGTCACTTCTCATGACCATCTCTTGGCTCATATCGCAGAGCAAATTACTCCTCTTATGCGATCAATAACTCTCAATGAAATGGCAGTGAGAAAAATGCGTCTGAAAGACAAACCCCTTGTCTCATACCTTACACTGTCTGATATTCTCCCTTCAGTGAACAGTCAGCCAGAATTCTCTTGGGTTCTCTTAAATAACATCATTGCCAAACCTTACGAGGACGAGCTTGGATGGGCATCAGAACCAATTGACGAACCCGGAACCATTGAGGGAATTGCTAAAAATTTTGTAGATCATGCCGATGATGCAGGAACCATTGAAGAAATGTTCAGTGAAAGAAATCCTGAAAAAAGAATAAAAATAGTTGAAATTATGGGACCTGCCGGACCTTTCTACTATGTTGCCAGCGGAATAAAGAAAGTCGCAGCCAGCATTATTGCAGGTTTTGCTGAAATTCCTTGTGATGTTGTGCGAATTATATATCCGCTTTCCGTAAAAATTGAACACCCGGAACAAGAGCATGACTGGAAAAAAAAGATTTCACTCGGACTCATCAAGGGGACATTTGAGACCAGGCACCTAGGACCAGACATGGAAGAATTGTACCTGACCATAACATCAGAAAGTCTTCAGTGGGTACGCGCCAGCTCGCCGTCAAATTTCAGCAGAATTAACCGTGCATATGAACAAATCTATCCCGAATCCTTGCAGAACCTGATGATTCCGCGGCGCGCTCTTTTTGATGCAGGAATTCTCTGGAAATATTTACAAGACGGGTTTTAGAGTAATGTTAGTCTGAAACTGGAGTATTTGAATCGGTTGAATCGGTTGCGCCTGCAGGAATAATTCCCTCTGCGCCACATTGTTGAATACACGTATCCTGGTCCAGCTGCTGAGTTGTTATGCATTCGTTTACGCATGTTACAGCTTCAGCTTTTTTCAATTGAGCCTTAGGGTTAATGGTCGCAACAACTGCAGAAAAGAAAACAATAAAAAGAACTATAGAGAGCGCATAGAGAGTTGTAATTAAGATCTTTACCCATTTTGGCCATTTCGCCCATGCCCACATGAGAACAATTCCCACAAGGGGGATCAATACTAGAAAAATAATTGTAACAATAGTTGGAGTATTGTTGTGTTCTTTTTCTACAGTTGATGCTGCATTTGGTGCCGCTTCGGGCGCTGATGTTGTTTCTTTCTTTTCTTCCATATTTTTATTAGAACACGTTGGCACCCGCTCGTCAAGCTTTTCTAACTTTTTTAAATGTTCTTAATGCAAAATTATGGATTGTTTCGGCTGATTCTTTTGGTTTTTCAAGTGTAACAACATGGCCCGCATTTTCAATCAATTCAACTGAAAGAAATTTATTTTTCTTTGATACCAGTTTGGCCTTTTTAATATCAACCAACTTATCATACTTCCCAAAAACAAGATGAGTCGGTATAGATGCAAGACGCAATGCATTCACAGCATCAAACCTTGTCATACTGACTGACATGTTAAAAAGTGTCTTGGCGTTATTCTCACTTCGTCCGTTCAAACCATACCTGTCAACAAGTTCTCTTGTGTAGTTGTGGAGATTCAGATATTTGGCTGTCATATGTCCATAATGGTAATTAGACACAATCTTTTTGCCAACTTTTTGTGTAAATGAGTTCATATTCCCCATTCTCATTAAAAATTCATAAATTTTTGCACCAACCCACGCATCTTTTAGAACAGGTGCACCCATGGCTACAATGCCATCTGTCTGATATGCATATCTTGCTCCGAAATCGAGCATAATTCCTGCACCCATTGAAATTCCGCAAATAATTTTTGGCCTTATTTTCAAACTTGTAATAAAATCAGAAACTACATCCGCCATTACATCAACTGAATATCTTTTAAAACCATCAGTTGATTTTCCATATCCGGGCAAATCGAGCGCAATTATCTTAAATCCCTTTAATTCCTTAAGAAGCGGGATAAATCCAAACCAATCATTATTCCATGAATGCACAAGAAGAAGGAGCGGCCCCTCACCAGTTACTACATAATGAATTGTAGAACCCTTAACCTTCACGAATTTGTGTTCGATTGGGACATTTTCGATAATTTCTTTTTTTCTCAACAGTTGTTATTCTACCAAAAAGTTCTCATATCTTATATGTTCTTCTTGACCCAGCCCTAACAAATCCCTATTGTATATATATGGACCCAAATACTATCACGCCTCCTCCAGCGCAGCCACCATCTCAACAGCCTCCTCAACAAGGGTTTCAGCCGCCACCCGTTCCACAACAAGCCACTCCGCCTCCACCAGCTATTCCTCCGCAGCAGAACGGAAAATTCAAAAAAATATTTAGCAGGACGCATGGCCTCCCAATTATTCCAATTCTTGTAGTATTTACTTTGCTTTCTATTTTGATCGTAATTACACTTTCTTTCCTAACGGTCTACACCCCTTTAAAAATTCCTCTGTTCAACTCATACAATAAGGAACTTAATCTCTTTTTCTATCACATCCCGCTTTTCCCCAAAACCTCAGAACAAATTCTTCTCAATGCTGTCGATAAAAATGCAAAGATATCCTCCTACAATCCCGACTTTTCTCTCACAGCCCAACTTGGATCATCGACAATCGAAGCAGCAGGACTCGATCTTGTAATAAAGGGTCCAATTGATCTAAACGAGGAAAAGGGTCTCCAATTTGACGCACAAGCCCAAGGTGCAATAAATTATCTCGGCAAAACATACAAAGCCTCCTTTAACGTCAGACAAGTGAACAAAAAACTCTATGCCAGAGTCAACTCTATATCTGATGAGATTTTGTCTTTTGTCTCTGCAATGGCTGGAAGCTACATGACACCAGGAGGAACTTCCAAACCAAACACTGAAATTGAAACGAACCTTAAAAAGGTATTCGAGAACTGGATTGCATATGAAAACCCGGGGATTGAATCTGAAGCAAGACGCGAACTGGAAAAAAATACTTCTGAAAAATCAATAATTGATGCCGCAAGAAAAAATGCGCAGGACTTTTTACTTAAAACCTCAGTTCTGCCTGACGTGAAAAAGATGAAGGATGAAGAAGTTGAAGGAGTAAAAAGCTATCATCTCGTTTTCAAACCTTCAAAAGAAAACCTTCGCACTATTTATAAAGAATACAGCAAGGCCGACGTTGATCTTGATAATCCTACGGCAAAAGATGAATTTGAGGAAATTATCAACGGTATTGATTCCCTTGAAATGAGCATATGGATTGGGAAAAAAGATGCGATTTTACGCAAATCCAGTGTTCAAATGAGTATGAATCTTGATTTCTTGAATAAAATGGGACAAAACTCATATGGAGCACCTTCTCCATATCTTGGGTATACATCACAGCTTGGAATCAATCCAAAATTATCACTTTCGACAGTTCTGGTTCTCAAAGATGTAAATGAAAAATTTGAATTTAGGGCACCTGAAAAAGTAATCACAGCTGAAGAATTTATGAAACAGCTCACAAATGCTTTCAAGACAAAAGAACAAATTGAACTAGAGGCAAAAAAATCGGCAATTGATAAAGATCTAACAATGATTAATGAAGCCATGACAAAATATTACGTGGCAAATAGTTCTTATCCTATTTCACTTAATGATCTATCAACCGGCGGATATCTAACTGACGCAGCAGTTATTGCCAAACTTGGCACATACAGCTACAGAAAAGGCGCCCGTTACGTTGCAGTATTTACGGTATTTTCAATGCCAAATCCATATAGCTACGGAGGAGCACCTAGTCCTTATTACGGATTTACATCAGACTACAATTACAATAGATCCCTCACTCTTGATGATCTTTCGAGGCTTTAAAGCGGTATAATACCTTCATGATTTTTGCTATTAACAAACCCAGCGGCATGACTTCTCATGACGTTGTCGCAATTGTAAGACGCAAAACAGGAATAAAACGTGTCGGTCATGGCGGAACCCTCGACCCATTTGCAACAGGAGTTTTGGTGATCGCTGTGGGCCGAGAATTTACCCGCCAGCTTTCAGAATATGTTAAAGGTGAAAAAGAATACGAAGCAGAGGTAACACTTGGCGGGACAAGTTCTACAGATGATATTGATGGGGAAATTGAAGAAAGAACAGTGAATATTAAACCGGCCATAAAAGATATAGAAAAAAATCTTCAATCTTTCATTGGTACTGTTATGCAGACTCCGCCTATTTATTCCTCCATTAAAATTCAGGGCAAACCTGCCCATAGAAGAGTTCGCAAAGGTGAGACAGTTGTTATGAATGCACGAGAAATTGAAATAAAATCAATTGAAATTCTTTCCTATGAGTATCCAATTCTAAAACTCAAAATTGCAACAGGACCCGGAGTATACATTCGCGCTATTGCACGTGACTTGGG
>CAZFJW010000001.1:38095-46793 GCA_964519355.1 uncultured Gammaproteobacteria bacterium | reverse complement strand
GGGAGTTCATATAGACTTCAGGGATTTTTAACATATTTAATTTTTGGATATGGATATATGATTGTTCGAATTCTTTCAATGCAGGCAAAAATAAAAATCTACAATGTTCTCTTTGTTCAACTTGCACTTCTTTCAATTTTGTTGATAGGTCAATATCTTTTAGTTAGTACTTTTGGAGAGTCAATTAGTCTTTTTCAAAATAGGTATCATGGGACATTTGGCAATCCGAATTTTGCAGGGGGTTATATGGTAATGCTTTTTGCGTATATTCTTTTTGTGAAAGGTAATATGCATAAAGTGTACTGGTTTAAGCCGCTTGTTATTTTATTGTGCGGGATAGCTATTATTCTTACAGATTCAAGAAGTGCAATTTTGGCAGTAGTGATTACAACTGTTCTGTATTACTTTAATATTATAAAAAAAATGCAAGGATGGGTTCGTATCGCGTTTGTTATTGCAATTTGTGCGATTAGTTATTCTTTCATTTTTCTCACAATTGACCAGTCTTTATTGGAAAAAAGGAATTCCGAGTGGGAGAATAGATCAATTATTTGGAAAGAGGGCGCAACGCTCTTTATGAACAAGCCATTTTTGGGTTATGGTCAGGAAAATGTACAGGTCATTTTTCCTGCCAATCTTCATTTTTCAGTTGATAATATGCATAATATTTTTCTGGAATATGCAGTTTCATCTGGAATCGTGGGGTTGGTGTCGTTTGTAATATTATCTCTTTTATCATTTATCAAGTCAGATAGGGGGAGAAAAATGTTATTTCTATCTTTTTTTGTTACAGCATTTTTCAATCCACTTTCAATTGCTCAACTTTTTCTTTTTTGGGTTTTTTTGGGAATACAAAATAATCAGGATTGATAGTCTTTAGCCTCAAAGTATGATAAACTAGAACTCTGCTCGAAATGGCGCGGTGGCGAAGTGGTAACCCTACGTCGCTAACGCTCCTCAGGGCGAGAGTTGCTAGTTTAATAACTAAAGAAATAGGTCATGTTGAGTTAGTCGAATGGCGCGGTGGCGAAGTGGTAACGCGGGGGTCTGCAAAACCTCTATGCGAGGGTCCGATTCCCTTCCGCGCCTCATGTATTATGTCTATATTCTATACAGTCCTCGTTTCAATTTTACATACAAGGGGATGACAAGTGACATTGATCGAAGAATTAATGAGCACAATGTGGGCAAGGTAAGATCAACAAAATTAAAACTTCCTTTAGAACTTATTCATGTTGAGCTGTGTGTCTTGAGGATTGAAGCAAGAGAAATTGAAAAATATCTTAAGTCAGGATACGGAAGAGAAATAATACAAGAATTGATAACGCTACGTGGGAAATAGTGCAAAACCCCTGCCTGCCGGCAGGCAGGTCTATGCGAGGGTCCCCCGCCTGCAAGCGCCTGAGGCGCATGCCGATGGCGGGCAGGGATTCTCTCGCGGAGCGAGATATGGCTTTGCCAGACCTTCCGCGCCTCAAATTACTTAATACTCCTTCAGCAAGTTCAGGACAAGTAAACACTAAATACATCTGCGTTTAATTGTTAAGTTGTTGTGAAGTTGCATCCTCAATAGTGTTTTATAATCTTTTATATTATGGCAAATCCTGAACATGGTTTTATCGAAAGAGGAGTAGAAATTAGTAAAAAATTTGATATAGTGACGGGTGTAATTGGTATTCTTATGGCAAATGCGCCTCTTATAGCTTTCTCGCTGTTAAGTTATATGGCAGGAGATGAAATTCAGAATAGAATAAGCAAGAAACAATGAAAGAATCAGTATATTCAAGCGAAATTTATCAAGGTATTAAGGCGGGATTTGGATACGAGAAAAATATTATTGAAAATACATATGAGGTTATGAAGCCAATATTTGCGATAATTTGGTTTAAAATGATTCAAAATATAAGAGATGTGAGTAAGTACTAATATGGAAGATAAGTCAGACTTTGTTGAACTGCGTATTTTGATCGATGCAGGGGACTGGGAGCTTTTGTTCCAAAGCTCTGCATATAAAAAGCTCTCAAGATCCGGGAGAATTGTCATGCTCAGGCGTGCTCTTGAGAATAAAGAACGGGAACTTGTTCGCGCATATGCTGGGATAATTGCGGCAAACACAGTCAAGGCAAAAGACTTTCATGATAAAAAAATCAAACCTTTATGGGAATATCAGGATTTTTTAGACCGCTGCATGATGTTTTATGAAACTGGTGAGGATGATCCAGGAAAAGCACCTCAAGAACTCGAAAAACTGCTCGAATAATCATTTATTGTTTTTGCTACCCACGTTTTTGTATAATACTAGTTCTGGGGGTGACTAGTTCATCGGTTAGAACGCTTTCCTGATAAGAAAGAGGTGCGTGGTTCGATTCCACGGTCACCCACCAAAATAATCCAAAAAAATTTCCTCGGAACTTTTATCATAATATTCGCAAAGCCCTTATTGTACTGGTGGGATTGTCGGAGAAGGAGATTGTATTTGAATTCCTGCAGATGATGAGGAAGAAAGTGTAATGGTGAGTGGGGTTGTTGCTTTCAGTACAGATTCTTTTGACCGAAGGGAAGTTGCTAGGCTTTTTTCTAAGAATTTTATTTCAGTCGTTCCTACAGCTCCTGACACTGCCTGAAACTCTAAAATACCAACAGATCCGATTCCCTTTACTTCGTTTGCACTGGGACTAATGACGAGCGCATATGAGATACGTCCGGCTTCAGGCCTTGTTGTATTTATGAGTTCTTGTCCGGATGTTCCAAAGAGGCTATTGGTGGTTGGCGGTAGAATTGAGACTCGAGTAATTTTGGTCGGATCGTATTCTAATTCGACTTGGACTCCCGTGATGTTTTCGCCACCAGTGTCTACAATAATATTGGCTTTTGTTGTAGGAAATGAAGCACTGGTAACTTGTTGGGGGTCAAATGAAAGTAAAACCTTTTTCTCAACAGGAGTGGTTTCGATTTTTTGTGTACTGTCATTTTTTGAAGAATTCGTGGGTGCTTCGGTAGAGGATGGACTTTTAGTCATTTGTACAAAAGCGGCAATAACTAAAATCACCGCGATGAGTCCAATTATTCCGATTAGCATTATTGTTCTTTTTGGCATAATTTTAAGTATTAAAGATTATTTGGCTTTTGTCAAAGTATTATTCACCAGTTCTTGACGCAAACCCTATATATAACAGATTCAAATCTTTCGCGTCAACTTTGCCATCATCGTTGAGGTCTGCATATTTTTGGCCTTCGTCTGATGCATCACAAATGGCATTTTTTGTACATTCAAGGAAAAGACTGTAGTCTAAAATTGAAAGTTCATTGTCATGATTTATGTCTCCAAGTATTAAGGATTCGTTGAAGACAACTGTTGTTGTGTCTGCGGTAGAAGAATCACTAATGGGCAGAATGCTTGAGGATTGTTTGGAGAGTGAGTTCGAAAGTTTTACTTTTGCTAGGTATGGTCCATTTGGGAATGTTGTGCCAAGACCTACGATCGCCTTATATCTTGAATCAGCCGTGTCGATGAGCAGTGAGGAATTCAGATCCTTTACAAGTTCGTCGTTTTGGTTATAGACCTGAATTTTTGCCTTTCTCTGAGGATGTATTGGGGTGGTATTTTCGTCCGTCCCAATTCCAGGAAGACTAATATTTACTCTAAATCTTTTTTCACCAGGAATAAGTGTAGGAGTTGGAAATATCGTAGCTGTCGGAATGACTGCGGTGGTTGGAGTTGGGGTTGCGGTTGGAGTAGTTGTTGGGGTTGCGGTTGGCGCCTCACCTGCTGCGCATTTTGAGTCTTCTCCGCAGACATTGCTTGTACATTGTTCTGGGTCAGTGCAAACGCATCCGGCGGGGCGAAGAGGGAGTGATTCACATGTCTCAACAGGAGTGCTCGGTACACAAACGCCGCTGTCACATCCTCCACTCTCACATTCTCCGTCTTCTGCACAGGTACACGTCAGAGGTCTTCCAGTATCAGCATCACAGGCAGTTTCTGGCGCAATTGTGACTTTACCTGGATCAAATGCGGTTGTATGTGTAATAGGATTGGTGGTTCCTGCTCCACCTGCTTTTAGATCTGTAAATCCAAGTTCTGCTTCTGTATTTTGTGCTGTTGGGGTTTTTGTGTGAAAAAGAAGAGTAGTAATTTTAATGTTAGTTCCAGTAACATCATGGTGCGCGTCTCCGGTTCCTGCATAGTAGAATATTCCGGTTGTGTTGTTGATTTTTTCATCACCAAAAATAGAATCAAATGAGGTGCCGTTTGTTGTTGATTTTAGTTCGAGAAGATCTTTGTCGTATGTTAATTTAAACTCAATAGTGTTAACTGGTTTATTCTGAGTATTGAGCATGATGTCTACGCTAATATCTTTATTTTTTAAAGTGGTTTCGTCATTCGGAGCAAATGAAAAGACAATGTCTTCTGTGGTGCTCGCGCGTGATCTTGTGTCTTGCTGCTTTTTAACCAGAAGTAGTGACACGGGAAGTGCAATTAAAAATAGCAAGATTGGTATAAGTATCAGTATTTTTTTTCTCATATTTTATGGATTGTTGGCTGTGACATATTTTCTGTACTCACCCAGCCATTTAGCATAATCGAAAATACTAACTCCTTCAGTGCCGTCGCAGTCTGATCTTGTTCCTGTACCATTTTTAAATTCATTGAGCCACACATTGTAGTCATCCGTGTCAATATCGTTATCGTTATCATTATTACATACCAAAGGCACACTTGTCGGTGTTGGAGAAGCAGTTGGTGTAGGTGTTGGTGTTCTTGTAGGTGTTGGGGTGGGTGTGCGTGTTGGGACAGAGCCGACAGTTATTGTCGCTTGGCAGGCGGGGCTTGTTACGCTGTGAGAGTTGTCATTACCATATACGGTAAGTTTGGCTGTGTATATTCCAGGAGTAGTATAACTATGAGGGTCAAATTGTCTTGTTACTGTGCTGCCTACCACTCCTCCATAGGACATATCTGACCCTGGTGTTCCATCTCCCCAATCTATTTTCATCCTATAAATTGTCCCAAAATCATTCTTCCCAACGCCAGTAAATCCAACACTTAATGGGGGCTGTCCAGATGTCACAGACGGTGTCAGTGAAACGCACACTGGGTTATCAGTGAGCTCTGTGGGGCAAGTGGTTCGTGGTGTTCCGCCTCGTGACTGACAGTTGTTATTGGTGGAGTTGACACATCCGCTCATTCTTGGACCTCCGACATTCCCTTGCAGCATATTTTCGCACCAGGTGAGTGATCCACACGCAAGACATTGTTCACATCCAAGAACCGTAGAATTAAAACTATTCGGATTGGTGCAGACGGGATGGTTATTACATACAGGAAATGTTGTTTCGAGTCCTTCAAGATATCTGCGCAGCATGAGTGAGTCTGCTATTTCAACCTTCCCATTATTGTCCAAATCTGCATTGCTTTTTTGGGCAACGGTGAATGTCCCTCCTGTTGCAATTTGCAATATTAAAACTGCATCTTCTCCACTCAACACATTATCTTCATTTACGTCTCCATAATACTCGCAAACTAAGGGTTTGTTTCCTGGCGGCTGGTTAGTTGTTGTTATTGTGATTCTTGCAATATCAAAATTTGCTGAAAGCTCATTGTTGACCTGGCCACTCGTTGCAACTTTTAATGAAGAGAGCCCAACTTGTGCTCCATTGGCATCCCCTGTAATTGGTTTGGTTTTAAACTTAAATGTTGCGATGTCGACCTCCGCGCCCGTTATCGGGTTATTATCTTTTGCTGTTGCTGCGTATCGAATTTCTCCTGTGGTGTTGTTGGGGGTGTTCGAGTGAATGTTGGCTCCAAAATTCGAGTTCGAATCATCAACACTTACAAGTTCTAGTTTTGCCTTGTCATATATAAGTGTTACGTCCATTGCAGCGACAGGATTGCCGTTAGTATTCATTCTCAGGGTAAGTGGAACTTCAGAACCAGGTGCGCTATTGAGTGCTTCATTTGGATTGAAGAAAAATTTTACTGCTTCCGTACTCGCACGGGATCTGGTATCTTGTTGGTTTTTAACAGCAATAAGGGTAAGTGGAATTCCCGCTGTAAGAAGAAGCATGATAAATCCAAAAAATAGTTTTTTTCTCATATAGTTTTATTGAGCCGCATTTTTCTTTCTAAATTCTCCGAGCCACATTGCATAATCAAATATATCAATAATTCCATTTCTATCACAGTCTGACTTTTTCTCAGTTGACCCATTCTTAAATTCGCTGAGCCAAATCGTGTAGTCTTTGAGATCTGGTCCATCCTGTCCATCAAAATCACATTGATACGTTACGGGAGCTGAAATTGAGAATGTAGCATTTGTCTCGTCAGACACGGCTGTATTAGACGCGGGATCTGCTTTGCCGCGGATTATAATTTTTACATTTCCCGACCCTGCAAGATTGGTGGTGGGTGTCCATGAATATTCTCCTGAAGTGCCGGATGAGTTAATTGCGTCGGCAATAAAGACTCCATTTCCAGATCCAACGTAATATTCAATCCACACTTTTACGATATTAGAGGTTTGATTCCATTTAACTTTGTAAGGTACGCCTGCTGGAATCTGCTCTCCGCCATTGGGCTGAGTAAGCGTGATAGACATTCCTGAATCTGGTATTCCAGTAGGTGTAGGGGATGGAGTTGGGGTTGGGGTTGGGTTGTTGTCTGTAATTTGAAATGTAAGCGGATCGGTTGGGAAATTTCCGCTTGAAGACATGCTTATTTCTTTTACGTTTGTATTCGTATCTGAAAAGACGATATTAGAACTTGTGATCGACAGCTCCAGTTCGAAATATCGTGTGAAATATCTTTCTAAATATCTGCAGTATGTTGTAGATAATCCCTTATCCCGACAAAGCGATGATGAAAGAGAATTTGGGATATCAAAAGTTGCTTTTCCGTCTGTATCCGTAGTTCTGGTGAGTTCAAGCATGGTGCCTCCTTGGGAGCTTTTTACAAGGATTTTTAGTGAAACCGCAATATTTGTAGCTGGGATTGATCCTTTAGTAAGGACGATTTTTATCTGATCAGAATTGGTGTTGCTGTCTAAGGTTGGGGGTGTTTTGCATGTTCCGGACTGAGAGCCTGAGGCAATCTCACAAAAGGAGCTTCTGCATTGAGGATCAGTTGTGCATGTGCAGTCATTACTCCTCCCAGTGTCTTGTGTGCACGGGTCAACTGCCGGTCGGGTGTCACAAGTGCCTGGTGATAGTTGATTTTCACTATCTGGAGTGGTCTTTTTACAGTACCCGCTCGAGCACTCGCCATCTGAATAGCACATACATCCGTTTTGTCCTCCGCAGTCAAAAGGAATTTGTTGTCCTGAATCTGTAGGCGGATTAGAGTCAGAGTTATTATTGGTTATAGGTACATAAACCCAGCCCCCTTGTGTTGGGTCAAATATCGCATCGTATCCAGGTGGGCCAGGTTTGATATTGCCATCCGCATTGTAGTCACCAGGAGTAACTGGGATTGCTTCAGATGCACGTTGTCTGAGATCCTGCTGCTGTTGAACAAGAACAAGTGTAACCGGAACTGCCAGAATCGCCAAAAATACAACGAGAGTTTGCGCAATGCGCTTGGGGGAAGAAAATAATACACGAATAAATCCCATATATAAATGGCAGCTCTCATCAATGTATTATATTTTTATAAGTGTGTCAATCGCGCATTCTGGAAGCGTGGGTTTTTGCTATAATGACTGTCAAATGATTCTTTCAGATCGGGATATAAGAAAACACATAAAATCAAAAAAAATAGTTATTAAACCGACACCGGATCTTGCATCACAACTTGGCTCTAATTCAATTGATTTGCGTCTTGGGAATGTTTTTCGAATTTTCGACCATAGCAAATATCCCTATATTGATCCATTTATGGAAAATATTGGGGAGGAGATAACGCGTGAAGTCAAAAAGAAAAAAAATGAGCCCTTTATTATTCAGCCGGGTGAATTTGTACTTGGGATGACAGTTGAATATATTGAGGTGCCCGATGATCTTGTGGGAAGTCTTGAGGGAAGGTCGAGCATTGGAAGACTTGGAATTATGGTTCATTCAACTGCTGCGAGTATTGAATGCGGATTCCGTGGGAATATAACTCTTGAACTGTCAAACATGGGAAAAATGGCAGTTGCGCTGTATCCGGGGATGAGGATTTGTTCTGTAGCATTTATGCAAATGAGTTCGCCCGCGGACGTCCCGTACTATAAAAAAAAGGGAGCCAAGTATATCGGGCAAAAAGGGCCAGATGAATCAAGAATTCAAAAGGATATACGATCATGATTGAAAAAGAACTACGAGACGCAGGAGTTGATCAGCAGAGGAGAACATCGGGAGCCGCAATGGATTTATTATTGCATTGGGCAACGCCCGAAATCGGAGTTAGGGGATCGGCTAATTTAATTGAAGCGCGGGATTTGATGCGAGAAGGAGTTCCACATCTTGTTGTTGCCAATCACATCAGTAATGCCGATGGGCCAGTGATAAAAGATGTCTTTGCAACGTACCGGCTTCCCGATCCGGTTTTTCTTGTTGGTCTGAAACTTAATCAGCAATGGTTTACTCGATTTATGGCAAGCGGGGTAAATGGGATTCCTGTATGGCCAGATACCCTGGAGCCTGCAACAGAGGGTGACAAAGACAAGAAATCACAAGTAAATGCAAGAGCAGCTCAGGCAAGCAAAATGGTACTTGAGGCGGG
>CAZFJW010000001.1:0-37995 GCA_964519355.1 uncultured Gammaproteobacteria bacterium | reverse complement strand
AATCACAAGTAAATGCAAGAGCAGCTCAGGCAAGCAAAATGGTACTTGAGGCGGGACATCCCTTAGTTGTGTTTCCAGAAGGTACGAGAAGCAGATCTGCGCAATTGAAAGAAGCCAATCCCAAAGTGTCTCGATACATGCTGATGCACCCCGAAACGCGCGTGCTGCCCCTTGGTATTTGGAACACGGAAATTGTTTTTCCGGTCGATAGAGCACTCCCAAAAAGAGGTACAAATGCGCAAGTTGCAGTTGGCAAGAGCACACCTGTTTCACTTCTTGGTGCCGGAATTGATATGGAAAGCACCAGTGGACAAAAGGAACTTATGGATCGTACAATGAAACTCGTTGCAGGCCTTCTGCCCGCAGAGTATAGAGGAGTTTACTCAAATAGATGAAAAACCATGTGTTAAAAATTCAAAAAGACTAATGCAAAAATTAGACTCGTATATACCAAAGAACAATTATCCAGGAAAACTTATTGTTATAGAAGGAAGCGATGGATCAGGGAAAACGACTCAGCTGCAGCTTTTGAAAAAATACATTGATGAGAAAAAAATAAAGACACAAACTGTAGATTTTCCTCAGTATTACGACTCATTCTATGGGAAATTCATAGCCAGGTATCTACGAGGGGAATTTGGTGATTTGGCAACTGTTAATCCATATCTTATTTCTTTTCCATATGCCCTTGATCGTCTAGCTGCTGCAAAGAAAATTTATTCATGGCTCAAATCTGGAAAAATAGTTCTTTTGAATCGCTATACACCCTCAAACCTTGCTCATCAGTCATCACGTCTTGAGAAAAAGGAACGAGAGGAGTATTTAAAATGGTCTTTGGAATTGGAATACAAAGAAAATAAACTTCCTCCTGAGGATTTGGTTGTTTTCCTATATGTACCGTACAAATATGCACAAAGGCTCATGCAAAATACAGACAGAGCGGGAAGGGCATACACCAAGGGCAAAACAAAAGATATTGTAGAAGGAAATGTTGCGTATTTGAAAAATAGTGAAAAGGCATATCTTGGCCTCTTGGAAAGATTCTCTCATTGGGTTAAAATTGATTGTGTGAAAGAGGGAAAGCTCTTATCAATTGAAGAAATTCACAATGAAGTAGTATCGGTTTTAAAGAAAAAGAAGATTATTTAATATGGCAAGTCTCATATACAAAAAAATAGAAAAAGACCTCCCGGATCCAGAATATAAAACTGAGGGATCAATCGGATTTGATTTGGTGGCACGTGTCGAAACAGTGATTCCCTCATTTGAGGTGAAACTTATCCCATTGAATTTAGTCGTAAAAATTCCAGATGGGTATGGGCTCTTTTTACTTCCGAGAAGTTCGACTCCAATTAAAAAACAGCTGCTTATCCCAAACGGGGTGGGAATTATTGATCAGGACTATTGCGGGGAAGAAGATGAATTGAAACTTCAAGTTCTTAATTTTTCAAAAAAAGAAGTATTGGTAGAGCGTGGGGAAAGAATAGCACAATGTGTCATTGTAAAAATTGATCAGAGCCAGCTTTTGGGAATTGAAAAAATGTCGGAAAAATCCAGGGGTGGATTTGGCTCCACTGGGTAGCTTTGTAGTTGACGACATCTTAAAACTGGTTTAAAATTTCCTTGGCAGGATATGAAAAAAAATAATACTCTTAATTCTTTCTCTCCACTTTTTGATAGGCCTGAGTTTTCAAAAAAAGAAAAATTTCTCATCGAGCCATTCTTTACAAACAGTGATAAAAACGCATTTGCAGTCTCATTTCTTCCACCTGAAGTAATTGGCGCATTATGTTCTAGGACTTCACGTGCAAAAGATGACCTGAGAGCAATATTTTTAAGAGAATTTATCGGCCCGTTTATTGAGGAAAAAAGCAGGTATGGAACATCATTAAAAAGACTTATCTCCTTTTTTCATAGGTATCCAGTAGAGCTTATTTTCTCCAATCCCAAAGGGAGGGAATTTTATGTGAAGTGGCTTGCTCAATACGGAGATGATTCGATTGCACAAATGGCGGGAGCACATCTTATATATTCTTCGCTTTCACAAATTGCAATAAAACACTTTGAGGATATGAGGCTCGGACTTGCTCCAATTGAGAAATCAACGAGATATGTAGATTACTCATCAAAAATAAAAGGAAAATATAGGTATTACATAGATCCGGATCTGGAGAAAATAGGTCTTGAGAAGGAATACAAAAGGGTAATGGACAACCTTTTTGATACATATACAAAAATGGTGGGGGAATATTTTGAAGAATTAAAATCTCATTTTCCTGAAGAAAATGTTCTTGTTTTAAAAGCAAAAGCATATGATACAGTTCGCGGGCTTTTGCCAATGGCAACGCTGTCCCAAGTTGCATTTTTTGGGAATGGTCAGGCATTTGAATATCTAGTTGCAAGATCTCTGGATCACAGACTTGGAGAAATTCGATGGGCTGCTGAAGCTGGGCTTGTGGAACTTGAGAAAATAATTCCTTCCTTTTTACGACGAGCACATGGGGAAGCTGCAATAGAATATCGGGATTATCTTAATTCGCAAAAAGAAATCCCAAAAGAATTTATTCCAAAAAAGAGTGCCGGATCAAAAGAGGATGTCAGACTTATTTCTTATGACAAGAATGGTGAGGATGCAATTCTTGCGGGACTTATTTTCCCTGCAGCGCATGAGGGATTTGATGAGATAGTTGGTCATGTTAAAAAAATGAGTGATACACAAAAAAAGAAATTACTTGAGAAAGTTCTTTCAAAAAGGCGCGCTCGCTGGTATAAAGTTCCTCGCGCTTTTGAGCATGCAACTGTTGCTTTTGATATTTGTATGAGTATCGGATCTTGGCGCGATTTGCATCGTCATAGGATTCTTACACAGCAAAAAGAACTGTTTACTGTTGTGCATGGGAGGACACTTCCGCCTGAATTCGAAGGAACAAGATTCCAGAAAATGTATGAATCAGCACTTGATCAGGCAGAGGAACTATTCTATAAAATTGAAAAAAAAGATCCGGTTCTGGCACAATATGTTGTTACAATGTCGCATAGAGTTCGTTTTGTGCAAAGACAGAATTTGAGGAGTCTCTTCTGGGAAATAGAGCTGAGAACTATTCCTCAGGGTCATCCAGATTATAGAAAAGTAGAACAAAAAAAGGCTGATCTTGTAAAAAAAGTGTATCCTTTGATTGGATCATTTTTGCAAGTAGATATGAATGACTATCATTTTGCCAGACGAGGAACTGCTGAGAAAATTAAAGAAAAAGAGAAAAAACTTCTTGAAGGATTAAAAAAGAAATAGGAAAGAATTATTTAGTAGCAACAATATTCATCCAGTCGCTTTTCTTTGGGTCGAAAGGTTTTCTGAAAAGATAATCCCAAGTTCTTCCATCAAAGCTCGATCCATAGGACTTTACATTTTTGAATCCAGCTTTTTTCAAGAGTGGTGGAAGTGTCGCGTGATCTATGTAGGCCATAAGACTATTTCTAATTCCAGACCATCGCCATCGGTTTTTGTCGTGTGCAAGAATTGCAAAGGTTTTAAGAATTGTTTTTTTGTCTTCTGGCTGGTCATAAAATTCCAAGAATGCATATTCTTTTATCAATTTTTCTGATTGTGGAACAATTGAAAAATTCTGTAGTCTTTTTTTGGTTTCAATAATTTTTACAAAATTTGTGTTTTGAATTATAAAAACCCCCCCCTTGGCTAGATATTCTGATGATTTCATAATTACCCGTTTAAAATTGGTAGGATTGTGTGAGAGAGTATTTCCAAGAATAAGAATTGCATCAAAATCTACTTTTAATTCGTCGAATAATTCTTCGGCATCTTTGTGATAAAAATGCAAGTTCTTTGCGAATTTTGGATCAAGACCCTGTTTGCGTCTGTTGGCCTCATCAATCATTGCCTGACTTCTGTCAATTCCAAAAACAACATATCCTCTTTTTGCCATCTCGATTGAATGATCTCCTGTGCCGCATCCTATATCCAAAACTGTTTTGACAGAATGTTTTTTAAATTCGTTTTCCAGATCCGGCATTTCGAATGCGAGGCGATTTTTAGAATCAACTGACTGGTAATATGTTTTTGAGAGAAAATCATTGTAGTCTTCATTTTCTGTAAACAGAAGTTTGTCTCCAATAAGAGACCTGAAAACATCTCCTTTTGTGAGTACTCCGATAAGGTTATTCTCATCATCAACGACCGGGAGTCTTCCAATTTGTTTGATGCTCATCATGGAATGAGCCTTTAGGATTGGAGAGTCTGCGTGAACTGTGTGGATAGTTTTGCTCATAATCTTGCTCACGGGAAGGGAAAGGATAACAGAGGCTTTTTCTTCCATGGATTCAAAATCAGAGGAATGAACAAAGTCTTCCATAAATTCCTGCACTGAAGGGAAAAATCTTTGAAGAATATCTTTTTCAGTAATCATTCCGATTACCTTTTTTCCTTCACATACAGGAAGGCTGTGTATGTTGTGTCCAAAAATGAGAAGAGCTGCCCGTTCAACCGGGTCATTCGGTTTTACAAAATCTACCTCACGCGACATTACGTCTTGTACTTTCATAGTTCAACTGTCAAGGTGTGGAGGGCAAGTTACCCTTATGAATACTACCACGAGTGTTGCAAAAGATCAAGGGTATGTGTTAGAATCGTTAAAATTTCCCCAAATTTTATAAGATGACCTTAATAGAGTCTCCAATAGCTGCCCAGCTACAAAAAGACGGATATCAGTTCGCCATAGACCCGTCTCGTTCTCAAGAATTCCCACAGAATTGGAAACTTGCAAATCCTGAAGGACTGCTGGTTCCTGATATTGCAAACCTTGTTGTCGTAAATTTTGCTGCAGATGTTGCTACTCCCGTTGCAGATTTGGTAGATTTTGGATTCGGAAGAAGAATTGTATCAAGTGTTCCAGGTAGAGATGAAGACAGTTCAATCCAATTAGATCACGTAGCCCAAACCATAGCAGAAGAAAGTCTTAAAAAAATGGGAGATAGATATGGAATATCAATGGAGGTGTTAACAGAGCATGGAGAGGGGCACTTTTTTGTAGGGGACAAGAGTAATGTTCAAATATACGGGGCTTTGGATCCAATAGATAATTCAGATGAGTATAATAGGGGTCTGGATACGCCACCGCATGTGGCACTCGGACTTTATAGTTTAGACAAACAGCCACTTGCTGCGGTAGATATTAACTTATTCACTCGGCACATAACAATTTGTCGCGATGGAAGGAATTTTACCTACAACCCCAATAAAAATACACTGACTGAGATTGAACCCCTGAGGCGTGACAAAGTAACAACCGTGCGACAACGAGAATTTACCCTTGCAACATACATGGGGAGAAGACAATATGTAGTCGCAATGAATAGATATTTTAGAAAGATGTTTGAAGAGGATAGGCATGAGAAAAGCACTCTGCACGGAAAGGGCGGGGCGCACCTGGGACCTTATTTTGCAAATCATGGAATAAGTGAATACTTCATGTTTGATGAGCCAAGAGGAGAAGTAGATCCATATGTCGCATTTGCCAAAGCAGCAGGGTATCAAATAGGCGAAATAAATTTAGAAACAGCTGAATGGTCTGATTATAGGTTTGATCCTCAGAAAAGTCTTAGCAAAGAAACAGTACCGTTGTTCGGTGTTTTTGAAACTGTAGAATTACGAAATGAAGCTATTGAAGAATATAAATCAGCTGCTGGAATTGCAGCTTAAGGCAACGGAAATTTAGTTGCAAAACTCCTCACTTCTTTTTCAATTTTCTTAATTTCACCATTAGAATTTATGCGCTTTTTCTGATCCCGCATCCAAGGATTTCTTTCTTCCTGAATTTTTGGAATTACAGCTTCACCAACTGCTTGCAGTGTTCTATCAATCCACTCAGCAACTTTTTTCATGTCACGTTCATTCATGCCGCGAGTAGTTATTGCGGGAGTTCCAAGCCGAATTCCCGAGGGATAAAATGGCGGATTGGTATCAAATGGTACACCATTTTTATTGAGAACTATTCCTGCTTTCTCGAGCGCATATGCAGCAACCGCACCATTTACTTTTTTATTTCGGAGATCTATCAACAAAAGATGGTTATCCGTCCCACCGCTTACCAGATCAAAACCACGCTTGATAAGTTCTTCAGATAAAGCCTTTGCATTCTTTACAATTTGTAGTGAATATTTTTTGAACTCTTTTGTATCAGCTTCTTTTAGTGCAACAGCAATTGCTGCTGTTTGGTTGTCGTGCGGTCCACCTTGGAGTCCAGGGAT
The DNA here is from genome assembly GCA_964519355.1 of uncultured Gammaproteobacteria bacterium. Classification (GTDB taxonomy): domain Bacteria; phylum Patescibacteriota; class Microgenomatia; order Levybacterales; family GWA1-39-11; genus CAZBEA01. The sequence goes on along the minus strand of CAZFJW010000001.1, from coordinate 31,734 downwards.
AATCGCTGTATCGATTTTCTTAGGAAGGTCAGCATTTTTTTCTAGGCCCTTTGCCGTCACCATAATGAGGGCTCCTCTTGGGCCTCGAAGTGTTTTGTGAGTTGTTGTGGTTATGATATGTGCATAAGGAACTGGAGAGGGATGGACACCTGAGGCAACAAGCCCTGCAATATGGGAAATGTCTGCCATGAGATAGCATCCGACTTTATCAGCAATTTTGCCGAATTTTGCAAAGTCAATTTCACGAGGATACGCGGTAAATCCACAGACAATAATATCGGGTTTTTCAGCTAGTGCTTGTTTTTCTATTGCGGCATAATCAAGATGCGCATCTTTTCCTAATTCAAAAAGGGTGGAGCGAAAAAATTTTCCAGTAGATGATTGAGGCTGTCCGTGAGTCAAATGACCTCCAAATGCAAGAGATAGACCCATAATTTTACCCTTCATCGGTTCCAGAAGCGCAGTGTATACTGCCAAATTTGCCGGACTTCCTGATAGTGCCTGGACATTAACGTAAGGAACATTAAAAAGTTTTTTTGCCCGTTCTTGTGCAAGTATTTCAACGCTGTCAGCTACGGCATTTCCCTGATAATATCTTTTTTTGGGGTAGCCCTCAGAATATTTATTGTTTAGAACTGATCCCAAAGCTTCTAGCACAGCGCTTGATGTGTAATTCTCAGACGGTATCATCTCAAGCACATCGCGCTGTCTTTTTTCCTCATCTTTTATGAGTTGGAAGATTTGGGGGTCGGTTTGTTTTAGGTTCATAATTGAAGAATGTAGTATGAATTATGTTGTATGCGATTTTGATTTAATAAGCCCATTAATTAATTTGCTAACTATAATTGATTTCTCTGCGAGTAATTGAAAATCTGTATTAGAAATATAACCAATATCTCTTGAAATTACAAGTTGATTTTGTAGTTCGGCTAGAGACCCAAGAGCCAAATAACAATATTGGATTTTTTCCTTCGTTCCCTTTCTTGAGAAACCTTCTGCAATATTTGAAGTTATTGAGACGGCAGATCTTCGCATCTGGTTGGTAAGTCCAAATTTTTCATCATCGGGAAATTTTTTCGTTTCTTTGTAGATATTGAGAACGAGGACGTGCGCTTCTTTCCAGGCGTTTAAGTCTGTAAATGACTGGATTTTTTGCATACTGCGTTCTACATGCTACATCCTGCAATTTTACTTACCAAATCTTCTTTGCCTTCTTGAGTATTCAGCCAGTGCCCAGTCTATATCTCCCTCAGTTAACTCGGGAAAATATTTATCTATAAAAATGTACTCTGCGTATGCTGCCTGCCATGGCATAAATCCTGAGGTTCTATTTTCGCCACTGGTGCGGATGACAAGATCTGGGTTTGGATAAGGTTCTTGCGCTGTATCAAGATTTTCTGCAATAAGCTGCTCGGTTACCTCATCGCTTTTAAGGCCTTTGCCGACTATTTTTTTAACTGCTCTTAAAATTTCATCATGACCTCCGTAGTCGAGTGCAAAATTAAGGTAGTATTTTTTGAATTTTTTGGTTTTTTCTTCGATGTTTTCAATCTTTGCCAGTAATTTTTCAGGAATTCTGTCTTTTCTTCCAAGGTGGATATACCTAACCTTTTCATCATCCATGCTGAGAAGATTTTTTTCAAGAAACTTACTGTAAAATTGCATGAGGTATCCAACTTCTTTACTGTCTCTTTTCCAATTTTCCGTCGAAAAAGCCCAAAAAGTAAGCGTGGGAACTCCTGATGCACGAATTTTACGCGCCAAAACCTGTGCAACTTGAAAACCCTTTCTGTGTCCTTGGAGTGAGGGCAGGTTGTGTTCCTTTGCCCAGCGTCTGTTCCCATCGGGAATAATAGCGACGTGTTTGGGCAATAAAATTGATTCGTCCTTTTTTGGCATAGGGATATTATATCAAAAGTCGTATTTTTAGGGAGGAATTGTTCTTATCCACAAACTTTTTTGATAACAGAATCAAAAAGACTCTTTAAATCATCTGGATCGGTTGTTTCAAAGTATGTTGAAGAATCCGTTGCAACACTTTTCATAAGAGCCTTAAATTCGGTTTCGGCAAAACTATCACGAACTGGATCGTACAGCAAAATTGAGAATATTCTTATATTGCTGCCTGATGAGTTTTTAATTGCTTTGATTTCTTCTGCAACTGCTCTTGGGTCTTGGGATGGTGCCATGCATCTACATCCTGCAGGATTTGATGGATCACACACGGTGCCTGTACAAGTTCTATTTCCCGCTGCAGTTTCTGGAATTCCATCAGAAAAGAATATGAGATTAAAATCGTACTTTGGATATTTTGTGACTGCACCTTCGAGATCTGTTTTGGCTGCCTCAAAAGCTGACTTTTGATGCGTAGATCCATCAGGAGTCATTCCAGCAATTGCTGTAGCAAAGGAGGACTTATTGTCTTTGTAATATCCGAAAGGAACGTCTAGGGTTGTATAGTCAGAAAAAGTTCTCAGTCCTATAACCGATGTGTCAGATAATTTTTCTGAAAACGTTGTAACACCCGCTTTGAGGTTGGTCATTTTGGCAGGATCAAATCCTGACCCTCCCATAGATCCTGAATTATCCAGTAAAAATTCAACTGCGGAGACCTGGGTACAGCTTTTAAATTTGAGGGTCTTGAGCTGCAGTGCTTCTTTTGAGTCGCCCTTTGGGAGAGAATCTGGATCAATTTGTGATTCTCCAGCGTCAGTGTTAAGTGTGTCAGTTGAGACTCTAGGGAAAAAGCCACCAGCCATAAAGAGTCCGCCGATAAGTATTATTCCAAATAATATAAAGATTGAGGCATCACCCTTAAGAACTTTAAGAGAATTTGGAAAAAACCAAAGCGATGAAGCGGGTTTTTTTACTGATGTTTTTTTCTTGACAGTTTTTGTTTTTCTCCGAATACGAGAAGATTTAGCGGGCATACATCATTCTAGATAGTATGTGTCGGGGTTGTCAATATTTGGGGTTTTGTACAATGAATTATGTATTAGGAATTATGCTTGATCTGAAAAAGATTGCGCATCATACATTCTCCATTCCACATACTACACTATACAAACTACTTTGTTGCCTTGCTGCAAATTTTTGTTCCAATTGCAGCATAAATACTTGATAAATCGTCACCCGTTGGCGTAGCAAAATAATTATCAGGAGATGATGCAATGCTTTTTAGCAGCTCAGCTCCTGCAACAGCATCTGCAGGTCCGAAGATTCCAATAGTGTACACAGTTACTCCAAGAGCCTTAATTTCATCAGCAGGATTGGGTGAGTATCCTCGTGGGTCTTCTGTCTGGGGCGGAACGGGGAGGCCGTCTGAGAGGAAGATAAAATTAAAAGTTCGGTCACTGAACTTTGGTATTGCGGGTATTAAAATATCGCGAGAGAATTGCAGGGCTCGATACGTGGGGGTTTTGTCGCCTGGGGTGAGTGCATTAACTTTTGTTACGACCAAATCTTTTACATCTTTATAGTAGGATATAGGAACGTCTTCACGTATGTCATTTGAGTCAAAAGACTGAATTCCAATAACCGAGTCGTCTGCAAAATTTGATGCAAATGACAGGGTTGCTGATTTGAGTTTGGTGATTTTTCCATCATTGCCCATAGATCCTGAGCGATCGAGCATCATGCTGACTGCGGCAATTGATGAACATTTTTTGAATTTTAAGGTCTTAAGCTGCAGTTGATTGCCGTTGGTTGAAGAGGAGAGCGAGTCTTCGTCAATAACGCCTTCATTTGAAAGATCTTGAGTGTCACGGGATTGCTGGGGAAGTGCGCCTCCCACGAAAAAAACTGCTGAAATGACAACTATTGCAAGTAGTAATGTCACCATTGCGTCTCCTCTAAAGAGGCGTACGGAGTGGAGGAATTTATTCTGCTCTCTGCGTGTTACTTTTCTTGCGGATTTTTTCTTCATACAGATATCTTATGAGAATATCAATGCATGTGTCAAATAGTCACTCGTCACACCATATCTTATTGAATTATAAGAGAGTTGGTTTGTGGAAGAAATTCTTCGGTTATGCCAAGTTTGTCTGAGGTAATTTTGACATCTGCAATCTTTACAACAGCAGTGCCTGTGAATTCAGGTTTTGTTTTAAATATAAACTTTGCAATTTTGCCCTTTCCATTTTGTTCTACAGCCTCATTTTTTAAAGATAGAATATATTGAATTGTTCCTTTTTTGGCTGTGCTGGGTGATGCAATTTTACCCGCTGGAACAAGAGAATAAGAAAGGGCGGAGGTGCTGTCAAGTTCCTGCTCGATGTCCACTGTCAGGAGTGTCGGGTCGTATTCAACTGTAAATGAAACGCTTTTTACAGAATTTGCTCCCATATCAAGAGTTATTGAAACCGGTGACTCATTCTGTGAAATTGTTTCTTTGTCAAACTTTAATGAGGCGTAATATTTTTTGGTCTCAATAGGCTGGACTTGTACTTGGTTTTTCGTTTTTGTATTTTTTGACCGAACTCCTAATAGAGCTGCAATAAGCAAGAGAAGAATGATAATTGTGACTGAAATTACAATCAGTAACTTCTTTTTTGACATTTTAATTCCAACAATAATACTTTTAATTTTTTCCATATTACTTACAATTCTGCGGGACGCTTGCCAGGTCTACAAGTGCCCATCCGCTTCCGGCAGCACCAGCGGGACAGGGCTTGCCGATAGTATCAGAGACTGCGTCTGAATCTGAAGTGCCACCACAGGCGGTATTTTTAAATTTATAGCAAAGTCTGAATGTGCCCGAAGTTCCGCATTGCATGTCATCTGTAAATCCGACAGTCCCAGACGGCATATCAGCTAGGCATGTTTCTTTTGGCAGTGAGCCAAATCCATGAGTTGCATATTTTTTATCATTTTGTCCGTTACAGTTATAGTCAAAAGTGCCATTTGCCAGGGGATGATAGAAGTCACCACTTTGACCAGGATTGGCGGACGCATTGGTGTCATCGCAATCGCTCATGCTTTCTGACCAGCCTGCGGTGCATGAGGTTTGATTGGCCTGTGTTCCACCAGTTGCTGATCCATAGCCGTCATTATCGGCGTCTTTGTAGCACGTCTTTGTGCCGCCGGGTGTTGATCCTCCTCCTGCGGGCGGATCAAACCATACTTTGGAGCTGCATGTGGTCGTATCTGGATTTATATAATCGTATGTTCCTGGATCGTTACACGTGTATCTGAGTTCATATGTTTTGCCGTAGTAAGGATTTCCTTCTGCGACTGTTTTTTTGGCATTAGTATCGTTAAACACTTTTCTATCACAGACTCCATCTGCAGTTGTTCCAGCCTTAACTCCGCCGTGAGTACTACAAGGACCAGTCGGTGTTGCTCCTCCTGCTGTGCATGCGTTTCCTGTGTCTCCAATTGACCACCAGTGCATAGGATCAGGAGTACATCCCGCAGAGTTGCATGCGAGAATGTCGTAATTAACCTGAATATCGGGTGCAAATCCATTTCCTCCTGATGGAGGGATAATCATGCCAGAGGTATAGTTATTGTACTGATCGACAGGTACAGTCGTAGTGTCGCCTTTGGCGACTCCGACATATTGTAATTTATGATAGGTTGCATCTTCGCCTGGAGTGAAATTAAATTTGTAAGAAATTTGACCATCTGTACAACTTCTCTCATAGTCTAGGACTTCTGGAGCACCAGGAGGGGGAATAATGATAGTCTTGCAGCAGGTTGGCCTGGAGGCAGGGCAGCCGCTATCTGGTCCATCATAGAAAGATCCACCTTCAGGACATCCTGATAACTGGCATGAATAGCTAGTTCCCGGACTCCATGTTGCAGGATTTTCGCAGGATGTAGTGTCAGTAGGTTGAGTAGTAGGAGTTCTAGTAGGTGTTGCCGCTCCTGGTTCTTCAGTTGGTTCCGGAATTGCTGTGGGATCTGTCTCAGCAGGGGAATTTGTGAGTCCGCATCTAAAATTTTCGTTACACCATGGTGCAGGATAACTGCACACATCATGTTCTCTGGTGCCATACTGGCCTTTACAAGTGTACCCATTTATTCTTGAATTGCGCGCAAAACATTGAAGCGGGGGGGATCCATTTACTTGCAGACAAATTTCTGTCCCGACACAGGTTTCGGTACCGCAATTTGGGGGAACGGTTGTAGGAATAGGTGTCGGATCCCGGCCTTGACAGGTCCAATTTCCCTTACATCCATTTACTTCACATCTAGAACATTGGCCTGAAAGACAATCTGCGTTATCATTCGCATCACACTTTGAGTCTTGCGGAAGTTTGGTTGGCTTACATTCATCTACACACACTCCTGACAGGCACTGTGAGTTATTGTCACAGTCCTCATATGGTGCAAGAAGGCCCGATCGGCATTTGTTCTTAATACATATTCCCGTTGTACAGTCCTCAGGTTCTCCGCAGTAGCCATCTGGTGGTTCATTTTTATAATCGACACACTCACCATTAATGCAGATTCCTGAGGCGCATCGATCATTGTCATTTATTCCATCAACACCAGTACAGTTGTATCCAGTTCTCTTTTTACAGCCTCTATCAGTACATACTTTTACTCCATAGCATGTTGATTCATTGCATGTTGCAGACTGAGCGAGGAGAGTCTTATTAGTTGATGAAGAAATAGCTTCTGTAGGTCCTGCACTAATTTTAATAGTAAATAGTGCTAAAAAAATAACACAAATGAGAAGTATATTTTTACGCATATGGTATGACTAGTATTAGGTATATATCAAAAAATATTTTAAATCAACTACGTGCATTTCGTAAAAAGTGCGCCGTCATATGTTGCTCTTAAAGTTCCACCGCTGCCTCTGGTGGTAAATGTTCCACCAGAAAAAAGCGTCACTCTCCAAATAAATGGTTTTTCCTGAGGGAACAGAATGATTGCATTTTTGGTTTTGGCTCCATCAAATTTTTCACTATCTGCAAATGTCCAATCGGGTTCTCCAGAATATTTTACTTCAGTAATGGTGTATCCAGAAGTGGATCCAGTTAGTTCTAAATTCCCAGCAGATGCATCTTCTCTGCACTCGACAAATTTATATGTAATTTTCCATTCAGAAGATGGACTGGTCGTTGTGGGTGTGGGGGTTTTTGTAGGAGCAGGGCCAATAGGGGTTGGAGTTGTAGTGGTTAGAATAAGTTGTTTCATCTGTAGAGACTTTTTGGAGCCGTTGCTCGTGCCGGGCGCTCCGGCAAAAGATGATCCAGTACTTCCGGATTGGACGCCTTGTACAGTTCCGGTTGTCTTCATGTCGAGCGTGTCGTCATGCATTTTTGGTGTAACCCCACCTACGAGAAAGACTCCCGATACCAAGATGATAAGAAGCAGGAGACTCATTGTAGCGTCTCCCTTTTGTGAGAGAAGATAATGTTTGATATTTTGGCTTGTAATAATATTTTTATAGTATCAGAGTCCTTGTTATTCAACAAGTAAATCTGGATAAATCGTTTTAGAGACTATATTGACTTATAACAATATATATTATTAACTATTTCAAATTATGGATTTAGAAGCTCAAGTTCAGTCGACAGGTGAAGCGCCTGTTACTTCAGGTGATAAATTTTTCCTTATAGACGCAAAAATTACAAATGCCCAAACAGGTCTTAAGCATTCAGAATTAGGGCACGCAGTAATAATGCCAAGCGGAGGATTTGAGGCAGAGATTGCACGTCTTCAACAAATAAGAAAAGAAGCTGAAGATGGAAATGCTGCAGGTGTAATTGCTGAGTACCAAAAAGAAAAAGATAACCTTGAAAAGTTTCGTCTGCGTGACAAAGATAAGGCTGAATCCCCTCAGGAGTACGCAGATGATGCTAATTATAAAGATTTAAAGAATGATATTCAGCAGGGTATGGATGTTCGTGCTCAAGTCGCCGATGAGGCAGCGCAAAAGTGGATCGATAAAAAAATTCAAGAGTCAACAAGAGCGCTAGGCAACACTACTAGAGGTGGAGCAGAGCTGGCCGTTGCACGCTATGACAGTCAAATTGCAAAAATTACTGATGCACTTTCCACTTTTACTCCATTACCGCAAGCAGCTTAGTTCTATATTCATGATCTTATTTTTCTAAGGCGCTATAATTTTTATGGTCCTGTGGGTGTTGGTGTGGGTGTGGCAGTTGCTGCACCGGGAATTCCGACTACACCAGGTGTCGGAGTTGCGATTGATGCACCGACCCCAGGTGTCGGAGTTAGCTTCGAATTATCATATTTTGTAAGATAATTCGCATTTTCCATGCGGGACCCGCCAGCCATAAGAAAACCTCCAATAATAGCAAGAAGAACTAAATAAATATAGCTAGAGCCTCGACCGCCGATCATATCTTTTACTATAGTATAAGAAGTTTTAGAATAGCAAGAAGTACAAAAAATATTTGTAATTCTTAAAAGTACGCAGAATTTTGTCAAGACGTACTTATGAGTATTATTTACTGTTTTTTCTTCCGAGAAAGAACGAAAGCTCCTTGCAAGTCAAATCGGACGCATTTTGCTCATTCATTTATCGGGTGATTTTACCCCCTCCTCAACAAGTTTGTGAGGAATCCCCTGATGCACTCATTTGCAAAAGTGTAATTGTCCTTTGTTGAATTGCAAAAATTGATATATGTGTGTTCGGTATTGGAACAGTAAATCACAGAGCAAGAAGAAATACGAGGTAATTAATTTTTGTATACTTTTTCCGCAAAAGTATACAAAACTCTTCTCAAGTCTTGCCTGATGCGTTCAAAATCTGCCTCTTTCACTAAAACTCCGGACTACGCCTTACAGTTCTTAACGTTCAAGACTTGATTTTTCACGCTCAGACTACGAATTGAGAAAAAGAAGAATTTAACGCGTGTTTGGAATTTACTTAATCTTTACTTCAAGAGAGCCCGGGTCGGCTGGGTATTTTTCAGACCCTGAATAGCCTTCGGAAAGGGTGGAAAATGTAATTTGGGTTTTATCTTTTGAAGATGATTTGAGTGGTTTGAAAGATAGAGTAGCGATTCTACCGGCTCCTTCTTGCTCTGCTGAAGTTGAGATCCCAAGTACGAATTTTCCTTCTTCTGGGCTATGGGAAAGGGTTGTTACATCGGATTGTTCCCCATAGAGAGAATCAGTATCAAAGGCAGGGAAGAGATCTACATCCGAAATCGATTCTGGATCATAGACAACTTCCACAATGGCTCCGTCTGTTTTTGCGGATTCAGTGTCTAGGATGATATCCACATTTACTTTTTCATTATTCTTTGATGCATCAATAAATTTTTGTGAGAAATTAAGAGAGACATGCTGGTTTGAGATAGTTGGGCCTGACTCATCTGTGGAAAGAGAAGAACTAGAGTTATTTTTTGCCGTTTTTTTGCCTGATTGTTCATTTTTTGCTGTTGAAGAATTATTATTAGATAACTTGGAGATAACAAGAACAGAGACAGCAGACAACAAGAGTATGAGTATTCCACATGACAGAAGAAGTAGGCTTTTATTCCGAGAAGATTTTGATTCGTCCATGCTATTAGTACTTTATAGAATACGAAATTGTTGCATATATTGCAAGAATACGGTTCTTTTTTAGTATCCTCTTGAATTTTTATCCAGATACTACTATAATATTGAACATTACACACGCTGAAGGCTACATGTCCTGAAACCTACAGTCTCAGCGGACGGATAAGGACATACAATTATGAAAGAAGTAACATTAGAAGAATTATTGGAAGCTGGTTGTCATTTCGGACATCAGGTAAATCGTGCTAATCCACGAGCCGCCAGTTTTATTTTTGAAGAACGTGACAATATTCACATTATCAATCTCGAAAAAACCCTCGAAGGACTACAGGAGGCTGGTAAGCATTTATCAAATATTGCAAGTGAAGGTGGTTCAATTGTAGTTGTTGGAACCAAAAGACAGGCACAAAATGTTGTAAAAGATGCAGTTGCAAAAGCATGGGGCAAGGGTGTTCGAAATATTTATTATGTCAATGCGCGATGGATCGGTGGAACGCTCACAAATTACCAGGAAGTTTCAAAGAATTTCAAAAAACTAAAAGATCTTACTGAATTTATCAATGTTCCTGAAAAACAAAAAGGATATACAAAAAGAGAAGTGCTTCTTTTTGGGCGAGAACGGGAAAAATTATTGAATTTTTATGAGGGAATTGCAGATCTTCCTGGTCTTCCATCAGCACTTGTTATTATCGGTACTCACCATGAGAGAACAGCGGTCGATGAGGCTCATAAAATGGGACTCGATACTGTAGGAATTGTCGATACTAACTCTGATCCACGAGACGTTGACTGGGCAATTCCTTCAAATGATGATGCAGTTGGTGCAATTGAACTGATCACGACTTATCTTGTTGAGGCTTTTGAAGAGGGACAGATTCAGGGTGAAAAGAACAAACAAAAAGCACAAGAGGATAGTGTAAAAGCAGAAAAAGCAGCCGTTGATGCAGAGAATAAAAGAGTTGAAAAGGAAGCAGAAAAAGCTGCTGCAAAGATAGCAAAATCCAAAGAGCCAAAAAAGACAACAGTTAAAAAAGAGACAAAACCTGCTAAAAGTTCATAATTTTCACACATATGGCAATTGACGTATCATTTATCAAACAACTCAGAGAAGAAACCCAAGCCGGTGTTGCTGATTGCCGTGCTGCATTGGAAGAAGCAAAGGGAGATTTAAAGCAGGCAAAAGAAATTTTGAAGAAAAAGGGATTTGAGAGAGCAGCAAAAAAGGGAGATAGAGCAACGAATGCTGGGCTTATTGAAAGCTATGTTCATGGTGGAAGAGTTGCATCACTAGTTGAAATATTGTGTGAGACTGATTTTGTTGCAAGAACTGATGAATTTAAAACTTTAGCACATGAAGTTGCAATGCAGGTGGCTTCAATGAATCCGAAAGATGCTGAGGAACTATTGAAACAAGAATATATAAGGGATTCATCAAAGACGATCGAAATGCTCTTAAAAGAAACAATCGCCAAGCTCGGTGAGAATATTGTTCTTGGAAGAATAACCAGACTTGAACTTGGAAGAGAATAGTACTGCATCATGCAGCATAAGCATGCAATAGCAGTACGACGGTCCTTCTTGCGTGCTCATAGTACATACTACTTTCTACACACTACTCATTTTGTTATACTATCTAAATGCTTGTAACTGCACTTGTTTTTATTCTCATTCTTTCTGTTCTTGTTCTTATCCATGAATTCGGACATTTTATTGTAGCCAAAAAACTCGGAATAAAAGTTGAAGAATTCGGATATGGATTTCCACCGCGTATTTGGGGCAAAAGAATTGGTGAAACTCTGTATTCTATTAATCTCTTGCCAATCGGAGGATTTGTAAAATTATTTGGAGAAGATGATGCTGGGGGAGGTAAGATAACTCATAAAAAGGATGAGGCGAAGGGCGGAGATCTTAAACGTGCATTTTTTGCACGTCCTTCATGGCAGCGCCTTTCAGTTGTAATTGCGGGAGTTGTTATGAATTTTCTCCTCGCAGTATGTCTTATTTCTTATCTTTTTGCTGCTCGAGGAGTTGCAGTTCCATCTGATCACATCAGGGTCACAGAAATTCTTCCGAATAGTCCGGCTGCCGTTTCGGGCCTCCAAATTGATGATCAAATTATATCTGTTGATGGGGTAAAAATAGTAAAAACAGAAGAATTTGTAAAAGAGACAAGAAAACATTTGGGTAAGCCTACGAAGATTGTGTACGTGAGTGATGGTAAGCAAAACGAAGTAACCCTTGTTCCAAGAAAAGACTTTCCAAAGGGAGAAGGTCCAATTGGTATCGGTATTAGTGCAATAGAAGTCCGTAAATATTCGCTTCTGGAGGCGCCAGTTTATGGTACATGGGAAGCTCTAAAGTTTTCTTGGGTTATTGTGCATGGACTTGGAAGCATGGTATATGAGGGTGTAATTCATGGCCAAAAACCAGAAGGAGTTGCTGGTCCTCTTGGAGTCGCACAGCTTACGGGTGAGGCAGTATCATTTGGAATTGATGCAGTACTTTGGTTCATGGCGTTATTATCTTTGAACTTGGCAGTTCTTAATATTCTGCCTATCCCAGCACTTGACGGAGGAAGATTGTTCTTTATTTTGATAGAAGTTGTTACCAGGAAAAAAGTTAATCCGAAATATGAATCGTATGCTCACATGGTAGGCCTTGCGCTTCTTCTGGGATTAATGGCGGTTGTTACAATTGTTGATATCGCACGCCTTATAAGCGGGAAGAGTCTTCTTCCAAATATGTAAAGTTCCACTTGTGATGAAGAGGAATTTCTGATATTTTAACTACACATGGAAACAATAATTCAAGAAACACGCGACCGAATGCAAAAATCAGTAGATGTCATGATTGCTGATTTTGGCACAGTGCGCACAGGGAAAGCCAATCCAGCACTTATCGAAACAGTTATCATCCCAGCATATGGCGGAACAGCTCCAATGAAGCTTATGGAGCTTGCAACGATTCACGCACAGGACACTTCAACCTTAGTCGTAACACCTTTTGATAAAAGTATTTTGCGTGACATAGAAAAAGGACTTTCTGATGCAAATCTTGGTATGAATCCGGTTGTTGATGAGAGCATTGTCAGACTCTCTATTCCTCCACTTACACAAGAGCGAAGACAAGAATTTATAAAATTAATTCACCAGAAAGCAGAAAGCGGACGGATTATGATCAGACAAATGAGACATGACGCCAATGAAGAGATCAAGAAACAAAAAGACACTATTGGGGAGGATGAGACATCACGACTTGAAAAAGAAATTCAAAAACTTACCGATGATTTTATGAAGAAGATTGATGAAATTCGAGAACAGAAAGAAAAAGATTTAATGACACTCTAAATCCTTTGTGTTATTTTCCTCAATTCTCATAACTCATCAATTGAAAATTTCAAAATGAAACTTCCAAAAGCATTATCTCGAGTTATTGAAGAGTTTGAAAAGCTTCCCGGCGTTGGTCCTAAGAGCGCGCAGCGTCTTGGATTTTATCTACTTCATGTACCACAGAGCCAGCTGGATTCATTTGGAGAAGCACTCTCAGAACTTAAAAAGAATACTGTGCTTTGCAGTACATGTCATAATGTTGGAGAAGAAGATCCATGCTGGATTTGCTCAGATGAATCTCGTGATCAGGAAATGATTTGTGTAGTGGAGGATGCGCTTGATGTTCTGGCTGTAGAGCGAAGCGGTACTTACAAGGGTGTATACCATGTCCTGCATGGAGTTATTGATCCAATGAGCAATATTGGTCCTGATGATATTTATGTTCCGCAGCTTGTAAAACGGGTCGGGAATAATCCAAAAATAAAAGAAATAATTCTTGCAACCAACCCAACTATGGAAGGTGAAGCAACTGCAATGTATATTGTTCAAAAGCTCAAAACTCAAAGCATAAATAATCCGACTGATACTCAGCTTATTCTGACACGCATCGGAAGAGGTTTGCCAATTGGAGCGGATCTTGAGTATGCCGATGAGACGACGATTCATAGAGCGATGGAAGGCAGACGCGAATTTTAGATTAGGTATATAGTTTCATTGAGGTAATTTCCCCAAAAATAATAAGGTAAATAATTTTCGTGGATTTTTATTGAAATGTATTATGCTGCTTTAACAAGCGGCTGAGGATTTTGCGATACTTCTGAAGTCTGTACTGGTGGGGCCGGGGGGACTTCGGATGATATGGCGCCAGGTTGAACTGCTTTTGATTCTTGAACTCGTGCGGCTGCTGTTTGGAAATCAATAATTTGTGTGTTTTGATTTGGTTGAGCCTCAACAGGTGGAGGTGTGGAAGACGACTCTGCTGGCGGAAGATCGGGTCTTGCTGCAGCTGTATTCGAATTTTCTCCTGGTTGAGCGGTGGAGGATGCTGTATCGGGCATCTGTGCCATTCTTGCTGTCATTGCGTCCATTGCTCCTGAAGTATCAGATGATATTGGGTCTTTTTGTGGTGGGGAAGCAGGAGGGGCTTCTTGTGCACCTGCTGCTGTGTGTTCTTTTTCTGCAAGTTCCTGGATCATTGAGTCAACATTTGATGCACTGCCTTCTTGGGTTGTGCCAATTTCTTGTAATCCTTGAGGGAGAGGGGCGGTAGTTTCTACTGTAGTTCCTGAAATTTGACTAGGAGCCGTCTCGGGGACTGGAGAAGGAGTAGAGTTTTGTGTTTCTGTTCCTTGGCTAGCAGCATTTTTTAAGTCATCTCTTTGTTTTTGTAATTCGTGGGGTTTTAATTTTTCACCTCGTGAGAAGAGATGTGTCAGGCGATAGCGAATTGAACGATGGATCTCTGCGGGTTGATTGCCTGAAGGCATCACAATTTCTGGTACAGGACTTGGGTTAATAAGTTCTGGGGCAATAGAACCGGACGTTGGGGAGCTTTCTGAATTTTCCATGTTTAATAAGGATATGTGAATTAGGGCTTCGTGTCAACACGCTTTTTCCATGGAGCATGTGAAAGGATCGGTTCATACAGGTCGTCCTTTGGATTTATCATAAGGTTGTTGATTTCTTCTTGGGTTGGATTACTATCAACGAACTCAATAAATGAGAGATCTTGAGCAATAGCGATAGGAGTTGCTTCATTTCCTTCGCCCATAACAAGATTGGCAGCAGAGGCTAGTCCATCAATAAGACTTTGATTGGTCATTTTCATAATCCTGCCAAACAAATCTGGTGCGCCGATGTAGTCTTTCAATGGCAAAAATCCACTCCATGAAAGTGCAATCCCAGTAGTTCCCCACCTAAGTGGAGTAGTTTTACTATCGATAATAAGAACTCCTGCATGCTGGACTTTATAGTAATTTGTTATAAATTCACGAATTGAATTGGCCGATTTTTGTGAATCCTTTGGCCAAAGTATATAGTTGCCGTCTGCGTTTGATTCGTCAATACCAGCTGATGGTGCAAGAATTCCATTGTTGATAGTAAGACATACGTTATAGTGACTTTTGGTCCTTGGAATATAGTATTCGGCCTCATTCTGAATAAGCGTGTCTTTATCAGTAGAGCTGGTTGATACCATATTTCCTTCACAAATAGAAACTATTTTTGAAGTAATAATGAGAATTGATTTCTCTTCCAAGCGGGTTACATATTTAGATATAACTTTTGTAATGTCAGTATCTTTTTTTGTAATCGTATGAGTTTTTATTCCATTGATTTTCATAATTTTATTTCTTCTTTGTAAAATTCCAATCCAGCCCACTTTGTAACCTTTTCAAGCTCATCAAGAACTCCTCCTTGGATGTAGTTCTTATATAGACAATTCAACTTTCTGTAATGTCCGCTTTTATCCTCATCGGTAAAAAAAATCATATGGTCTGTGATTTTTTTTGGGTCAGGATGTATTGTAATTGATTCTGACTTAATATTCACGCATGGCAGTGATCCAACTTTTAATTTATACAACGGTAGGCCAGCACGATCTATATTTGGATAATGATCAATCCCTAAAGAATAGGCGTTATGCCCTTCATTTTTTACAAAATCATAAAATTTCCATTCTCCCCAATAATCCAAAGTTGCTTGAGTTTTTGTATTCTTATTAATAGATCTGTCAAAAAATCTCATTGCGACTGAGATTATTTCATGCGGGATGCTGTATAAAAACCCACCAACAAGACTTTCTGTTTCTTTTTGATAAAATCCGTACAGAAAATATTTTCTTCCATCTCGAATTCTCTCAAGATATTTATTTTTTAATTCAGCTGGTTCGAAAATATAGTTTTCTCGAATTACTATTTCTTTTTCATAGAGTGGAAAAATTTTTTCAAGAAAATCCTTTTCATCAATTTCAGAGCGTTGTATATAAAAGTTGTCTATGAAATGTTGGTCTGAATGCTCAATTCTTCTTGAAAGAGAAGGGTAAAACGCCTCATTTTTTGGCAGCAAAGTCGAGGTGATCCATCTAACACTATTTGGGATCAAAAATTGCATTATCTAAATCGTATTATACCAAATAGATTAATCGATAAACTTAGGGAGTACAATTTGATCTTCAGGAAGAAGATTCAGGGATTTGAGAAGTGAGCCAAATTCAGGTTCTGGAATTCTGTATAAAAATGACCTTGAATTTCCTTTTTCGACGTATCTTTTTACTTTTAAGTAGCCGATAGCGTACGCGATATCTTTTGGAAAGCCTCCGGGACGACTCGTATCTGAAAGACCCCTTTTAACTCTAAATGCAATCTTGTATGCTTCTTTTTCGTGGAGTGATTCATTAAGATAGTCAAATATTTCTCGGAACGAATTATTCATCATTTTTACAGCCTCAAAACGCTTTGTATAATTGAGATATGATGAGCGGGTTATTGTGTTGGTGTGAACTTCATTAAATACTGCAAGTCCTTCACTCCAAAGCCGCATTTTGGCATACGGGATAAGAGAAAGAAAGGGGGAAAGGGCGTTTTCTATGTTGTATTCCTGTATGGCATGGGATTCAACTTCATGGATGATAAGTCTTCGTACATTGTTGGAGTATCTTTTGATATCCTCTCCTAAAATAATTCTAGTGGGCCCCGCAACGATTATTGGACCATTTGCAATGATCTGAACTGAATAGTTTTTTAAATTATAAAACTCAAGTTCTTTGTCAAATGCTTCCTTTATTTGCTGTGCGTTGTGAAGTTCACCTTTTTCTTCGTTTTCAAATCTAAATTCAGAATCAAGAAAATGTTCTCGAGTTGCGTCCTCGAGTTCCTCTGAGAAAAGATCACATGCGTAGTCGGTAAATGCTTCTGTTCCAATGGATCTTAATGTGCCAAGGAGCATCTCAAGATCTACAATATAATTTTGGAGATGTAAATTGAGTTGGGGGTGAACTTGAAGATGAACAACGTCAATTTTAAGCTGGGCAATTTCATCCTCTATATTTTCAGGTATTTCTTTAGTGTTATACCTGAACTGGGGTTGATAATTCGGAGAGTCAAAGAATTTCTCTCGTTCTTCCTCAAAATTAACTGGCACAAGAAAAGAATTGAGGCCTACTTTTTTTCGTAGAGAGATAAGTTTTTCTGCGATTACAATAAGTTTTTCATTCTCTTTATTTTGATCAATCATTTTAGAATAAAGATTATCTTACCAGAAAAACTATAAATTTTGCAAAGAGTAATGGAAGAGACATATTGCGTGTTGCAAGTGAGTTGCATATATGATACGATTTGAAAATGTTATTTCAAATTTTATTGTATACAGCGATTGGGAGTATTATTTCTCTTGTTGGGGGAATCGTTCTTCTTCTAAATAATAAAGTTTCACATAGAATGATACATGGTTTGGCAGCGCTTGCCGGGGGCGTGCTCTTAGGTACTGCGTTTTTCGACCTCTTGCCCGAAGCCTTGGAGGGCGGCGATATGCATAATGTTCTTCTTTTTGCGCTTCTGGGGATTATTATTTTTTTCTTTGCTGAGCGGTTTTTGCATTGGACCCATCGGCATCACCATGACACTGATGAAAAGGTAACCAAGCCAGTCGTTCCGCTTATTATCTTTGGAGACTCAATGCATAATTTCATCGATGGGGTCATAATTGCCATTACTTTTATGACTGACCCGCATCTTGGAATGCTTACAACTTTTGCTGTTGCTGCACATGAAATTCCGCAAGAAATTGGTGATTTTGGCCTTATGCTCAAGGCTGGAGTCAAACGTTCAAAAATATTGCTGTTCAATGTCTTCAGTGCATTTACTGCATTTTTAGGTGCAATTTTAGCATTCTCTTTGGGTGGAATTTTAGAGCAATACATTCCATTTCTTGTTGCAATAACCGCTGGATTTTTTATATATATAGCAACTTCCGATATTATCCCTGATATTCATGAGGAGAATAAAAAAGGCTTTGCTGTTTTTGAAAGCGTATTGCTTATTTTAGGAATAGTTGTGATGTATATTGCAGTACTGCTTCTTGAAGGAAGCCACTAAATTTTAGTTTTGCTTCATTTGTATTTCTTGTAGTTTTTCAAGTTGGGTTTTTATTTGATTTTCAGTTAAATTGCCAAATGTGACAAGCAGCGTGCTGTCTTCTTGGATAATTTTAGAAAGTGCCTCTGGATCTTCATTTCCGTTCAAGAAGAATCGTAAAACATTTTTATCCTTTGTACAGAATTCCTGACCAGTCCCGGTTGTAAGACATTGCGTGTTAAGTTTTATTGGGAGAGTATTGAAAAAATATTGCCATGTTAGGTTTTCTTTTTTAACCTGAACAGTATTTGGATTTTTGGATGAAATATAAATGTTTTCATCTAAATTGTGATACATAGAAGAGGTAAAAATTCGGAACGTTCCATTCGTAAAAATTGCAAAATGCGCCTTATAATCAATAACTTTAGGGGTGGGAGTTGCAAGCTGTTTGCCATTCGATGCAGTTGTTGTTTTTTGCGCTAGATTTTCTGGAGGCATATTTTCCGGATTCTTAGGACTCATTTGTTTGGTTACAAAAAGAAGAAGGCCAAGTCCTACAGAAAATAATCCAAGGATTGATGAGATTTTATTAAGGACTTTAGGAATTTTTTTCATACAAAAAGATTTTGTATCCAGCGAATGATTTTTTTCAACGGGCCAAGTTCTTCTTCTGGCATGATTTGTTTGGATTTGGTTTGCGTTACGGGCTCTGCGATAACAGAGGTGTCTTTCATCTTAAATGTTTCATTTGTCATGCTGCCTGGCTCTTGTGCGTTGTTTTCGCGCAGGAATTGAATCGGATCTACCCATTTTTTCAATAAGTTTTCTTTCGTTTTTTCATGACCTGTAAAATATATATCTGTTCCGTTGTATATTCCAAAATGGAGATGTTTGCGCTCTCCATCAGTTTCATCTGAAAAAGCATTACCAAGATATGTCAGCACTGCTCCAGCAGAAATAGTGTCTCCTTTTTTTATATTAATTCCAGTTGTTTTTATATGTCCGTAGAGCGCTGTCTGGGAGTTATCCTTAAGAGAAAGCAGAATGACACCTCCATATCCGTTAACTTCTCCTGCGTATAAGATTTTCCCATTACCTACAGCATACACAGGTATGGGTTTATCTTGTTCGCCTTCCAAAATTTCAAAATCTGTACCCGCATGATAGCCTTGCGGGCGGGCTGATTTAAAGAGATCTTCTTTATTCTTATAAAACGCTGTATCAACAAGGATCCCATAAGGTTTGAGTGTAATTCGCTCTTGAGCATGCGTTATTGGGTAGAAAAAACCCGCTGCTGATGTGTTTTTTGCTGAAAGAAAGAATATAAAAAGAAGAGGAAGGAATATGAATAGCTTTTGCACAATAGTTATTATACCAAAGGCTTGACAGTCGAATCTATTTGGGTTAGAGTATCCTGCATGGGAAAAATTATTGGAATCATTTCATTACTTCTGGTATTTGTGGTAATAGCTATTGTTGTTATCAAATCTGAGCCGAAAAAGTCGTCAGAGAGCCAGGGCACGCCGGACATAACAACAGCTCCAACGCAAGCTCCAGTCAAAGATGCCGAAAAGCTTCTTATTGAGGATATTAAAGTAGGGACTGGGTCTGCTGTGAAAAAGGAAGATATTGTGACTGTAAATTATAAGGGAACACTTCTTGATGGCACTAAATTTGATTCATCATATGACAGAAATGTTCCATTTGTTACAAAAATTGGAGTAGGTGCAGTGATACAGGGTTGGGATGAGGGAATGATCGGAATGAAAGTGGGAGGAAAAAGAAAACTTACAATCCCATCAAAACTTGGTTATGGTGAAACAGGAGCCGGACGACTTATTCCTCCACACGCAGGCCTCATCTTTGAAGTTGAATTACTTGAAATAAAACCTCAGCCATAGAAAAAATGATTGCCCAGGAAGTGTCAGGCGAACTTCGAAGTCTTAAGAATTCCTCAAAAGCAAAATTTTTATCTCACTTTTTCAAAACAGGTAAAGGCGAATATGCAGAGGGTGATATGTTTTTGGGTTTAACAGTTCCCGTTTCTCGGAGCGTTGCTCGAAGATATGAGGGGCTTCCGCTTGATGAAATAGTAAAATTACTTCAATCTCAATTTCATGAAGAAAGACTTGTTGCACTTTTGATTTTGGTTGAAAAATTTAAGCATAACATCGATTTGCAGGAGCAAATATATAGACTTTATTTGTCTAATACAGAGAACATTAATAACTGGGATCTTGTAGATTTATCAGCACCGCAAATTGTTGGAAGATATTTGTCAGGGAAAAAAGACCGGGACATATTGCAAAAACTTGCCAAATCAGAAAGTCTTTGGGAACGTAGAATTTCAATACTTTCAACACTCTATTTTATTGTGTATGAAAAAGATTTTCGTGACACGTTCCGCATTGCAGAGATTTTGATATCAGACCAGCATGACTTAATACATAAGGCTGTTGGATGGATGCTGCGGGAGGTTGGAAAAAGAATTTCTGAAGAAGAGGAAGAGGTTTTTTTAAAAAAACATTACAAAAAAATGCCTCGTACAATGCTCAGGTACGCGATTGAACGGTTTGAGGAAAAAAAGAGACAAAATTATCTGACTGGTACAATTTAATCTTCCTCAAGTGAATAGGCCTTGTCAAAAAGTGTAATTAGTTCTTTTTCAATTTTCTCTCCAATTTCGACATGATGGGGATCGATTGTTTGATCTGAAAGAAATACACTTTTGAACGAATCAATAATTTTTCCGGGAACCACAAAAAGCGAAAAGAATGCGTTATAGAAAATCTTTGCTGGCCTGAATTCAATCTCGACATCAGTAAAGTCATGGAGAGAAATAGATGGCCATTCAAAGATTGGGCTCGGTGTGAGGGTGGTTTGTTTCATGTTTAGTTAGAGTGTAGAGTATAGAGTTTTTTGGTTCAGTAGTATTGATCACAATGCATGTGTAGCGTGGATTACTTTTTGGTGAGCGTGGTTGAGAACTATCGTTCGTGGATAAATCCTTCTAGCGTTTTAAGATTTGTTATTGTGAGTGTTTTTCCTGTATATGAAATACATTTTGCCTTTTCGAGTTTTTGAACAGATCCAGTAACGGTTTCTCTAAAAGATCCAACAAATTCTGCAATTCGCTGATGGGTGAGAGGAATTGGAATAACAATTCCTTGCGGAGTCTTTTCTCCAAATCTTTTTCCAACATTGAGAAGAAAATTAGCAACTCGTGCTGTGACATCTGTAAGGATAAAACCTGAGAGTTTGCGTTCGGTGTAATTAAGTCTCTCAATGAATAAATGCAGAAGGTCAACTATATATTCAGGGTGCTCTCCAAGGGCCTTGATGTATTCTTCACGAGAGAGGGTAATAACTTGTGTGTCAGTGAGGGTTTCGGCAGAATGTCTCAAAAGTTCATCTTCGGAAGTAAGTGCTCTAAGACCAAGGACTGTTCCTGGTCCATAAAGGTAAATGATTGCATCCTTGCCTGATTCTGAAGAGTGGAAGAGTTTGACATAGCCGCTTTTTACAAAAAAAACTTTACCTGGTTTGTCGCCTTCATAAAAAATGAGTGACCCTTTTTTAATTTTTAGAACTGGGCGTGAAGAGTATTGTTCAAAAAAGGAGAGAAAATCAGGCTCCTGCCAGATCTTTTCTAATCTTTTTGAGAGAGCTGTTGTCATAATTTTTCCATTCTACACCTTGGTAATTTGGATTACAAGATTTGTGTGTTCTAGGTTACAAAAATTGGAGACAGATAGTTGCTATGTACGAATTTTTTTCGTAGAATTCTGTCTATGAGTGAACGAAGAAATTGGGTCGAGCGAAATATTTTTCATCAACACCAGCCCCAGCCATGGGAGCGCGTGCGTTATCAAGTTGAAGAAGATAGGCCAATTACAGGCAGAATTGAAGTGTACACTGGACATGGTCTTCAAAAAGTTGGAATGGGAAAAGATCTTTGGGAGCAAAGTTCTATCGTGAGAGAAATATATACCAGTGCAGAGCGCGCATCTGGGATTAAAGTTGCAGAGATAAGTTTCGAAGGTCCTGAGGACCTTCTAAACCGTACAGAAAACGCTCAGGTTTTAATTCCTACTTACAGTGTTGCATGCAAAGCGATGCTGGTTGAGGACAATCCGCTGCGTTTTAGAAGATTTTCTGCTGTGAATATTGGACAAAGCGCGGCTTTTGGAATTGCTGCATATGAAGCAGGCAGCTTTGGGAATCCATATGAATTCAAATCATTTGAAAAAATGATTAGATTTTATAAAGAGCGCGGACTTATCATGCAGGAAGCATCAGACGCAGTTGGCGGGGGACTTGTTGTTGTCGGAGTTAGAAAAAAAAGAGGAGAAGAGGCTTCACCTGAGCAAGTAGATCTTATCACTCATTTGCGAGAAAATCGTAAGGAATTTAATGTCGAGTTAGCACTTGATGTAGCGCCTGATCAGGTAATTCTTGGAGGATCCAACGCAGAAATTGAGTCATTCCAAAAAGGAGTAGCAGATGAATATGAGCAGTATGGAATTCGAACCATCAGGTCCAAAGCGTCAAGCGGACCATTTCATATTGAGCGTTATATGAAACCTGCCGACCAGCCAATTAGGGATTTGATTAGAAGTACTGATTTTGAGGATCCAAAGAGTTTGGTTGTAGCAAACACAAGGAGAGCTTTTCTTAGAACGGCTGATGAAATTGAGCAGGAATTTGGAGATTTAACGATTATGCCAGTTTTGGGTAGAGACATGGATGCGCTCGTTGCAGAACATTGTCGTGGAATAATGTATTTTATTGGGGGAGATCGTGCAATTGCGCAAGATATGTTTGTTGATAGTGCGGGGGGTAAAAAACCAATTTACAGAAGTAAGAAATTTCTGGCAGCAGCAGGTCTGACTGTTGGAACTGGTGCTGCAATAGCAATTGCGGCACAAAAGAGGAGACCAAGCAAAAAGTCTTAAAAAATAATCAGAATTGACCCCGCGATCATAATAAGTGCTCCAAAAAATCTGTCACGGGTTTTGTGTTCTTTCAAGAATACCGCGCCTATCCCAATTGTTACAAGTGTTGAGATATTAAATAGAGAAAGTGAATATGCAAGAGGAGCAAGAGCAAAAGCAGTAAAGGCAGCCATTTGGCTTGTCGTTCCAATGAATCCATGAATTGAGAGAATTTTCCAATTTTTTCTGGTATTTATAAATATTTTCTCCCTTTTTAAAAATGCGATCACAAAAGAAAGAACGGTAATAATGCAAAATCCGACAAATGATACATACAGAGGTGTAACCGGAGTTGTCTGAAGAATTGCTTTTTTTTGAAAGAGCGGAGTGATAGACCAAATAAAATTGGCTATCAGGAAAAAAATAAGTGCACGGGAAGAAAAAAGTCGGGTAAGCGGTTTAAAAATTCCTCGTTTTGTGTCAGAAAGGTTGAGAACATAAGTGCCCACAACTACCAGGAGAATTCCCATAATTTTTAAAACACCTGGATATTCATGAAGAAAAAGAGCAGCAAAAATAAGTGAAAATACCGGGATGAATGCAGATAACGGGGCAAGAAGTGATATGTCTTCCATTTTAAAAGCTTTGAAGGTTAGGAAAAATGCTACAAGGTCAAGTACTGCAGAGCAGGCCACGAAAAAATAGAATATTGGTGTAACTGTTGGAATTTGGAAAAAGACAAGCAGAATTATGAGGGCAAAAGGTATTGAAAAAAGAAAGGTATTAACCAGCTGCGTGAGGGGGTTAAAATCGCGAGTTAGTCTTTTGAAGATGTAAAAGTTAACAGCCTTTATTATCGTAAAATATATTGCATAAATAGCCCACATGTCATCATGTTATCAGAAAAATCACGTGATAGAATGAGAGAATATGGCCAGAGACAAAGATTTTCATGATTACATTTTGCATGATGTTTTTTCTGGATTTTTTGGGATAAATTCTCGGGCAATGTTTGGGGGGTATGGATTTTATAAAGATGGAAAGATGTTTGGGCTCATTGCTGACGGAAAGTTATATTTCAAAGTTGGGGAGAGTAATAAAAAAGACTATGAGGAGGAAGGCTCGCATCCTTTTGTCTATCGTTCAAAGGATAAAGATGTTACATTAAATTATTGGGAACTGCCAGAACGACTTTTTGAAAACAAGGAAGAACTTGTCGAATGGATTGAGAAATCGATTCTTGTCCATATGGAAAAATGAAACAAAAAAAACCTAAAAAGTTTGATAGCCTTACCTTTTTAACTCTGCTATTTTTTGTATTCATTATAATTGCTGGAATTGTAGTGTATTTTCAAGCTCAGGAGGCACATTACATTTTACGTCATGCGAAATGGTACTATGTCGCAGCAGGTGTTGGTGTGGCATTTATTTCGTATCTTTTTTCAACATTTGCATATGTTTTTGTTGCCTCGATTTTTTCGCTTAACATTCACCGTAAAGAAATTTTTTATATAGGTTCTATTACGATTCCTGTTGGAAAACTTCTTGATGTTGGGGGAATTGTAGGGAATTCAATTCGCGTGGCATACCTTCGTAATTTTGGAATAAAAAATACGCATGCTATTGTTTTATCTTCATTTTTCTATACATATTGTGTTTTTCTTGGAATTTTAGCGTTCGTTCCAATTGGTTTTGCGTGGCTTTTTCTGGAAGGACTTTTGACTCCCGCACTTGAGTCGATTGCAAAGCTTATTTTGGAAATATCACTTGGGACATTTTTTATTGCAACAATTATTGTATTTTTTCCAAGAATTCGAGAAAAAATTCTCGATATTTTTTCAAGAATCATATTTTTTATAACGAGGCGCGAGATTGATCATAGACTTGAGCCGATCCATCAAGCACTGCTTCTTGGAACAAAGGGATTGCAGATGAGGCTTTCTATTTCTTTTCAGATTATTGTTAGTATATTTCTTTCCTGGTCGCTTGCGGTTGTTGTGCTCTGGTTATGTTTTGAGGCATTCGGGATTCATGCACAGTTTGGAGTGTTGGTTGTTGGACTCTCACTTGGAATACTTGCAGGACTTTTTGCGCCAATTCCAGGAGGAATTGGCGTGCAGGATACTTCGATGATAGGAATTTTTGTTCTCTTTGGAGTTTCACTTCACGACGCTATATTTATTTCAGTACTATTTCGCATAACGTATGATATTATTCCTGCAGGTCTTGGTCTAATAGGATATTATTTTTTGATAGAACGTTTGAAAAGGAAAAAAGCATTGGAAAAATAATGAAAGATTTAGATCTTGAAGTACAGAAATTGCGGAAAGAAATTGATGAAATTCATGCAAGAAACAGGCGTGTTGAAGCGGATAAGGCATGGGAACTATCATATGTTCGAACAGGATTTATAGGATTTGTAACATTCTTAATGGTTTTTGTATTTTTACTCTTGATTGGCGATGGACGGCCGCTTTTGAATGGAATTCTTGCAACACTTGGATATTTATTGTCTTCCCAGACTTATGGGATTTTGAAAAAGTTTTGGATTAAGAATAAAACATAAAAAGTTGAAAAAAATAAACCAGTGGTGTAATATCCAAAAGTATT
Source organism: uncultured Gammaproteobacteria bacterium (assembly GCA_964519355.1). Taxonomy (GTDB): domain Bacteria; phylum Patescibacteriota; class Microgenomatia; order Levybacterales; family GWA1-39-11; genus CAZBEA01. The sequence goes on along the minus strand of CAZFJW010000001.1, from coordinate 6,300 downwards.
ATGGCAGGTGAAACAGTAAGTCCTTGGGGAGCAGCACTTCCAGAAATGGTAAAAGATTATCTTGCAGTTCTTAGAGATAATCCCTTAGATTCTGGTGAAGCACAAAAAATACGAATTAAATGGGTAACTGGTGGTGCAAGACTTGACCCTGAAGCAAAAGCTGCAGTCGCAAGAGAATATATGAAAATAGTTTTGGGGCTTAGTCCTGAGCAAATCGAAGGGTTTATTGCAGGTTCTTCTGGTTCGTTAGGTCTAGTTGGGGGTGTTGGGTCTCCAAATGATGAAGGGCGTGGTACGATATTTTGGGAGGAAATTGGCAAAAGTCATCCATCATTGTTTGACAAGTTCGATCTTGAAGGACTTACTACTCAGGACCCTCACGGTGTGGGGGCCTGGACGATGTTAAATGACTGGCATCTTTCTCTTCCCAATACTCCTCTTATTTCTGAAATGATGATTACTGATGCTGCTGCGTATAAGTAATTGGGGGAATGTTTTGAATTTGGGCTTTCCAATGTGTGCCCCAATTTCCTACTTGTTCGTTATATTGATCTTTACTCATTGAATTTTTCCCTCTTTCTAGTACAAAAAGATTTTGTACGGCTTGACGTACTGTCAGTGTATATTCTTCGGGTCTGTCGGATAATTGTTCATGTGTCAAATCTTCTCTTGTCCTTCCTAAATAATCCTCGGCTAATTCGAGGGCTCGTAAGTTTCCCTCCAATTTTCTTCTTACAAATCCCGAAAAGGGGATTCCACTGAGCTTTCCAATCATTTCCTGAGTACCAAAAATATCGTCTTTTAGTAGTTGGGATGCGCTGAATGATACTGCTAGTTCAAAGCCTGCAGGACTAAGGCCTAGTTTTAAATCCATTGCATGACCGAGCGCAAATGTTCTGCCGTCTTTGAGGCACGTCTGGGCTTTGTCACGTGATTCGTCAAAAACTGTCGGATCTCCTATTGGGGTTCGTTCTCCCATACTTGCATTATATTCCTTTTAATCCGCAAATCTAGGGGAATTTAGAATAGCTATAGGGAAGAAAAATTAAAGAATCTCGAGTAATTCCACATCAAATATAAGATCTGCATTCGGCGGAATAACAGCACCTGCCCCAAATTCTTTATAAGCAAATTTTGAAGGTATTGTCAGTTTTCTTTTTTCGCCTGGTTTCATGCCGACGACTCCCATGTCCCATCCTTGAATAACTCTACCCACGCCGATTTTGGTTTCGAAAGGCTGATTTCTGTCAACTGATGAGTCAAACTTTTTTCCGTCTGTAAGCCACCCAGTGTAGTGAATCGACACAGTGTCACCTGCTTTTACAGCATTGCCGTTCCCTTCTTTGAGGATTTCTGCTGTGACGCCGTTAATATCCAAAGTTTTTGTCATGTTTTTGAGTATACCATATTAAAAGATTTAGGACAGAAAAATTATTATGATGAGGGAGCGGTGTTGAGTCTTGTTCTCCATGCTGTCCCCCAGCTTTCTAGTCTTTCACGAGTAGTTTGAGTTTGTTGGGGAGTTGTTGTCTGATAGACTAACATTACAAACAGATCGTGGACAGCATCTGGTATTTTGGGTACTTGTGGAGGAATATTGTTCGGGTCAAACATCTCACCTATATATACTTTGTCTACCTGGTCCAAAATTTCTGCTGCAAATGCAAGCATCAAAACTTCCCGCTCTTTTTTCCCAACAGAACTAATTAGACGTGCTGGTGTAGGACTGTTAGAAGCGGGTTTGGCTTTTTTCTGCAATTTTACAAGTTTTTCCTGCATGTCGTAGTCAATCATTTTCTGGGCGCATGCAGAAAAAAGTAATGGCCCAAAATCATCCTCTAGTCCCAAGATGTCACGAAGACCAGAATTTTCGGAAAGCTCTGTTCCTGATTTTAGGTATTTTATTGCCAGTTTTTTTGCCTCTTCGTGTTCTCGTTCTGGCTGTAATCTTTCGGTCATGAATAAGGATTATAGTCCTCCATTTCAATAAAACAACCATCTATTTATTGATTTCTGTTTTTTTTCTAAGAAAAGTATTTATAATAAACTCTATGCACTACGAAAGAGGACTTGTAATTGGGAGGTTTCAGCCATTTCACAATGGGCATTTGTATCTTATGCAAAAGGCACTTGAGTCATGCCTTGAGATAGTAATTGGCATTGGAAGCAGCAACAAAGAAGACCACGACAATCCATTTTCGTCTCAAGTGAGAAGGAAGATGATAGAATTATTTATTCAGGACAAGAATCTTCAAAGGCGGGTGTCATCTATTGTTGAAATACCCGATCATCCCAGTGACGATGAGTGGCTTGATACTGTACGTGAGAGAGTAGGTCAGTTTGACGTTAGTTTTGGAGATAATGATTGGGTGAATACGATTTTTGAAAGTGCTGAAATTCCAGTGGTCAGGATAGGCTACCATAATCGTATTGAACTTGAGGGGTGGAAAATACGTGAACTTATGCGTGATGGAAAAGAATGGCGCAACAGAGTGCCCCCGTATGTTGCAGCCTTAATTGATTCCCTTTAATTTTGATATAATGCCAGGGAAATACAAAATATTTTTTTTTGAATTTCAAAAAATATGGCAGAACAAAGCATATTCTTGCCCAGAGATGGACGTGATACGGCTCGTGGATCTTTGAATGCTTTTCTTGTTACAGAAAGTTCTCTTCGTATACCCCCTGTTTGGAGTGTTGTTGTACATGCGTCTCAGAAATTTATAAATCAAGAAATAGCAAAAGGACACGGACTTTTACAAGATGAATTGTCACTTGAGCAGGTAGAGTTCGGACTGAGAAAGATTTCTCATCAATGTGTACAAGAGAATATTGGTCCTTTTGAGACTCGTTCTGTTGGTGAGGTTATTGGTGATTTGACTACGGGATTTGGGGACTGGCGGATGAATGCTCTTGCTAATCCAGATGGGATCCCATATGGAGATGAAGAACTTCAGACCAGAGAGCTAATTCTTGATGCGTATACACTTGGAGCACTGGCCTCATTTAGTGCCACAAGACTAGAAGAACTTAAAAGCGCTTTTTCTACTGTGCAAGACGATAGAAAGTTATCGGTAGACAGGCGTACACGAGTGAATTATTGGGAATATGTTTCGTGGGTCGCAAGCAGCGCGTGGCAAGAGTCAGTACGCTCGGCTATATAATTTTTTTACTTCGAAGATTTGAGTAGAGTTCTTTTTTTGCAACAAGAAGTGCTCCAACTCCCGCAAGTGTTCCAATAATTTCGACAAACCATCCAACAACTGGCAAAATGCTGATAAGACTGAATGCAATGACCCCCAAGAGCAGTCCTACATACCTATTTTTTGTAATTTTGAGAATTTCCTGAATTTTAGTTCCAAGATAATATGAGAATCCAATTTTCCCGAAGACTAGGACTAAGATGTACCCAACTAAAATTAATATACTTATTGGAATCCCAATAAGTGTCATAAAGAAGACAACTCCCATTACTGGAATTGTAACGAGCGCAATGAAGCCGACTAAAAGACTTCCCCAGAATTTCTTTGAAATACCCTGAATAATTTGCCCCGAGAATTTAGGTGCAAGAGCAAGAAGAAGAACTCCAAGGAAAAATGAATTTAAAATTCCCAGAATTGTTCCAAATCCAGCAAGTCCCATAAATATATTCTTTGTTTCTTTCTCGGCTTGGGTTTTTTGTAATTGTTCTGGAAGTATTTTTTTAACCAGCGCACCGTCTACAGTTGCGCCTCCGGATACATCTAATTCTTCATCTGAGACATACACAAGATCGCCTTTAATATGAGCACCGTTTATAAGCGCCAATTTTCCAGCAGCTGCTTTGAAATTTTTCCCGACCTCACTGCCCAGGGTAATTTGACCCCCTGTGATATGCACACTTTTTCCAATAGGAGAGAGTATCCTTCCATTCCCCAATGCACCATTGAGAGATCCATTAATTTTAGCTCTGTCGCCAATGAGCACATTGCCACCTGCAACAGTAACATTCCCGCCTATTTCAGAAGAAAGAATAATGTCGCCACCTGCAACACGCACATTTCCTGAGACTGGACCATCGATTGTAACTTGACCACCTGCTGCTAAGACATCTCCATTTACAGTTCCATCTATGTATGTTTTGCCTCCGAAGATAAAGACGTCACCATTGATTGTTCCAGAAATAGTTACTCCTTCGCCTGCAGCAAAGTAATCATCATTAACGATTTCGTCACTTGCTACAACAACTTTTTCGTCCCGTCTGATGTTATTTGGAGTTTCGGCTAAAATTCTCGATGGAAAGACAAAAGGAAGAAGTGCTGGGGCAAGTATGAAGATAAGAAATTTTTTCATACTGTTGAAGTTAGAATACATCTAATAAAGTCTTCTGTCAAGCATCCAGATTTTGAGTTTTGATATGAGGATCTGGGGTGAAGTATAATAAATAATTGACCTATGCATTTCCTGAAAAACTTAACAGTAAAAAATCTTATCCACATTATTGTTATTGGGGTGATATTTTTATTTTTGGGATTTGTTCTGGGTCATGTGGGGGATTTTTTAGAGCGTGATATCGTTCAGAGATATATTAAAGATGCAGGAATTTGGGGGCCAATTCTTTTCTCTGCTGTATTACTCATAACTTTTGTAATTGCGCCTCTCACCGGATTTCCAATTGTAGTTATTGGAATTGGTGCATTTGGTGCTGTGCAAGCCTTGTTGTTAACATACATAGTAGCGATGGCTGGAGCTGTAATTAATTTCTATATAGCAAGAAAATTTGGAAGAAATACGGTAGAACGATTTGTAGGTAAAAAGGGAATGGAGAAAATAGACAAACTCGCACTTAAATTTGAAATAGAAGTGCTCATTTTGTCACGTCTTTTCCAGGGGTTTTTGTTCGAATGGATATCCTACGCAGCTGGTTTTACGAGAGTTTCATTTACTGCATTCGTCGTTATTACGGGAGTTGGTTCTATTCCGTATTTTTTAATTCTTTATGTATATGCAACACGCGTTCCAAATTTAACTGAGCTTTTTGTGAAAGTAGCACTGACTAACTATACGATGCTTCTTGTTCCATTTATGTATTTCTTTATTAAAAAGACCATTGCAGGCTTGCGGAGTAAAAACAATACAAGTATAGTTAAATAATATGGCAAAAATATTAGTTATTGAAGACGATCAATCTCTCTGTGAGCTATATCAGCATACGTTTGTTGGGGAGGGGCATGATGTGCTAACTGCTCATGATGGACAAGAAGGACTGGAAAAAGTAAAAATTTTTCAGCCTGATCTTATACTTTCTGATTATGTTATGCCTAAGATGACGGGAATTGATGTTTTGGATTTTGTTAAAAAAGACCCGAGCCTGGCTCAAACAAAGATAATAATTGTTACGAGTCTTGTGGTGGATAAAAATGAGATAATAGCCAAGGGCGCATTTGATGTTTTGTCAAAAATTGAAGTTGTTCCCTCAAAATTAATAGCCAAGGTTAACGCAGCACTTTCAGTCAGTTAGATCTTCAGTCAGTATTTTGTCAAGCATATTGTTTCACATTTGATACACTCCGGTTACGTTTGAAAATTCTTATTTCAGCATTATTTGAAAAGCATTTCTTTATGTGGTAAAGTGTGCGGTTGGTATTGTTCTGCACGTTAAAAACCTATTTTGTCCAGATTGAAATGAATTCAAAATTTTGAGTTTATTTTGACCTGGACAACGAAAGTTGCTAGGTACATCACCTGGAGATTTACTCTTGGATCTGGGAATTCTCACACAAGCTCTCGGAGTGAGGGCGATCATGGATCTGGCAGAAGCCCGAAAGGCCGTTCGCGCGGCCGATTTGGCCATCAGCTCTCATCGGGATGCGGTTGAGCAATTGTCTGGCGACGCCTGGCATGCGCTCTATGATCCCGCGAAGGGACCCTTTGAGGCCGTAATTCAGTCCATCTCGGACGAGGCCGAAGCTGCCGAACAGCGGCTGCGCGAGAGCGCACCCGAGCCTGAGGCCACGCTCAAAGATCGGATCGACGCCGTTCGTCTTGAAGTCTACGCCCGAAGGAGGGATGAGGGTGAAGCGGCTCAGGCCGCGCTCGAATCTCTCAAGAACAAGGCTGTTTGGGCTGCAGAGTGCGTCAGGCGAGAGCTTGACGATCCGTCGCTTGAGAAGGATCTCGAAGCAGCCAAGCTGTGGGAGACCCGCGCACGCGAGGAAATCGATCGGCTTACGGCCGCCTAGTCCCGAACCCAGCAGGAGTTTTTCTGCAGACATTTTCATAATGGTCGGTCCGCAGACGCTGCGGATTTTCCCATTGTGG